>NZ_JSZE01000089.1 GCF_000802365.1 Xanthomonas cannabis pv. cannabis
CCACCACCGCATCGCCCACACGCACCTGACCGGCAGCAATCGTGCCCGCATAGCCGCGGAACTGCGAGTTGGCGCGATTGACCCACTGCACCGGCAGCCGCAGGCCGCTGCCGGCTTCCGGCGGCTCCAGCTGCACGGTTTCAAGATGCTGCAACAGAGGCGGGCCCTGGTACCACGGCATCCGCTTCGAGGCGCTGGACAGATTTTCGCCAGCCAGCGCCGAAAGCGGAATGCACTGCACATCGGCGATGCCCAGCTGCGCGGCCAGCGCGCGATAGCCTTCGGCAATGCCGGCGAACACCTGCGCGTCGTAATCCACCAGATCCATCTTGTTGACCGCCAGCACCACGTGCCGGATGCCCAGCAACGACACGATATAGCTGTGGCGACGCGTCTGCGCCAGCAGGCCCTTGCGTGCGTCCACCAGCACCACCGCCACATCGCCGGTCGATGCGCCGGTGGCCATATTGCGCGTGTACTGCTCGTGCCCGGGGCAATCGGCCACGATGAACTTGCGCTGGTCGGTATCGAAATAGCGGTACGCGACATCGATGGTGATGCCCTGTTCGCGCTCGGCCGCCAGCCCGTCCATCAGCAGCGCGTAATCGATACCCTCGCCCTGCGTGCCATGCCGCCGGCTGTCGCTTTCCAGCGCCGCCAGCTGATCGTCGAACAAACGCTTGCTGTCGTACAGCAACCGCCCGATCAGCGTGCTCTTGCCGTCGTCCACGCTGCCGCAGGTGATGAAGCGCAGCAGCGGCTTGGATTCGTGCTGCTGGAGGTAGGCAGCGATGGTGCCGGGATTGGGGATTGGGGATTCGGGATTCGCAAGAGCGCTCCCCTCCACCTTCCCGCTCGCCGCGGGTTGCTCTTGCCAATCCCGAATCCCGACTCCCGAATCCCGGCTCATCAAAAATACCCCTCAAGCTTTTTCTGTTCCATCGATGCGCCCGGTGCGTGGTCGATCATGCGGCCCTGGCGCTCGGAGCTGGTGCTGACCAGCATTTCGGCGATCACCGCCTCCAGGGTGTCGGCGCTGGACTCGATCGCGCCGGTGAGCGGGTAGCAGCCCAGCGTGCGAAAGCGCACCGAACGCAGCTGCGGGGTTTCGCCCGGGTGCAGCGGCAGGCGCGCGTCGTCGACCAGGATCAGCGCGCAGTCGCGCTCCACCACCGGGCGCGGCGCGGCGAAATACAGCGGCACCACCGGGATCTTTTCGCGGTAGATGTAGAGCCAGATATCCAGCTCGGTCCAGTTGGACAGCGGAAACACGCGCACACTCTCACCGGGCCTGGTGCGCGCGTTGTACAGATTCCACAGCTCGGGGCGCTGGTTCTTCGGGTCCCAGCGATGGCGCGCATTGCGGAACGAGAAGACCCGCTCCTTGGCCCGCGATTTCTCCTCATCGCGCCGTGCCCCCCCGATTGCCGCATCGAAGCCGCCCTGCTCCAGCGCCTGCTTCAGGCCCTGGGTCTTCATGATGTCGGTGTGTACCGCCGCGCCATGGCTGATCGGGCCGATGTCCTGGGCGATGCCCTCGGGATTGATGTGCACTCGCAGGTCCACACCGGTTTCGGCGGCGCGACGGTCGCGGAAGGCGATCATCTCGCGGAACTTCCAGCGCGTGTCCACGTGCAGCAGCGGGATCGGCGGCGGCGACGGCGCGAACGCCTTGAGCAGCAGATGCAGCAGCACCGAGCTGTCCTTGCCGACCGAATACAGCATCACCGGGGCCCGGAACTCGGCGGCGACTTCGCGCAGGATGTGGATGCTTTCGGCTTCGAGCCGGTCGAGATGGGACAGCGGCAGCAGGGTCATCGGGATGTCGTCGGGATCGGCAGGCTCGCCAATCGATGGTAGGCCAGTGCGCCGCAGTGTGTCCCGGCCTTATGCCAGCCCGAAATAAGCGGCTGGCATAACACGATAACGGCTGCTCCTTTCTCGTCGCCGCAACGCTTCTCTAACATCGTCGGTCTCATCAAAGCCCCCGGACCCGAATGACTGCCGCCAGCTCCGCGCTACCGCCCAGCCCCTTGCCCGACGAGCGAAAGGCGCTGCTGGACCGGTTGGTCGACGACCTGGATGCCGCGGCACTGTGGTGGTTGTCCGGCTATGCCGCCGGGCTGGCGCAGGGCCACCCGCCGCGTTCGCTGGCGGTGCTGCCGGGCGGGCAGCCACAGGCGCTGGCCCAAGACGGCCAACGCCTGACCGTGATCTACGGCAGCCAGACCGGCAACGCCCGCCGCCAGGCCGAGCAGCTGGCCGCCGACGCCGAAGCCGCCGGGCTGAGCGTGCGCCTGCTGCGCGCCGACGCCTACCCCACCCGCGAGCTGGCCAACGAGCGCCTGCTGTACGTGGTGATCAGCACCCAGGGCGAAGGCGACCCGCCGGACGATGCGATCGGCCTGGTGGAGTTCGTGACCGGCCGCCGCGCGCCGAAGCTGCCCGAGCTCAAGTACGCCGTACTGGGCCTGGGCGATTCCAGCTATGCAGACTTCTGCGGCATTGCGCGGCGCATCGATGAGCGCCTGGCCGAGCTCGGCGCCAGCCGCGTGCAGCCGCGTGGCGAAGCCGACCTGGACATTGACAGCATCGCCGCCCCCTGGCGCGTGCAGGCGCTCAAGCATGCACGCGAGCAGCTCAAGAGCGCCCCGCACACGGCCACGATCACCCCGCTGCGCAGCAGCCCCGCTGCCCCGGCGTGGTCGCACCAGCATCCGTTTGCCGCCGAGGTACTGGCCAACCAGATCATCAGCGGGCGCGACTTCAAGGGCCCGGGCTTTCGTGTCTATGCGCAGCCGGGCAAGCGCGTGCGGCATCTGGAGTTCTCGCTGGAAGGCAGCGGCCTGAGTTACGAGCCCGGCGATGCCGTGGGCATCGTCCACCGCAATCCGCCGGCGCTGGTGGATGCGCTACTGCACAGCCTGCAGCTGGACGGTGGTGCCGCCGTCACCATCGGCGACGAGACGCTGGCCTTGCACGAGTGGCTGACCACCCGACGCGAACTGACCAAGCTGTCGCGGCCATTCCTCACCGCCCATGCCGAGCGCGCCGCTGCAGCCGACCTGCAGGCGCTGCTGGCCCCCACCCAGACTGCCGGCCTGGCGTCGTTGCTCTCCGATCATCAAGTGATCGACGTGCTGCGGCGCTGGCCGGCGGATTGGGACCACGCCGGCCTGCTGGCCGCGTTGCGTCCACTCGCCCCGCGCCTGTATTCCATCGCCTCCAGCCGCAAGCGCGTGGGCGATGAAGTGCATCTGGCCGTGGACGAACTCAACTACCAGGCCCATGGGCATGCGCATCTGGGATCGGCCAGCGGCTTTCTCGCTGCGCTCGCCGAGGGTGGGACCGCGCCGGTCTATATCGAACCCAACGAACGCTTCCGCGTGCCGGCCGACACCGCTCGCGACATCCTGATGATCGGCCCGGGCACCGGCGTGGCGCCCTTCCGCGCCTTCGTGCAGGAACGCGCCGAAACCGGCGCCCGGGGCCGTAACTGGTTGTTCTTCGGCGCCCAGCATTTCAATACCGATTTCCTGTATCAGGCCGAGTGGCAGCAGGCGCTGCAACGCGGTGAGCTGCACACCCTGGACCTGGCGTTCTCGCGCGACCAGGTCGAAAAGGTCTACGTGCAGCACCGCCTGTGCGCGCGCGGCGCCGAGGTCTATGCCTGGCTGCAGGGCGGCGCACATCTGTATGTCTGCGGCGCCATCGGCATGGGCAAGGACGTCCACGCCACGCTGCTGGACATCGTCACCACCCACGGCGCACGCAGCGCCGAGGACGCCGCCGCGTACCTCACGCAACTCCAGGTGGAGGGGCGCTATGCGCGCGATGTCTATTAATGCCGGGAATCGGGATTGCGGAATCGGGATCCGGTACTGCCCGCAACTGAGCTCTCCTGGCAGACCGACCCGCTTTCTACGATTCCCCATTCCCGACTCCCGATTCCCATGACTCACTCCGTCGAAGACATCAAATCCGAAAGCCGTCGCCTGCGTGGGTCGTTGGAGCAGAGCCTGGCCGATACGGTGACCGGGGCGTTGCGTGAGGACGATCAGACCCTGATCAAGTATCACGGCAGCTACCAGCAGGACGACCGCGATATCCGTGACGAGCGGCGTCGGCAGAAGCTCGAGCCGGCGTATCAGTTCATGATCCGCACGCGCACGCCGGGCGGAGTGATTTCGCCCACGCAGTGGCTGGCACTGGACGGCATCGCCACCCGGTATGCCAATCATTCGCTGCGCATCACCACGCGCCAGGCATTCCAGTTCCATGGCGTAATCAAGCGCGAGCTCAAGGCCACCATGCAGGCCATCAATGCCACCTTGATCGATACGCTGGCGGCTTGCGGCGACGTCAATCGCAATGTGCAGGTGGCGGCCAACCCGCTGCTCTCAAAGGCGCACGCCACGCTGTACGCCGATGCCGCGCGCGTGTCCGAGCATCTGTTGCCCAACACCCGCGCGTACTACGAAATCTGGCTGGACGAAGAGCGCGTGTCCGGGTCGGGCAGTGAGGACGAGCCGATCTATGGCGACCGTTACCTGCCGCGCAAATTCAAGATCGGCTTCGCCGCGCCGCCGCTCAACGATGTGGACGTGTTTGCCAACGATCTGGGCTTCATCGCCATCCTGCGCGATGGGCAGTTGCTGGGATATAACGTGAGCATCGGCGGCGGCATGGGCGCCTCGCACGGCGACGCCGAGACCTGGCCGCGCGTGGCCAACGTGATTGGCTTTGTGACCCGCGATCAGTTGCTCGATATCGCCACCGCAGTGGTCACCACACAACGGGACCTCGGCAACCGCGCAGTGCGCAAGCGCGCACGCTTCAAGTACACCATCGACGATCATGGCCTGGACACCATCGTGGCCGAGATCGAACGCCGCGCCGGCTTTGCGCTGCAGCCGGCGCAGCCGTTCGCGTTCGACCACAACGGTGACCGCTATGGCTGGGTCGAAGGCGAAGACGGGCTGTGGCACCTGACCCTGTCGCTGCCGGCCGGCCGCATTGCCGACACCGAAACGGCAGCGCATCTGAGCGGGCTGCGTGCGATTGCGCAATTGAACGTTGGCGAGTTCCGCATGACGCCCAACCAGAACCTGGTGATCGCCGGCGTGCTGGCCAGCGAGCGCGCACGCGTCGATGCGCTGGTGGCGCAGTACGCGCTGGATGCCGGTAACCAGGCCGCCAGCGCCCTGGCGCGCGGCGCGATGGCCTGCGTGGCGCTGCCCACCTGTGGCCTGGCGATGGCCGAGGCCGAGCGCTATCTGCCCGATTTCAGCGCTGCATTGCTGCCGCTGCTGCAACAACACGGACTGACCCAGACACCGATCGTGTTGCGTCTCTCCGGTTGCCCCAACGGCTGCTCGCGCCCGTATCTGGCCGAGATCGCGCTGGTGGGCAAGGCACCCGGCCGCTACAACCTGATGCTGGGTGGCGACCGCCGCGGCCAGCGCCTCAACACCTTGTACCGCGAAAACATCACCGAAGCAGACATCCTGGCCGCCTTGGACCCGTTGCTGGCGCGCTACGCCGCCGAACGCGACCAACCCAACGATGAAGGCTTCGGCGATTTCCTGCACCGCAGCGGCCTGATCGCGCTGCCGCCCTACCCCACGCACCGTCACCTCGACCTGGAATTGCTCGCATGACTGCGCTGCCTGCCGCATCGAACACGTCTTCCGCGTTGGACGACCTGGACACGCTCAACGTACAACTGGAAGGCCTGCGTGCCGACGAGCGCGTGGCCTGGGCGTTGCAGCACGGCCCGCAGGAGGCGGCGCTGTCGTCGAGCTTTGGCGCGCAATCGGCGGTCACGCTGCATCTGCTGACCCAGCAGCGCCCGGACATCCCGGTGATCCTGATCGATACCGGTTACCTGTTCCCGGAGACCTACCGTTTTGCCGATGCCCTGACCGACCGGCTCAAGCTCAACCTCAAGGTATATCGCCCGCTGGTCAGCCGCGCCTGGATGGAAGCGCGCCACGGCCGCTTGTGGGAACAGGGCATGGTCGGCATCGACCAATACAATAATCTGCGCAAGGTCGAACCGATGCGCCGCGCCTTGGACGAACTCAATGTGGGCACCTGGTTCACCGGCCTGCGCCGCAGCCAGTCCGGCGGCCGCGCGCAGACGCCGATCGTGCAGAAGCGCGGCGAGCGCTACAAGGTCAGCCCGATCGCCGACTGGACCGACCGCGACGTGTGGCAATACCTGCAGGCGCACGACCTGCCGTATCACCCATTGTGGGAGCAGGGTTACGTGTCCATCGGCGACTTCCACACCACCCGTCGCTGGGAACCGGGCATGCGCGAGGAAGACACCCGCTTCTTCGGACTCAAGCGCGAGTGCGGCATCCACGAGGATATCTGAGCTCCGCGCGATCACGCCGTGTTCTGCGGGGTGCAGGCGCTACGCCGCCTGCACTCTTTCGGTGGACACGTCATGGAGTGCGTTTGCGCGTGAGCCACTACGCAGCACCATGGCAGTGGCACGGGACTCCTCATGCCGCCGTAAAACGTCTGTGATCGCGCTGCATCCAATAACGGTCGAACAGCCACATCAACAGCAACGACAGCCCGACCAACGGGAAGATCAGTCCGCACACCACCAGCAGCACCATCAAGCCGCGCAGTGTGCGGGGATCGGCCGGCAACGGTGGCACACCTAACCCACCGCTAGGGCGACGCTTCCACCACATCACCGCCGCGCTGACGCATAACAACACGATCGCGATGCAGGCAGCCAACAGGATCAGCTGGTTGGCAGTGCCGTACTGTTGCCCCAGGTGCACATTGATGCCCCATTCCAGCAGCTTGGCCAGCGGCCCGTAGTCGCGATAGCGCATGTCCAGCAGTACCGCACCGCTGTATTGATCCAGGTGAATCACCCGCTGCCGCTGCAGATCGGCCGGATACACCGAGGCGGTGTACACACCGGTGGCACCCCGCGGAGGCGCCACGCTATAACCCGGCCCGATGCCGCGTGCGTCGAAGCGCGCCATAGCCGCGTCCAACCCAATCGCACGGTGCCCGGGCGCGGCCACACTGCCCGCGCCGCCGTGAGCTGCGTGCTCGCTATCAGCCGAGTGCGCGTGTTGCATCCCCTTGTCCAGTCCGGCGGAGCCTTGCTCGGGCAACACCGATTCCGGCACACGTGCCTGCCGCAGCGACCACGCGGTGTCGCCACTGTCGGTAAGCCGCTGCTGCGACATCGGCTGCTGCACGCGCAGCCCGACGGGGTAACCGAAATCATGCCCGTTGGCCCAGCGATTGACCTGCGCGCCCCAGAGCCACGACCACGGCATGCCGGTCAGCGCCAGAAACAACAGGATCGCACCAACCCCTGCACCGGTCACCGCATGCAGGTCACGCCAGAACAGCCGTTGCTTCGGCTCGCCGCGCACACTGATCACGCCGCCGCGTCGCCCACGCGGCCACCACAGATACACACCGGTGAGCACCAGCACGATCGCCCAACCGGCGGCTATTTCGATCAACCCACGCGCAAACGGCCCGACCAATGCAAGGCTGTGCAACCGGCGGATCGTCCAGCTCAGCGTGCCATGCTCGGGCAGCATGCCCAGCACGCGTGCGCGATATGGATCGACATACACCACCTGCCGCACGCCGCGCGCATCCACCAAACCGACCTCGGCACTGGCATCTGCCCGCCTGGGCGTGGTGTACACGAACAACCTGCCGCCGTAGCGGTCTTGTGCAGCAGCAACCAACTGCTGTGCAGGCATGCGCGCAGCGCCGACCGCAACCACCTTCAGATCATGGTGCACGCTGCGATCGATCGCCTCCTGATACAAAAACGCAGCGCCAGTCAGCGCCAGCCAGATGATGAAAGGCAGCACCAGCAGTCCGGCATAGAAATGCCATCGCCACACTGCGCGATAGAAGCGCCAGCGGCGGTCCTTGCGCGCCTCGATCACGTCGCCACCAGCCGTGGGTGCATGCATCAGAAGCTCCAGTCCCATGACAGCGACAGCACACGACCATCGCCCGGCGAGTAGCCGGAGCTGCCGCTGTCGTACCACGCATACACGTACGCGCGATCGGTGGCATTGCGCAGCTGCAGGCTGAGTGCATTACGGGCGTCCACAGTCCAGCGCGCGCCCAGATTGAGCAAGGCGTAGCCACCGGTATGGCCCAGGGTGTTGCTGCGCTCCAGGTAGTAGTCGCCCTGCGCATTGGCCCAGGCGCTCAACTGCACAGCCGCACTGACCTGCCACTCCAGCCCGGCGGTGGCCAACCAGTGCGGCACGTTCTCGATCTCCTTGCCGCGCGTGGCAGGCGCACTCGGATCAGGCGTGGCGATGCTGGCCTTCTGGCGCGAATACGACACCCACGCGCGCCAGTGTTCGGCCGGCTGCAGATTGAGCTGGGCATCCCAACCCCGCCGCAGCGTGCGACCGACATTGGCCACATCGCCGACACCCGCCACGCCATTCACACCCAGAATGGTCGCAACCTCACCGGAGGCGCGTTGCTCCCAATACGCCAGGCGCCCGTCCAGGATCGCCGACGGTGCGAACTTGAAGCCGGTCTCCCAGCCGTCGTTGATCGACGGCCCCAGATTGCCGGGCTGGCGACGGTAAGCGCCATCGCCGCTGCCAATCTGGAAGGTGCGCCCCCAGTTCGCATACATACTGCTCCGCTCGCCCACGCGGTAACTCGCACTGAACTTGGGTTGCTTGATGGTGCCGTAGTCGTAGGTGGGCGCGACGACTCCGGCAAGCACGTCGTGCAACTGGCCATCGACGCGATCGATGCGATACCCCGGCACCAGCTGCAAGCGCGCTACCGGCGTCAGCACCGCCTGCACATACGCACCATGTGTGCGCAGGTCGTAATCCCAGTTGCGCAACTGCGCGCCGCGTACGCGGGCCACGGTGCGATACCGCTGCGACTGATTGTCCTGCCACTGCGCGTCCGCCCCGGCTTCCAGTGCCGCGTTCCACACGCCCCCCTCAGGCTGCCAGTTGCCCCGCAGCAGCAGGCCACGATGGGTTTCATCGGTATCGCGCTCCTGTTGCAGGCCGGCAGCAGAAAACCGCACCCAGCGCTGGTTGCGGTAGTCGTTCTGGTAGGCCTTGGCGCTCCACTGCGCCTGCGCGCCGAGCTCACCGTCGGCGTGCAACGCGGTCTGACGAACGCGACGCTCGCTACGGTCGTCCTGCGCATAGCCCGGCGAACTGCGCGGCGCCGCGCGCGCGGTGGCGGCGTCCAGGTAGCCGGCTTCCAGCGCCTGGTTGTCGTAGTAGCGCGTGGTGAGCCCGGCACGGAATGCGCCGTCCGGGTCGGTGTAGGACCACTTGCCGGCCACGCTGCGTTTGCGCGCATCGGCATGATCGCGATACCCGTCGGAGTCGCGCCAGGCCAGTACGTAGTTCTGGCTCCAGGCACCACGCTCGATGCCTTTGCCCAGCTGGACCTCGCGCGCACCCAAGCCGCCGCCGGTGATGCTCAGACGGCCATCGTTGCCACCGGTGCGGGTCAGCACGTCCACGCTGCCGGCAATCGCGTTCAACCCGTAGCGCGCGTCGTTGGTGCCGCGCACGATCTCGATGGCGCTCATGTCCTGCGGAAACACCGCATCCAGATACGGCATGCCACCGGCGTTGTCGTTGCTGGGAATGCCGTCGATCAGCAGCTTGACCGCATTGATCCGCCCTTCGCCATTGAAGCCCCGGAACGAAAACCGCCCCGCATCGGTGCCCATGCGGAACTGGGTGACCTGCACACCGGGCGCGCGCATCAGCAGCTCCCAGCTGTAATCCACGTGCTGATCGTGCAGCAGCTCACCGCCGATCACATCCACCGAACTCAGCACGCGCGCCGTGCCCGGGGTGCGCTGGGCGTGTTCGCGCACCTGCACCTGGCCCAGCGTCAATGCCGCATCCTGCGCTTGCGCATCGCAGGCGGGCGCCCACACCAGCGCCAATGACGGCACATACCAGAACGTCTTCAACAATCGCAATTGCATGACCAACCCTTCGCCGTGACACCACGGCACTGCAGCCGCGCGCCGCCGCAAGGCGGCGGGCACCGGCTTCATTCAATGAGGACGCGTGCTCCGTCGGGTGCGCGTGGGCGCACAACGCTGCCTGCAAGACACAGCACAACGAAGACCCGCAATGGGTGGGGAGCAACCCGACGACACGCCTGCGTTTGATGCTGGCTGGCGCGCGAACCGGACACGCCTCGAGCGGGCAACCCGGCATCGTTGACGCACTCGACGCGTGGACCTGACGGCGACCCGCTACGCGGCGTCAGTTGCTCCCGGGCTCATGCGGACAGCGGCGGCCCGCGTGCCCCAAGCGCTGTCCAGCGCAATGCCGACCATGCCCACAGGCGGGTGTGCCCCGGCGTAGGCGATGGTAGAACCCGCAGCAGGCAGAGCACCAGCAGCGCCAGCCAGGGCAGCAGGCGAGCCGCCAGCACGCAGTAATCGCAGGCTTCGCCGTGCAGGCCGGCATCCTGGTCTCCCACCCGATGGCTGGCTGCAGAGCCGTGCTGCGAGTGGCCGGCGTGCTGGGCCGGCAGATGGCCGGCATGCTGCGCGGCGACAGTATCGAGCGCCGGTCCGCTGGTGCACATCGGCTCGGAGGCGCGCACCTGGTTCCAGCGGCTGACCAGCGGAGCCACCAGCATCAGTGCCACCGCCAGGCAGGCAAGCCGGTGCAACAGGCGATGGCGACGGACGGTATGCAGCATCGCCGCAGTGTAAGCCGCCCTCTCTCCGGGAGCGATGGTGGCGGCCGGTGCGCGACCGGATGTCGCACCCCTTGTTCTGCCCGTGCCGCCAGGACGTGCATCGCGCGATCCTGGGCCCCAGCCGCTGCACTGACCCGCAGGGGTCGGCACTCCGGGAACCAGCACGCCAATGCCGGCCCAGCCGGCGCGGCACTCACCCAATGCTCACACGCGCCGCCTTGTCCAGGCCGGCAGTCACAATTTTGCCGGTGCAGCGCGCCGGCGATGCGTGCTGCGCACGGCCATGCCCTATGCTTGCGTGTCATCCCATTCATCCCGCGCGCGCATGAGTACCGTCCTGTTCGAACCAGCGGCTGAGCCACTCCCCTGCGCGCCCAAGCCGCCGAGCGAAGCGCTTCGGCTCCAGGCGCTACGCAGCTACGGCATTCTCGATACGCCACGCGAAGCGGCCTTCGAGGACATCACCCGGCTGGCGTCGATCATCTGCCAGACCCCGATCGCGCTGATCAGCCTGGTCGACGCCGATCGCCAGTGGTTCAAAAGCGAGCTCGGCATGGGCGAGCGCGAGACCCCCTTGTTCAAGTCGATGTGCGCGCATGCGCTGCTCGACAACGACGTACTGGTGGTGCCCGACACGCGCCAGGACACGCGCTTTGCGCGCAACCCGCTGGTTACCGGCGACGCCCCGCTGTACTTCTATGCGGGTGCCTTGTTGAAGACGCCCGATGGCCTGCCGCTGGGCACGGTCTGCGTGCTCGACCGGCAACCGCGCGAGCTCACCGACGAACAGGTCGAAGCGCTGCGTGCGCTCGCGCGTCAGACCATGGCGCAGCTGGAACTGCGCCGTGCGCTGCTGATCGCCGAAGAATCCGACCGCTACCGCAGCCGGCTGATGGCCATTGCCGGGCACGACCTGAAGACCCCGCTGCGCACCGCCGCCTACGCCATCGACAAGATGCGCCGGCACGCCAATGTCGATTCCATCCCCACCCTGGTGACTGCCCGCGATGCGATCAGCCTGGTCGGGCGCAGCCTAGACGAACTGGCCACGCTGGCCGCCGCCAGCAAGGCGGCGATGCCGGATCTGCAAGCGTTGCAGCTGGAAGACGTGCTGCACTCGGTGCTGGGCGTGTGGCGCCAGCAGGCCAGCGACAAGTGCCTGGCGCTGCGTCACGTGCCGACCTCGCTGCGCGTGCGCAGCCACCCGACCCTGTTGACCACCCTGATCGGCAATCTGGTCGGCAATGCCATCAAGTACACCGAACGCGGACGCGTGCTGGTCGGCACCCGTCGCCGCCCCGGTTACGCGGTGGTGGAAATCATCGACAGCGGCATCGGCCTGAATCTGGAGCAGCCAGAGCAGGTGTTTCAGGCGTTCCGCCAGGCCGACCCGCGTAGCGACGGGCTGGGCATCGGGTTGTGGATCGTGCATCGCACCGCCGAGGCGCTGGGCTGCGAGGTGACGGTGCGCCCGCGCTCGGAAGGCGGCACCTGTTTCTCGGTGCGCATTCCGCTGGCCTGACCCGTTACGCGCCGCGCGATGCGCGTTCCGCTGGCCTGGCAAAAAAAAGGCGGACCCGAGCTCCCGACCCGGATCCGCCGCCAAACACGCCAGGTCTCTCCCCAGGGACCCGGGTGCGCCAGCCGCTGTGTGCGCAGCCTCGCGCAACAGTGATGCGACAGCGCTAGCAACCTATCGACGACACCGCTGAGTCGGACCGGTGAGGCGATGTCTGCATCGCCGGTCCTGCGCCGTCCACCCCTAGACGTTCGGAGGTGTCGTGACGTGGTTGCTATCACTGTTTACGACAGCGCCACGCCCAACTTGATGGAGGCCAGCGACGCCGGCCAGACGGCCCTGACACGTGTAGGGAGAATCACCGACAGCGCGCGAGGCACTGCGTTGAGTCGCTCGCGTATCGCCCTGATTCGATTGAATAAATCGGTTCCGGCCCACGCTGCAATGCAGCACGCATTCGCATTTGGCGAGCACAACAACAACGGGGTATAACGCGTCCGCAAACGAGCGGATGCGGCACGGGCTCCATCGGCCCGGACTGCCTGACTGCGCCTTCAAACCCCGAACGGATCCACATCGTCCTGGTCGGCAAACCACTGCGCCGAATGCACCTCGTCTTCCGCCACTTCCAGCACCTGACGCAGCGCCGCCAGCGGGATCTGCACGGTCCTGCCGTCAACCTGCAGCGCCACCCACAGCGATTCGTCCTGCGGGTCGGCCAGCACCGTCAACGCCGCATGCTCGCGGCCGTCGATGTTGGCCGAGATCTGCAGCGACATGCCGCCGTCCGGGTCGGGCGACCACAGTCTGCTGAGCGGGGGACGCACGGGCTCGCTCATCGCGCGCGGCTCAACTGGTGATGGTCTGGGTCAGCGATTCCCAGGTTGGCGGCAGCGGCCAGTTGGGCGCCTGGTTGCCGTCCAGCACACGTCGCAAATCGCGCTTGTCGATCTGCGGCGCCAACACGTGCACCAGGTCTAGCGCGTAGTCGCGCAGCACCCGGTCGCGCGGCAAGACCGCCCAGGCGATGCATTCGGCGATCGGCGCAGGCGCCGGCCAGGCGCGCAAATCTTCGTCGAAGGCGTTGACTGCCATTTCCGCCACCAGGCCCACACCCAGCCCGGCGCGCACATAGGTCTTGATCAGGTCGGCATCCAGCGCAGTCAGCGCGATGCTCGGTTCCAGCCCCACCTGCGCAAACGCCCGCTGCAGCGACGAGCCCGGCCGGGTGGAAGACTCGTAACTGATCAACGGATGCGCGGACAGCGCCTGCATGTCCGGCGCAGTACGCGGGTTGTCCAGTGCATGCCCGCGCGGCACCACCACCAGCCGCCGCCAGCGGTACAGCGGCACCGCAATGCCGGCACTGGGCTCGCCGCCGGCGGTGCTGACCACCGCGATATCCGCATCGCCCTGGCTGAGCAAGTCCAGCGCCGCGCTCTCGGCGGCCTGCTGCAGGTGCACGCTTACCTGCGGGTAGGCGTGCTTGATCTGCGCCACCGCCGGCGGCAGCACGAAGCGCGCCTGGGTGTGGGTGGTGGTCAAGGTCAGCTGCCCCTGGCTCTCGCGGCGCTGGTTGGCAGCATAGGTGCGGATGTTGTTGGCCTCCGACAGCACCGCGCGCGCGCGCTCGATCACTTCCACCCCGGCCGGCGTGACCGCGTCCAGGCTGCGCCCCTTGCGCACGAACAACAAAAAACCGAGCTCGTCTTCCAGCTGCTTGAGTTGCTTGGACAGACCGGGCTGGGTCGCGTGCACGCGCGCGGCGGCCAGCGTGATGTTTAGCTCGGCATCGGCAATGGCCACCAGGTAGCGAAGTTGGGTCAGCGTCATGGGCTTATATCCAAAAAAGCGCGAGGCGCTACAAGGACTTCGACTGTAGAGGAGTTCCAGGGGCCAGCTTATAACCGAACGCTATTTTCAGGGTGTATGAAGTCATTTCCGACGGCTATATGCCGGCGTTACGGTCTGGCCCTCTCCTTCGATACCCCGGCCGTGATCTCTGCGTTCCCGCTCCTTGCCGACCTGCATGGCCGTGCCGTCCTGGTGGTTGGCGGCGGCGTCGATGCCGAACGTGCCACCGCCCAGCTGTTGCAGGCCGGCGCCTTGCCGTTGGTGGGCGCGCCGCAACTGACCCCGCAGTTGCAGCAGTGGACGCGCGCCGGCCGGATCCGCTGGCTGCCCGGCCCGTTCGACCCGGCCTGGCTGTTGCAGCCCGACACCGCCCCGCTGTGGCTCACCATTGCCGCCAGCGACCTGCCGGACGTCAACGCGGCATTGTGCGCAGCGGCCAGCAGCCACCGGCTGCTGACCCACCGCGTGGTGCCCGCCGCGTCCGCGTCCCCCCCGGCACCGGCCGCGTCGGCTTCCCCCGTGGC
>NZ_JSZE01000009.1 GCF_000802365.1 Xanthomonas cannabis pv. cannabis
TCGTTCGCCAATCACTACCAGGTGCCCACCGGCTCGATGCAGCCCACCTTGCAGCCGGGCGACCGGGTGGTGGTGGACATGCACGCCTATGGCTGGCGCGTGCCGCTGAGCAACCGCATCGTTGTCGATGGCGAGCAACCGCAGCGCGGCGAGGTGGTGGTGTTCGATTCGCCGCGCGATGGCACGCGCCTGATCAAACGCGTGGTGGCGGTGGCTGGCGACCGTGTCGACCTGCGCGATGGCCATCTGTCGATCAACGGACAGCCGCTGCAGGGCGATGGCGACGGTGCGCACGAACGCTTTGGTGCGCGTGTGGCGCAGCTCGACCTGGATGCCGGTGGCGGCCCGGACCTGCACGCGGTACAGGTGCCGGCCGGCAAGCTGCTGGTGATGGGCGACCATCGTGGCAACAGCCTGGATGGGCGCTATTTCGGCTTTGTCGATGCGGCGGCGGTGTATGGCAAGGCGGTGGCGGTGTATTACCGGCGCGGTGACGGGCTGGAGTGGATCCGGCTGTAAGCCGCGCGCGATTGCTCCCCCGTCGCTGCATGCAAGCAGGTACGCCTACCGGCGGCGCAGACCACCGCTCCGCCTGAGCTCAGAACGCCACACCCGCCAGCGTGCAGGAGGTCTCCCACAGGTGCGCAGCCACGTGGCGGTCGTGGGCCTGGCGGGCGATCTTTGCCGGGGCCGGGTCGCCTTTGAGCTCGAACAGGCCGTCCGGGCCGTAATACCCGCCGCCCTGTGCCTGTGGCGCGGTGGCGGCATATAACGTGGGCAGTGCGCCGGCCGCGGCCGAGTAGCTGAGGTAAGGCCCCAGCAAGGCGGTTGCCGCGCCAAGCGCCGTACGGCGGCCACCGGCGGCCGGCCCGTTGGCGATCAATGCGGTCCGTGCAACGCCGGGATGTGCGGCGACTGAGTGCAGCCCCCAGCCCTGCGCGTCGCTGCGCCGCTGCAGTTCCATGCTGAACATCAGCATCGCCAATTTGGACTGGCCATAAGCCTTCCAGGGGCGATACGGACGCTCGGTCTGCAGGTCGTCGAAATCGATGCGGGCCTGACGGTGGGCCAGACTCGACAGATTGACCACGCGTGGCGCCGCGGCCGCACGCAACAGCGGCAGCAGCTGCGCAGTGAGCGCGAAGTGCCCGAGATAATTGCTGCCGAACTGCTACTCCATACCGTCGGCGGTGGTCTGCCGCTGCGGCGGGGCCATCACCCCGGCGTTGTTGATCAACAGATCCACCCGCTGCTGGTACGCGGCAAGCCGATCGGCAAACGCGCGCACCGATGCCAGTTGTGCAAGGTCCAGGGTTTCAACGCGCACCGTGGCGGCGGGATGCGCGGCCAGCAGTGCCTGCCGCGCGGCCTCGCCCTTGGCGGCATTGCGCGCGGTCAGCACCAGGCTGGCGCCGGCACCGGCCAGAGCCAGCGCAGTTTCATAGCCCAGCCCACCTGGGCTGGCACCGGTAATCACGGCCACCCGTGCCCGCTGCGGGGGCAGGTTGGCCAGCGTCCAGCGGCTCACCGCGCCACCGCCAGGGTGTCGGGCAGCGCGCGCCACCAGCGTTCGCCGGTGGCCGGGCGGCGCAGGTCCACGCGCTCGCCCATGTGCGGGGTGGCCAGCGGCACCTGCGCGTCCGCCGCCAGGGCGACGATGCGCTCGAACGGCTCGGTCCACACGTGCAGGGCCAGATCGAAGGTGCCGTTATGGATCGGCAACAAGGTGCGGCCGCCCACGTCCAGAAACGCCTGCAGGCTCTGCTCCGGTTGCATGTGCACGTCTGGCCACATGTGGTCGTAGGCGCCGTTTTCGATCAGCGCCACATCGAACGGCCCCAGCCGCTCGCCGATTGCCTTGAAGTGCGGGCCGTAGCCGCCGTCGCCGCTGAAGAACACGCGCAGGTCGTCCTGCTGGATCGCCCACGAGCACCACAGCGTGCGATCGCGGTCGAACAGGCCGCGCCCGGAAAAGTGCCGCGACGGCGTGGCAGTGAGCGTAACGCCGTCGATCTGCACCGACTGCCACCAGTCCAGCTGGCGCACCTTGGCCGGATCCACGCCCCAGCGCACCAGCAGGTCGCCCACGCCCAGCGGCGCGACGAACACGCCGACGCGCTCGGCCAGCGCGGCAATGGTGGCCCGGTCCAGATGGTCGTAATGGTTGTGCGACAGGATCACGCCGGCCAGGGGCGGCAGGTCGTCCAGCGCAATCGGCGGGGCATGGAAGCGCTTTGGGCCGGCAAACGCAAATGGCGAGGCGCGCCGGGAGAACACCGGGTCGGTCAGCCACAGGCCGCTCCCCAGTTTCATCAACACCGTGGAGTGACCGAGCCGGAACAGGCTGCGGTCCGGCGCGTTGTGCAGGTCCGTGGCGGTCAACGGCACAATCGGCAATGCCTGCGACGGCACCGTGCGCGCCGGCTTGTTGAACAGCACCTGCCACAGTAGCCGCAGGCCTGCCAACACGCCGGGAGTACTCAAGGTGGTGGGTAGCGCGTTGCGGAACCGCCCATGACGAAACTGCGGCGAAGAGGCGTATGGCAGTGGCAGGGATTGGGTAGGCACGACGGTATCCGGCGTAGAGGTGGTGTATCGAGATATTGGAAACACAAATTACACTACACAGTGTAGTTTTATTCTGGGGAATGTAAACCGCCCGGTGTAACATTGCGCCATGTCCAGTTCATCCGATTCGGCGCCGGCGCCGCAGCGGCTCACCGACCGCAAGCGTCACGCCATCTTGGAAGCGGCCAGTGTCGAGTTCCGCCAGCATGGTTTCGAAGCCACCAGCATGGATCGCGTGGCCGCCTCCGCAGGCGTGTCCAAGCGCACCGTCTATAACCACTTCCCCAGCAAGGACGTGTTGTTTGGGGAGATCCTGCGCGGCTTGTGGCAACGCAGCGCCGAGGCGGTGAGCCTGGCCTACCGCCCCGACCAGGCATTGCGCACGCAATTGACGCAGTTGCTGCAGCAGAAATTACGCCTGCTCGACGACGCGGCATTTATCGATCTGTCGCGCGTGGCGATTGCCGAAGGTATCCACTCGCCCGAGCGCGCACGCGCGCTGCTGGCCCAACTGGGCAGCAAGGAAGAGGGCACCACCACCTGGCTGCGCGCCGCACTGGCCGATGGCCGCCTGGCGCCGGTGGACCCGGACTTCGCCTCGCAGCAATTGCAGGCGCTGGTCAAGGGATTTGCGTTCTGGCCGCAGCTTGCGCTGGGGCAGCCGCCGCTGACGCCCGCGCAGCAGGTGCAGGTCGTCGAATCGTCGGTGGAGATGTTTCTGGGGCTTTACGGGCGCGAATGAGCGGCCGGGGGCGAACCGGCGCTGGCTATTGACGGGCATTGGGCCGGCAACGCTGCAGCGCAGGTTGCCGGCTCACGGCGGCCGGATGCAGAAGCCTTCGCCGCACCACGTGGCTTGGGCGGGAGCATCCCCGGCAGGCCAGGTCACGCCTCGGCCAGCTCCTGCGTCCATACCGCCAGCGCGTACCCGTCAGGGTCGGTGAAGTGGAAACGCCGCCCGCCCGGGAATGCGAACACCGGGCGGGTGATGGTGCCGCCAGCGGCTTCGATGCGTGCCTGCGACGCCGCCAGATCGTCGGAGGCCAGAACCACCAGTGCGCCACCCGGCTGCGGGGCTCCATGGAAGAAGCCGCCGCTCAGGCGGCCGTCGCGGAATTCGCAATAGTCCGGTCCGTAGTCCTGGAACGTCCAGTCGAACGCCGCAGCGTAAAACGCCTTGGCGGTGGCGATAGAGGCCACGGCAAATTCCAGATAGTCGATACGGTGATGCTGTGCGTTGCGTTGCATGGCGATGTCCTCGCGGTCGGTGGCTGCACAGCGTGCCTTGCGCAGCGACCTGGCGGCTTGGCGAAAACGGCCATCACCGTGCGTGTTGCTGCACCAGCTCACGCGGACTCAGCTGGGCGAGCAGGCGCGCATCGCGCACCAGATGCGGTGCGTCGCCATACCCGGCCTCCAGCGCGGCGGCGGTCAGCGTGGGCTGGCCAGATGCCAGTCGCAGGAAACGCTGCAGCCGCAAGATCCGCTCCAGCGTCTTGGGGCCATAGCCGAACGCTGCGTGACAGCGCCGCCGCAGCTGCCGCTCGCTGATCTCCAGGCTTGCGCACAACGCCGGCAGGCGCGGCGCTGCAGGCCCGGCCAGCTGGGCGAAGGTGAAGGCCATCTGTTGGTCCACGGCCACCGCGCGGTGACGACACAGCGCATGCAAGGTCTGCAGCACGTCGCCATCGCACAGCTTCTGTTGCCACTCGCCTGCATCGCGTCCCCACAGCGCATCCAGTGCCACGCGCTGGTCGGCAATATGGTGCAGCGGAATGCCCAGCACACCGGCGGCCGCGCCTGCAGTCAATCGCACGCCGGTGAGCACGTTGCCGGCGGCTACGCAGGCCATGGTCGCGACATGGTCGGGGCCGGCGACGAACAGTGCAGCGCCATCCCAGATCAGGTCGACACAGCCGTCCGGCAACACCCGCACCGGCGCATTGGCTGCACCTTGCCGGTGGCGCCAGCTGCAACGCAGCTGGGTGCGCAACTCGGGCGGAGGTGGGAGCTGCGTATAGCGGGATTGAGTTTCTGAGGACATGGCGGCAGTCTGTGGCATAACCCGTCAACGCGCCTGGCGGAAGAACTGTGCTGTGAGGCGGATGCCGCCGATGCGGCAGTCGCGCAGCGCAATCACCCTTGCCACCCGCGTTGCCGGTGGTGGCAAGGGTGCTTCACGTCCTGCCGGTGCGATGGCGCGCGAGCAGCGCAGGGTCGACGCGCAGCTCGCATGGCTGCCGGTGCGCGCTGATGCAACGTCGGCAAGTGCAGCGGCAGACAACATGTCAGTGACCCGGACGGTTCGCTTGCATGCCGTCGGCCGGGGCCGCATGGCGCCGGCCATGAAACCAGGCCACCATCGGCGAGGTCATCACCGTGGTCACCAGCGTCATGCCGAACAACAGCGTGAACAGGTCCGGGCCGATCACGCCGCTGTCCAGGCCGATCTTGATCACCACCAGTTCCATCAGGCCACGTGCATTCATCAGCGAGCCAACGGTGAGACTATCGCGCCAATCGTGCCCGCTCAGCCGCGCGCCCAGCGTGCAGCCCGCCAGTTTGCCGGTCACCGCCACGCCGATCACCAACACGAAACCGGCAATGCCGGCGCCGGCAAACGCACTGGGGCTGGTGGCCTGTCCGGCGACGGCAAACAGCACCGGCATCAGCAAGGTGATCGCCAGCGGTTCGATGCGTCCGGCCAGATGCTCCAGCAAACGGTCGTCGCGCGGCAGGCAGATGCCGAACACGAATGCACCGAAGATCGCATGCAAGCCGATCCATTCGGCCACCGCCGCGCAGCCCAGCAGGCCGATCAACACCCACACCAGCGCAGTGGAGGCATAGCGGCCATCGCTCGCCCGCGGCCGCAGCAGCCGCGCATACGCCGGCTTGAGCGCGCCGAACACCAGTGCGATCAAGACCAGCGCACCGGCCGCAGTAAATGCCACACCGCCGTGCGCAGTGTTGCCGGTGAGCGTGAGCACGATCGCCAGGAAGATCCATACCGTGGCGTCGTCGATGACCGCCGCGCCCAGTGCCAGACGGCCGGCCGGCGTGCGGGTCATGTTGCGGTCCTTGAGGATGCGCGCCAGCACCGGAAATGCAGTGACCGACATGGCTGCCGCAATGAACAGCGCAAACGGCCAGAAGCCGACGCCGTGCGGCGCAAAGCGCGGAAACAGCCACGGCGCAGCGGCCAGTCCCAGTGCCAGCGGCAACACGATGCCCGACACACCAACCAGCACCGACGCGCGCACCTGTGCCTTGGTGCCTTCCGGTGCACGCAGCTCCACGCCGACGACGAACATGAAAAGCACCACCCCCAGATTGGCCAGCCCCGACAACGGCGGCAGGCTCTTGGCGGCGAACAGCGCGTCATACAGCTGGGGCAGCCACGCGCCGAAGGCGATCGGGCCCAGCAACAGGCCGGCCGCCATCTCGCCAATGACCGGCGGCTGCCCGACCCGTTGCAATAGCGCACCACACAGGCGCGCCGCCCCCAGAATCACTGCCAACTGCACCAGCAACAACGTGGTCGGATTCATTGCGTCAACGTTCCATTGGCTGAGTCGGCTCGACGTGCGGGTCGAGCGCGCCGCATGCGGTCCGCCGTTCCCCCGGACAGACCACGCGCTCGTGCGCTGCATGCTGCAGCGCAGTCGCCGAGTGTAGGCGGACGTCATTGCGTCGTGCATCGCACGATCGCGCATCGCGCGCAATGTCGCCTCGAACGGCATGTAGGAGCCACATACCGTGCATCGCCGTCCTGTCGCGTTTGCTGGTTTTGTTGCACAGCACACGGCGCCTGCGCAATCGACACATGGCACGTGGCAACCTCGACCGCGACGCGCACTCATGTAGCGGGGTGCGCCAGCAAATTCGGGTGATCGCGTCGATGGCGTCGATCACCTGACGGCTCAGCGCTCCGAGTCGCCGCTCTCGTCATAGCCGCGCGGCGTAAACAGATCCGGCTGGATCAGTTCGATGAAGGCGCGTGCCTGCGGCGACAGATACTTGCCCTTGCGCACCACCACGCCGTAGCTGCGGGTAGGGAAAAAGTCCTTGAGCGAGCGCGTGGCCAGTTTGTCGCGATCGGCATCGGTGACGCAGATGGCGGTCACGATGGAAATGCCCATGCCCATCGCCACGTACTGCTTGATCACCTCCCAGCCACCCACTTCCAGCGCCACGGTGTAGGGCACCCGGGCCTGTTGAAAGATCAGGTCGACCAGGCGGTAGGTCACCTGCCGCCGCGGCGGCAGGATCAACGGATACGGCGACAGATCCTGCAGCGACACCGTGGGCTTGTGCGCCAGGGGATGGTCGGGCGGTGTGATCAACAGCTGCTCGAAGCGGTACACCGGTGCGTAGTTGAGGTCGGCCGGCACGTCCAGCATCGAACCAACCGCCAGATCCACCGCATCCTCGCGCAGCAGGTCGGTGCCGTCGGCGCTGATCGCGTTGTGCAGGGTCAGCCGCACATCCGGATGGCGCGCACGGAAGTTTTCCACGATGCGCGGCAACAGGTACAGGATGGTGGAGCTGTTGGCGGCGATGGTCAGCTCGCCCGCATCCAGCCCACGCACCTTCTCGCGGAAGCTCGCCTCCAGCCCGTCCAGGCTTTCCACCAGCGGCAGCGCCATGTCGTACAGCAATTGTCCCTCGCGGCTGGGCGCCAGCCGCCGTCCGGAGCGTTCGAACAAGGGCACACCCAGGTCGCGTTCCAGTGCCTGCAGTTGCAGGGTCACCGCCGGCTGACTGACGTATAGCGCCTCAGCAGCCCGTGAGACCGATCCCAGTCGCACGGTCTGGCAGAATGCCCGCAGCGGTTTGAGCCGATCGGATTTGTAGGAAAATCGCGGAGTTGGCGCCATATCAGTGAGCGATCATCGCTTGATATAAGTCCTGCTTATTTACAGCATTGATAAAACTGCTTTGTCAAATAGTCCGTCGGCGCGCACGGTGCAGGTCCGGACGCACAAGGAACTCCCCATGTCTGCCACCGCTTTTGCTCCACGTCCTACCGACCGCGCCACGCCGGGTCTGTCGCTGACCACCCAGGTCACCGGGCAGGCAGAACTGCTGCCGCCAGCGGCGCTGGCGCTGCTGGTCTCGCTACACCGCGCGATCGAGCCCGGCCGTCAGCAGCGTCTGGCCCAGCGGCGCGCCCGCCAGGCCGCCTTCGACGGCGGCCTGCTGCCGGATTTCCGCGCCGACACCCGTGCCATCCGCGAGGGTGACTGGCGTGTTGCGCCGTTGCCGGCGGCATTGCAGGACCGCCGCGTCGAAATCACCGGTCCCACCGATCCGAAGATGGTCATCAACGCGCTCAACTCCGGCGCCAAGGTGTTCATGGCCGACTTCGAGGACTCCACCGCACCGACCTGGCGCAACCTGCTCGCCGGCCAGCGCACCCTGGCGGCCGCCGTGCGCGGCGATCTCAGCTTCGATGCGCCCAACGGCAAGCACTACGCACTGCGCCCGGAAGCCGAGCGCGCGGTGCTGATCGTGCGCCCGCGCGGCTGGCACCTGGACGAAAAGCATGTCCACATCGACGGGCAGCCGCTGGCGGGCGGCCTGTTCGATGCGGCCCTGTTCGCCTTCCACAACGGCCGCGCGCTGCTGGCCAGGGACCGCGGCCCGTATCTGTATCTGCCCAAGCTGCAGAGCATGGAAGAAGCCGCACTGTGGGAAACGGCGCTGTCGCATATCGAAGCGATGCTGGGCCTGCCGCATGGGCAGATCAAGGTCACCGTGCTGATCGAAACGCTGCCGGCGGTCTTCGAGATGGACGAGATTCTGCACGCACTGCGCGAGCGCATCGTGGGCCTGAATTGTGGGCGCTGGGATTACATTTTTTCGTATCTGAAAACCTTCCGTGCGCACCGCGACCGCGTCCTGCCCGAGCGCGGCCAGGTCACCATGACCCAGCCCTTCCTGAAGGCGTATTCGGAACTACTGATCAAGACCTGCCATCGCCGCGGCGCGCATGCGATGGGCGGCATGGCCGCGCAGATCCCGATCAATCACGACGAAGCCGCCAACGAACAGGCGATGGCGCGTGTGCGTGCCGACAAGCTGCGCGAAGTCAGCGCCGGCCACGATGGCACCTGGGTGGCACACCCGGCGCTGATCCCGGTGGCGATGAAACTGTTCGACGAGCACATGCCCACCGCGCATCAGCAGCATGTGCTGCGCAACGACGTGCAGGTGACGCGCGACATGTTGATCGCCCCGTCGCCGGGCACCATCACCCGCGCCGGTTTCGACGGCAATGTCGAAGTCTGCGTGCGTTATCTGGCTGCGTGGCTGGACGGCAATGGCTGTGTGCCGATCCACAACCTGATGGAGGACGCGGCCACCGCCGAAATCAGCCGCGCGCAACTGTGGCAGTGGCTGCATCACGGCCAGCATCTGGATGATGGCACCGCCATCGATCAGCACCTGCTGCAGGCCACCTTGCGTGCGTTGCCGGCCCGGTTGGGCGCCACCACCACGTTGCCCGGCGCCGCCCGCATCGATGAGGCGATCGCCTTGCTGCAGGAGCTGAGCGTTGCCGATGCACTGGCCGACTTCCTCACCGTGCCGGCATACCGCCTGATCGATTGATCGCTGCCGCGGCACCGCCACCGCGTATCGCCGCAGCTCCCGCCTCACCGCAGCACACCGCCCGTTGCGCGCCACCGCGCAACGATGGCCTTGCCTTGCCGCGTGCGCCGTCGGGCACGCCGCTTCCCCGTTCCATCCGTCGTCCCTCTCAGGAGAACGCAAGATGAGCACCACACTGCAAAGCGCCGAACAACTGCAGCAGGACTGGGTCAGCAATCCGCGCTGGACAGGCATCACCCGCAACTACACCGCCGCCGACGTGGTGCGCCTGCGCGGCACCGTGCATGTCGAGCACTCGCTGGCGCGGCTTGGCGCTGAAAAACTATGGACGTCCCTGCATGCCACCCCGTTCGTCAACGCGCTGGGCGCCTTGACCGGCAATCAGGCGATGCAGCAGGTCAAGGCGGGCCTGAAGGCGATCTACCTGAGCGGTTGGCAGGTGGCGGCCGATGCCAACCTGGCCGGGCAGATGTATCCGGATCAGTCGCTGTACCCGGCCGATTCGGTGCCGGCGGTGGTCAAGCGCATCAACAACACCTTGCTGCGCGCAGATCAGCTGCATCACGCCGAAGGCAACGATGACATCGACTTCCTGCAGCCGATCGTGGCCGATGCCGAAGCCGGTTTCGGCGGCGTGCTCAATGCCTTCGAACTGATGAAGGCGATGATCGAAGCCGGCGCCGCTGGCGTGCACTTCGAAGACCAGCTGGCCTCGGTCAAGAAGTGTGGCCACATGGGCGGCAAGGTGCTGGTGCCCACGCGTGAGGCGATCGAAAAGTTGAACGCCGCGCGCCTGGCCGCCGACGTGCTGGGCGTACCGACGCTGCTGATCGCGCGCACCGATGCCGAAGCAGCCGACCTGCTCACCAGCGATGTGGATGCCAACGATCAGCCGTTCACCACCGGGCAGCGCACGGTCGAAGGTTTCTTCAAGACCCGCAACGGCCTGGACCAGGCGATCAGCCGCGGCCTGGCCTACGCGCCCTATGCCGATTTGATCTGGTGCGAAACCGGCAAGCCGGACCTGGAGTTTGCGCGCGCCTTTGCGCAAGCCATCCATGCCAAGTACCCGGGCAAGTTGCTGGCCTACAACTGCTCGCCCAGTTTCAATTGGAAGAAGCACCTGGACGATGCCACCATCGCCAGATTCCAGACCGAGCTGGCCTGCTACGGCTACAAGTTCCAGTTCATCACCCTGGCCGGGTTCCATGCGTTGAACCACAGCATGTTCCAGCTGGCGCACGGCTACGCCCGCAGGCAGATGAGTGCCTTCGTCGAGTTGCAGCAGGCTGAATTCGAAGCGGCCGACCGCGGCTTCACTGCGGTCAAGCATCAGCACGAAGTCGGTACGGGTTACTTCGATGCAGTGACGCAGGCGATTCAGCAGGGCCAGTCGTCCACCACCGCGCTGCGCGGCTCTACCGAAGAAGAACAGTTTCACGGCGACAAGGCCGCCTAGCCTGCAGCGGGCGGTCAGGCGTTTGCCACCCCGGGAGGGGAGGGGCCCGGAAACCGGGCCCTTTTTTTGACTGGAATACCCGTCATTTCGTCTCTTCACCTGTGAGAAAGAGTGTGACCTGGTACTGAACAAGGGGGTCCTGTAGGATTTGTCCATGGGCTAACGTTGTAGGCCGGCCTAAGGAAACTGGATGACTTGCCACAACTCCACAGGCGCAGTCGAGCCGACGGGAAGCGTTGCCAAAACGCTTTCGGACGGGCTGCACGCGTCGATGACTGCCGAGGAACTTGCATTTTTCGCGCGTTTTGGCCGGCTGCGCGACCTTGCCGCGGGCCAGGCGCTGTTCGAGCGAGGCGCGATCGGCACGCAGATGTTCATCGTGGTCAGTGGCCAGATCGACCTGGATTTCGGCGAAGACCTGATGCTCAAGCATCTGGGCCCGGGCGAGTTCTTTGGCGAGCTCGGCCTGCTGATTGGCGACCATGCGCGTAGCGCGGGGGCCAGTGCGTCGATGGACAGCCGCCTGATCGAACTGGCACATGACGATTTCCAGCGCCTGGTCGACCACGACCCGTCGATGGTGGCGCACTTTCTGCGCCGTTCCATCGTGCGTGTGGTCAATAACGAGCAATTGCTTATCCGCCAGCTGCGCCGCCGCAACCATGACCTGGAAGCGGCGCTGGACAACCTCTACGTCACCTCGCACCAGCTCAACCATACCGAAGAGCTCAGCCGCACCGACGAGCTGACCGGGTTGCACAATCGGCGCGGCCTGGCGCTGTATCTGCAGGAATGCCGCCGCGCCGGCAACGTGCCCGGCGTCGGCCTGATCCTGATCGATTGCGACCGCTTCAAGCGCATCAACGACGAATTCGGGCATCTGGCCGGCGACCGTGTGTTGCAGAACGTGGCGCACGCATTGCGGTCGGTCATCGCCGAAGGCGATCTGGCCTGCCGGCTCGGCGGCGACGAATTCTGCGTGCTGGTGGCGCAAGGCACGCGCGAGCTGGTGCACCACATCGGCGAATGTATCGTGCGCGCGGTGGAAGCGCGCCTGTGCAACGGACCGAGCGAGCAAGGCTGCTCGGTCAGCGTCGGCTTGTGCATGATCGATGCGGATGCGGCCTGGAACGATTGGTACACCCTCGCCGACAGCGCCTTGTACGAAGCCAAACGGCAGGGCGGCAACGTGCTGGCCATGCACGATGCGATCGCATCGGCGATCTCGCCGCCGCCCGGTACCACGCCCGATTCGGGCCATCGTTAAGTCATGAGCGCCCGCAACGCACGCAAGGACGCGTCCTCGGAGGCTATCCAGGCACCACGTCTGCGCACCTTGCTGTTGACCGATCTCTGCGACTCGACCGCGCTGGTCGAACGCATCGGCGACAACGCCGCCGCCGCCCTGTTCCGCGAACACGACCGCCTGGTGGTCAAGCTGCAGCAGCACTGGCGCGGCCGCCTGATCGATCGTTCCGACGGGCTGTTGTTGTTGTTCGATCGCCCTATCGACGGCCTGGGCTTCGCGCTGGATTACGCGCGTGGGCTCAAGGCCATGAGCGATACCCATGCCCAGCCGCTGCGAGCGCGGCAAGGGCTGCACGTGGGCGAGGTGCTGACCTGGCGCAACAGCGACGAGGCGGTGAGCATCGGCGCCAAACCGCTGGAGGTCGAAGGCCTGGCCAAACCGACCGCCGCACGCCTGATGTCGATGGCACGCCCGGGGCAGATCCTGGTCTCGGCAGTCGCCGAATCGCTCACCCACCGCGCTGCGCGCGAACTGGGCGACCGCGTCGAACGCATCCTGTGGAAATCCCATGGCCGCTGGCGCTTCAAAGGCGTCCCCACGCCGATGGAAATCTACGAAGTCGGCGAAATCGGCCTGACCCCGTTACGCGCCCCGAAGAACTCCACCAAAGCCTGGCGCGATGTCCCGCTATGGCGGCGGCCGGCGGCGTTGGTGACGGAGCTTGCGGTGATTCTTCTGACCACGGGTATCTTGTGGTTATTCGGGCGACCGCAGCCGGCAATTGCATTTGCCGAACGTGATTGGGTAGTGGTGGGCGATCTCCACAACCTCACCGATAGCGCGACGCTGGATGAGCCGCTTCAGCAAGCCCTGCGGCTCAGCTTGCAGCAGTCAAAGCACGTCAATCTGATTTCTGAAAAACGTGCGCATGACATGCTGGAGCTGATGAAACAAAGCGATCGCACCAAGGTGGATCGGGCGCTTGGTGCGCAAGTTGCAATGCGGGCTGGCGCCAAGGCGCTGATATTGCCGAGCGTTGCCGATATCGGGGGCAACCTCCGCTTCACGGTAGAGGTGATCGATCCAACCACCCAGGCGACGGTCTACATGTATAAAGCGGAAGGCCGCGGGCAGCGTTCGTTGCTCACTTCCGTGGATACAGTGAGTTCGAACCTGCGCAAAGGTCTTGGGGAAACGCTGGCTTCCATCAAGGCAAACTCCGCGCCTTTGCCGCGCGTCTCCACCGCGAACATGGATGCCCTGAATGCCTATGCGTTAGCCCAGCGTGAGTTCGGTGTGGGCCATTATTTGCGCGCCCGGGATTACTACCTGCGCGCCGTGGAACTGGATCCGACATTCGCTTTGGCAAACGTCGGTGTCGCCCGCTGCTATTTCTATCTCGAAAACACGTCGATCGGTTTGCCCTATCTCGAAAAGGCATTGAGTCTGCGGGCAAAATTGCCTCCGCGCGAGCAGGTCTATCTCGACGCCTGGTATGCGCAGATCAAGGATCCGGCAAATGCCTACGAGAAGTGGATGCAGATGGCAAACCTGTATCCAGACGATTTTGCCGCAGCCGAAAACACCGCCTATGCGTTAGAAGTGCGTAACCGCTACAAGGAAGCGCTGGTCTACGCCAAGCGGGCAGCGGCATCGCGTTACGATTTCGACCCGCTGTCGTTGGAGATGGTCGGGCGTATGCAATTGGCGTTGGGAAAGACCTCCGAGGCGCTAGGGACATTTCGTTCCGCCAGAGCCGCGGGGCTGGCGTCTGCAGCCGTGTGGGAAGCGGTGACCTTGGCGGTCCTGAACGATTTCCCGGCAGCCCATGCGATCTGGCCGGCGGAGGGGCGTCTGGACGTTGCCTACTTTGATCAAGTGTCCATCTATATCGACGAACACCGCAGGGAGCAGGCGTTGGTGGAAATGGCGCGAATCTCCGATTCGATCGATCATGCCTCCTCGCGGTACCAGCAGTCACTGGTCGCCAAAGCATCGGCGCAATATGCGCAGGGCAAGCATGCAGACGCGCTGCAAACCATCGATGCAGCGGTGCCGGTGGCATTGTCGAGCGTTGCCAAAAGTGGCGAGGGCGTCGCGCAGCGAAGTGATGCCGTTGTTGCTGCATCGCTTGCCCTCATTGGGCAGCGGATGGGCCATGCCGCTGCTGCCAAGTCGGTACTGCGCGCGCTGCTAGCTAAGCCGGAACTGGCCAGGATGCCGTCTGTTGCCGAGCTCGTCGTTCTTCTACAGGCGCGCATGGCTCTTTTGGAGGGGCATGCCCAGGAGGCGATCAAGTTGCTGGAGCCAGGCCTTGATGGAAATGAAGCCTACCAGTACCACGTGGTCCTCAAAGAAGCCTATACGGCACTCGGGGATTCACGCGCTGCCGCCAGCGAGAAGACGTGGCTGAAAAATGCACATGGCAGAGCCTATGCAGAGTTCGGTGGATGCGGATGGTGCCAGCAGCCGATGAACGTTTTCGATGCAGCGATGGCTGACGGCAAGTAACGCAAGACTACTTGCCGTCGCGACATCATTTCTTGAGTTGCGGTGACGAACCCAATGGCACGTTCAAACGAATCGGCTGCATATTGACCGAGGACGTCAGGCTGGCATGAATTTCGTCACGTGCCTGCGCAATCGTGTCTTTGTCGGCCAATGCATCGACCTTGAGCTGGGAAGCCATGAGCTCGGCGTCCTCCGAGGGGTAACCGACCTGCAGCAAGGCAGCCTTGGGATCCTTTTTGAACAGGTCACGGAATGCATCGTCGGTGGCCAAGAGGTCCAGAAGCTTGTGAGCAACCTCTGGTTGCAGCGGAGCTGGGCGTTTGTCGTTCTCGGTCATGCTCATCAACGGTAGGGAATCTTCAAGAAATCTAATTCCAGACCGCTAGAAGATCAATCTCGATGATGAGCGTTGGATCATGTTGGTGAGGCGCTGTGCAGTTGTCTACGTTGAACCCAGGGAATCGGTAGAGATCGACCTTATCGGCTTATGTGCAGGAGGAGCGGGTACCACGCGCTCCAGGCATTGGGTCGCGCTGGCGCCGCATCTGGATGCGGAACGCCTACTCACCGAGGATGAAGTGCTTCTATTGGGCCGAACCAGCCCGAGCCAATGGCTGCATCAAGGACTCCTCGGGGACAGCTCGGTTGTGGAGTCATTGTTGGAAAAAGGACTGCTGCTGGCGGGCGATCCGAATCCCAGCCTGACACACGACCGCGATGAGATTCAGCGGAAAAGCCAGTGGCATCCATTGGCCGCGACGTATCACGCGTTCACTCGATGGAGCAATGTTGACTCGGCCAGGGCTGCCAGGGATGCGGGCGCCGATACGTCGGCAGCGTTGTTGTCGACCTTCGGTCCGCCACCGCCAGAGCAGATCGTACGGGGCAGCGACGGACAGGTCGCGCTCCTGCGAGGTTCCGATGTCTATCTCGACACGGTGCTGCGGAAGCGGACAACATGCCGGAACTTCGATGCCCAGGCTTGCATGGAGTTTGACGTTTTCTCAAAGATCATCGAGCGCACCTTCGCTGCGAATGCAGTGCTGCAGGCAGATGCCGATACCGTCTTTCTAAAGCGTTCTAGTCCGTCGGGCGGCGGCCTGCATCCGCTGGACGCTTATCTACTCATCAGGAACGTCTCCGGCGTTATCGACGGGGTATACCACTACCTTCCGATCGATCACGCGCTGGAGCCATTGGACACCCAGGTACCGGACCTGGAGGGCGTGGCGTTGAAGATCCTTGCGGGACAGGACTGGTTTTCCGGCGCGCAAGTGATTGTGGCGCTGTGTCCCCGCTACTACCGCAACTTCTGGAAGTATCGCGCGCACGCAAAGGCCTATCGCGCACTCGCATTGGAGGCAGGTCATTTTTCCCAGACGCTCTACATGGCAGCCACAGATGTAGGGCTAGGCGCATTTGTGACCTGCGCGATCAATGAGGTGCAGGTTGAGGACCTGCTTGGGCTGGAGCCCATCATGGAGGGTGTGATGGCGATCTGTGGATTTGGCGTACGTGGCGAGGTCATGAAGACCATGGAGCTGGACCCCAATTACGAGGTCTGGGCAGGTCACTAGCTGGAGTCAAGTCGCATGGGAATGGCGGAAAATCGGGAGCAAGTAAGCTTTGCAGGAAGTGGCGAGCCACTCAGTAAAGAGTTGCCGTTCGCTATGGATGGTGACGGCTTTGCCCCGGCGATTGGCTAGGGATGCTCGCGCATGACGCCATCGACGTCGCGAATCAGCGGATGGGCGTGCTCCGCCAATGGCGCACCCGGAACCTCATCCACCGACACCCCGTGGGACCAGTTGGGTGGAGCGATGGCGATGTAGCGGGCGAAGCCGCCCGTGCCGCCTTCGGGTTTTGCAAAGCCAATAGCGATCAGGGCGCCGGACGGCGGCACCTGATCGAGATTTGCCACGCCTTCGGCCTGGGCAAAGTTGTGGTGGAGCAGCCACTGTTCGCCTTCTAGGGTGTCGGTCGTATCGGTGTCCAGCGGTTCATGGCCGTGGAACAGGATGTGTCGCTGCAGATGCAGATATTTCAACGCGGCCAGGCTGACACCGGGGAAAGGTTTTTCGGCAAAGCGCTGGGTCTGGTTCCAGCGCCTGTACCAGTCGGAGCGGAACATCACCACCGAGCCCTCCGGAATAGGCCCATAGGTTCGCTCCCAGGCGGTGACGTCGGCGACGCTGGCGTGGTAGCCGGGATCTTTTTCGATTTTTTCGTGGATATCGATGACCACCAGCGGGCGCACCGCGTAGGTGGCCGGAAGGTCGCTGATGGTGGCGCCTTTGGGATTCCAGTGGGCCGGTGGATCCAGCTGCGTGCCGTACTGGTCGGTGCTCAGTTCATAGGCGGTGGCGACGAAGCCGTGTGCGTCATAGCGGAATTGTTCGCCTTGGGTGGCAAACCCGGGCAAGGTTTTGCCCGCCACCGCAGGCTTGAACTTGGCTGGCGCGAAGCCGGGCCAGACCGGCTGTGTCGGAGAGAAGGCATGGGTCAGATCGATATATTTGGCCCGCCGCAGGCTCTGCTGATAGAGCTGCCACAACTGCAGGTCTGGCACTGGCGTCGCGGCTGTAGCCGAACCGAGCGAAACGGCAAGCGACAATGCGGTGGCTAAGCGAAGCAATGGCGACATGTCAGGTCTCCGATAAGGGATTCTGCATGCTAGCTGAGTGCGCAAGCACCGCGCAGCGGTGACACTGGACGCCGATCAGTGATGACGCATGGGCAGCGATGGACGCACGACCGTGCGCCGGCGCAGCGACCCGACGATTCGGCGTCATCTGCCTTCGACGCGTCGCTGCAGTGTTGCGCACTTGCAGCTGTTCCTACGGGGCGATCGACTGTGAAACTTGCACTTGCATCAGCAGATTGAATTGCTGACACGATGAACCGGCGACTGGAGGTCGCCGGTCATGCAGGTGTTGTGGCCGATGCCGCCACGTGCGCCCTACTGCCGAATCGCCTGCGTATGTGTCTTCAACGCGTCGGGAAGGCCGTTGATCTTGTCTGCGCCCTCCGGGACGGTGATGCTGGAGCCGTCGAAGTCTGCACCGATCGGTTGCGCGCGGCCGCCCAGGCACTGGCTGAGGAAGCCTTCGGTCACTGCGTTGAAGGCCTTGCTGTTCTCGGGGCGACGGAAGCCGTGGCCTTCGTCCGGGAACAGCACGTAGGTGACCGGGATGTTCCTGGCCTTCATCGCGTTGACGATCTGGTCGCTTTCGGCCTGCTTGACGCGCGGGTCGTTGGCACCCTGGCCGATCAATAGCGGTTTGCTGATCTTGTCGACATGGGTGAGTGGGGAGCGTTCGGTCAGCCACTGCTTGCCGGCCTCGGTGGCCGGGTCGCCCATGCGACGGGTCAGCTGCTTGTAGAAGCTGGCCCAATACGGCGGTACGGTGCCGAGCAAGGTGTTGAGATTGGCCGGGCCGACGATATCCACGCCGCATTTGAAGGCGTCCGGGGTGAAGGTCATGCCCACCAGCGTGGCGTAGCCGCCGTAGCTGCCGCCCATGATGGCGACATCCTCGGGCTTGGTGACGCCTTGCTTGACCGCCCATTGCACTGAATCGAGCAGGTCGTCGTGCATCTTGCCGGCCCACTCGCCGTTGCCGGCATTGGTGAATGCCTTGCCGAAGCCGGTGGAGCCGCGGAAGTTCACCGACAGCACCGCATAGCCGCGGTTGGCCAGCCATTGCTCGTAGGGGCCGTAGCCGTAGCTGTCGCGTGCCCACGGGCCACCATGCACGAACAGCACCAGCGGTACCGGCTTGTCGGCCTTGCCGTCGTGATTGGCGTCGGCTTCAGCGGGCAGGGTGAGGTAGCTGACCAACTTGAGGCCATCGCGTGCAGTCAGTTCCTGCGGCCACATCGGTACCAGCGGCTTGCCCTCCAGCGCAGGTCGTGCGGAGAACAGCTTGGTCAGCTTGCCGCCATCGGCGCGATCGTAGCGGTAGTAAGTCAGTGGCGTTTCTGCTGCCGAATAGCCCACGATCCAGATGCGGTCGTCGAGCGTACGTGCGGCAACGCTGGCATCGCCTGCGCCCAGCGATTTGAGTTTTTGCAGATCCGTGGCAACGCCGGTATCCAACGCCTTCCACTCTTCGCGCAGGTAGTTGGTCGATACCGCCTGCACCACGCCGGTCCTGGGGTCGTTCAAGGTGGCGCCAACGTCGGCGCGCGGGCTTTCGAACAACAGCGTGCGTGCATTGCTGGCGGTGTCGATGGCGTACAGGGCGGCGGTATCGCGATTGCGCGAATCCTGCATGTAGAGCGTCTTGCCGTCGTCGGTCAGCCCGTCGGGCAAGGTGTTGGTGACATCTTCGAATGGAATGCGGTCCACAGGCTTCCAGCCCTTGCCATCGGGTACCAGCAGTTCCCGGCCGGCGTCGTCGGTGGCACGCGTGGCGTAACGCAGCTGGAAGTTTCCATCCAGCAGATAGGAGTCCAGGCTGTCGGTGTTCTTCTGCACCAGGGTGCGCTTGCCCGAGGCCAGCTCCACCCGGTACAGGTCGTGCCACTTGGCGTCGCGGTCGTTCATGCCGACCATGATGGTGTCCGGATGCTGCGCGCTGACGCGGTACACCTCGGCATTGGTCTTCTTGAACGGGGTCAGGTCCTTACTGCTGCCATCGGTCAGGTCGACCGCGAACAGATGGAAGTCTTCATCGCCGCCGGTATCGCGCAGATACAGCAGCGTGTTGGATTGGTAGGTCCAGAAATAGGAGCGGATGCCGCGCGCAGTGTCCTTGGTGATGGCGCGCGCCTGGTCCGGTGCATCCACTGGCGCCACCCAGACATTGAGTACGCCATCCAGCGGTGCGACCCAACTGAGATACTTGCCGTCCGGGCTGATGCTGACATTGGCGCGCTCGGGATTGCCGAACAGCGCCTCGCGGGTGATCAGTTCAGGGGGCGCCGTGGGCGCCGCCGCTGCGGCGGATGCTGGCGGTGTGGCCTTGTCGGGTGCAGGAGCGGTCTTGTCGCTGCAGGCAGACAGCGCCAGCAGCATGCTGGAAGCAAGGAGCAAGCGTTGCATGAAGCCTCCGGAGGGTAGACGGCCAGTCCGGCCGAGTGCCCACGCTAGGGGCAGCGCCTGCGCCAGCGGACGTGCCGTTGGTCACGCTCCCATGCGGCACTACGCAGATGCGGACACAAATTCCACCAGCGCGACACCGTCGGCCACCAGATCGCCCTCGGCCACCAGGTAGGCCTTGACCATGCCGTCGCCGGGCGCGTGCAGGGTGTGCTCCATCTTCATCGCTTCCAGCACCACCAGCGCCTGCCCGCGGGTGACCGGCTGGCCCACCGCCGCCGCCAGCGACACGATGCGCCCGGGCATCGGCGCCGTCAGGCCGCCGGCCTCGTGCGCGGGCTGGTCCGCGTTCTCGAGCGCATCTTGGTGGCGGAACATCGCGCGCTGCGTGGAGCCGATCACGGTCACCGTATTGCCGTCGCGCAGACGCTGCGCACGCCACTGCCGGCCATCCATGTCCACGCGTACGTCATGGCCGTGGCAGTGGTGGCGCAGGTGATGCGTCTGGCCGGCATGGGTGACCTGCCAGCCATCGGTGAGCCGACGCACGCCCAGCGTGCGATGTTCGCCCGCCGCCTCCAGCTGCACGCTGCGCGCCGCATGTGCGCCGATCCGCCAGCCGTCGGCGGTCTGCCATGGCGAGAACGGATCGGCAGGATCCGGCGCAGGCTGCAGCGCTGCTTCGGCAATCGTGACCGCAGCCAGGCACCACCAGGCATTCTCGGGGACGGCGGCGTCGGCAAACAGCGCAGCGTGTTCGCGCTCGATCAGCCCGGTATCCAGATCGGCCGATGCGAACGCGTGGGTGCGGATCAGGCGTGCCAGAAATGCGCTATTGGTAGTGACGCCGACCGCATGAACCTGTGCCAGCGCAGCGTGCATGCGTGCCAGTGCCGCAGGGCGGTCGACATCCCAGACGATGAGCTTGGCGATCATGGGGTCGTAGTAGGGGCTGATGCTGTCGCCTTGCTCCACGCCCGCATCGATGCGCACGTGCGCGCTGGCGGCAGGCAACTGCAGCTGGCGCAAGGTGCCCGTGGAAGGCAGGAAGCCGCGCTCGGCATCTTCGGCATACAGGCGAGCTTCCAGCGCATGCCCGTGGATGCGCAACTCGTGCTGGCGGCGCGGCAGCGGTGCGCCTGCGGCAACCTGCAGTTGCCACTCGACCAGATCGGTGCCGGTGATCAATTCGGTCACCGGGTGCTCCACCTGCAGCCGGGTGTTCATTTCCATGAAATAGAAATCGCCCTCCGGCCCGGCGATGAATTCCACCGTTCCCGCGCCCACGTAACCCACCGCGCGTGCGGCATCGACCGCTGCCTTGCCCATCGCTGCGCGGCGCTCCTCGGTCATGCCGGGCGCGGGCGCTTCCTCCAATACCTTTTGATGGCGGCGCTGTACCGAGCAGTCGCGCTCGAACAGATACACCACCTCGCCATGGGTATCGCCGAAGACCTGGATCTCGATATGGCGCGGGCGCTCGACATATTTTTCCACCAGCACATGAGCATTGCCGAACGCCGACTGCGCTTCGCGCTGGCAGCTGGCCAATGCATCCTCGAACGCGGCGCTGGCATCGACCCGGCGCATGCCCTTGCCACCACCACCGGCGCTGGCCTTGATCAGCACCGGGTAGCCAATCGCATCGGCCTGCGCACGCAGGAACGCCGGTGCCTGTTCGTCGCCGTGGTAGCCCGGCGTCAGCGGCACGCCGGCGCGTTGCATCAATGCCTTGGCCGCGCTCTTGTCGCCCATCGCGCGGATTGCAGCGGCCGGGGGCCCGATGAACACGATACCGGCCTGCGCGCAGGCGTCGGCAAAGACCGCGTTTTCCGAGAGGAATCCGTAGCCCGGGTGGATCGCCTGCGCACCAGTGAGGCGCGCTGCCTCCAGGATCGCTTCGCCACGCAGATAACTCTGCTGTGCAGGCGCCGGACCCAGATGCACCGCTTCATCGGCCAGGCGCACATGCCGCGCATCACGATCGGCATCCGAATACACGGCCACCGTGGCGATGCCGAGCGTGCGACAGGTGGCGATCACCCGGCAGGCGATCTCGCCGCGATTGGCGATCAGGACCTTGTCGAAGGGGCGTTGCGCTACGGTGGCGACGGGGTCGTGCTGTGTCATCGGGTCGGTCTCTGCACATCGCCATCGTGGCGGTGGTCGCGCGCATGAGCGCGGGTGGATGTCGTGCTGCGCTCAGCCATTGCGATGTCTGTGTTCCATGCTGCCGGCATGCGTTGCACTGTGTTTGACCGCAGCGCACGTAGACGCATACGCCGGCACATGCAACGCTGGCCAACGGTCGTGCTCACATCCGGAACACGCCAAAGCGCGTCGGTTCGATCGGCGCATTCAACGCCGCCGACAAGCCCAGGCCCAGTACGCGCCGGGTATCGGCCGGGTCGATGATGCCGTCGTCCCACAGGCGTGCGCTGGCGTAGTAAGGGTGGCCTTGCTGTTCGAACTGCGCGCGGATCGGCGCCTTGAACGCGTCTTCTTCTTCGCCCGACCATGCCCCACCCTTGGCCTCGATGCCGTCGCGGCGCACCGTCGCCAACACACTGGCGGCCTGCTCGCCGCCCATGACGCCAATGCGCGCGTTTGGCCACATCCACAGAAAGTTCGGCGAATACGCGCGGCCGCACATGCCGTAGTTGCCGGCACCGAACGAGCCGCCGATCACCACGGTGAACTTGGGTACCTTGGCGCAGGCCACCGCCATCACCAGCTTGGCGCCGTCCTTGGCGATGCCGCCGTGTTCGTACTTGCGCCCGACCATGAAGCCGGTGATGTTCTGCAGGAACACCAGCGGAATGCCGCGTTGTGTGCACAGCTCGATGAAGTGCGCGCCCTTGAGCGCGGACTCGGAAAACAGGATGCCGTTGTTGGCGATGATGCCGACTGGGTAGCCATGCAGATGCGCAAAGCCGGTCACCAGGGTGCTGCCGTAGCGCGGCTTGAATTCGTCCAGGCGTGAGTCGTCGACGATGCGCGCGATCACTTCGCGCACGTCGAACGGCTTGCGCGTGTCGGCAGGAATCACGCCATACAGCTCGTCGGCGGCATGCCGCGGCGGCACCGGCGTTTGCAGTGCCAGGGATGCAGGCGGTTTGCGCCAGTTGAGCTGCGCGATGATGGCGCGGACGCGTGCCAGTGCCTGCAGATCGTTGTCGGCAAAATGATCGGCCACCCCGGAGATGCGTGTATGTACATCGGCACCGCCAAGCGCTTCGGCAGTGACTTCTTCGCCGGTGGCTGCTTTCACCAACGGCGGGCCGCCGAGAAAGATCGTGCCCTGCTCGCGCACGATCACCGTCTCATCGCTCATTGCCGGCACGTACGCACCGCCGGCCGTGCAGGAGCCCATCACGCAGGCGATCTGCGGAATGCCGTTGGCCGATAGGTTGGCCTGGTTGTAGAAGATGCGCCCGAAGTGGTCGCGATCGGGGAATACTTCATCCTGCAGCGGCAAGAACGCGCCGCCGGAATCGACCAGATAGATGCATGGCAAGCGGTTCTGCTGCGCGATGTCCTGCGCGCGCAGATGCTTCTTCACCGTCATCGGGTAGTAGGTGCCGCCCTTGACGGTGGCATCGTTGGCCACGATCACGCACTCAACGCCAGACACGCGGCCGATACCGGCCACCACACCCGCACACGGCACCTGGTCGTCGTACATGCCGTGCGCGGCGAACGGTGCGATCTCCAGCAGGGCGCTGCCCGGATCCAGCAGCGCATCGATCCGGTCGCGTACCAGCAGCTTGCCCCGTGCGGTGTGCTTTGCCCGCGCCGCCTCGTTGCCGCCAAGCGCGGTCTGCGCCAGGGTGCGGCGCAAATCATCGACCACCACGCGCATTGCCGCCGCGTTGGCCTGGAAACTCTCGCCGCTGATCTGCAGCTGGCTGGTGATCACGCTCATGAGGGCTCCGTCAGGCGGTGCGTTCGAACAGTTCGCGGCCGATCAGCATGCGCCGGATCTCCGAGGTCCCCGCGCCAATCTCGTACAACTTGGCATCGCGCCACAAGCGACCGGTGGGGTAGTCGTTGATGTAGCCATTGCCACCCAGCACCTGGATCGCCTGGCCGGTCAGCCAGGTGGCCTTCTCGGCGGCATACAGGATGGCGCCGGCCGCGTCCTGGCGCGTGGTGCGCCCGGCATCGCAGGCACGTGCCACCGCATAGACGTACGCGCGGCAGGCATTGAGCCCCACGTACATGTCGGCCAGCTTGGCCTGCATCAACTGGAAGGTGCCGATCGGCTCCCCGAACTGCTTGCGCTCGTGCACGTAGGGCAGCACCACGTCCATCGCCGCCGCCATGAGGCCCAGCGGGCCACCGGCCAGCACCACGCGTTCGAAATCCAGCCCCGACATCAGTACGCGCACGCCACCGTTGAGGGTGCCGAGCACGTTCTCGGCCGGCACTTCGCAATCGGTGAACACCAGCTCGCAGGTATTGGAACCACGCATGCCCAGCTTGTCGAGCTTCTGCGCGGTGGAAAACCCCGGCATGCCTTTTTCGACGATGAAGGCGGTGATGCCGCGCGCGCCGGCGTCCGGGTCGGTCTTGGCGTAGACCACCAGCACGTCGGCGTCGGGGCCGTTGGTGATCCACATCTTGTTGCCGTTGAGCACGTAGCGGTCGCCGCGCGCGTCCGCTCGCAGCTTCATCGACACCACGTCCGAGCCGGAGCCGGCCTCGCTCATCGCCAGCGCGCCCACATGCTCGCCCGTGCACAGCTTGGGCAGATAACGCTGCTTCTGCCCGGGCGTTGCGTTCTTGCGCAGCTGGTTGAGGCACAGGTTGGAATGCGCGCCGTACGACAAGCCGATGGCCCCCCCGGCCCGCGAGATCTCTTCCATCGCCACCACATGCGCCAGGTAGCCCATGCCGCTTCCGCCGTATTCTTCTTCCACAGTCAGCCCCAGCAGGCCTTGCTCACCGAACAGGCGCCACAGTTGCGACGGAAAGACATTGTCGTGATCGGCCGCCGCGGCGAGCGGGGCGATATGGTGGCTGGCGAACGCCGCAACGCTTTCGCGCAGCAGATCGATCTCTTCGCCAAGCTCGAAATTCAAGGACGGCACATGCATGGAGCAACTCCACAGGGATCGGGACGTGCCGGGTGGGGGCGGGCGGGCCGCGCGGCGTAAGCAGGCAGCCTAGCCGTCCCCGGCAAAAAAGTGAACTAAAATTCAACTATTGAACCCAGAATCACACCATGGCTTATCGACGCTCCGCCCTGATGGAAGAACGCCTGGCCGGCAACCGCGAACGCATCCTGCACGCGACCCGCGCGCTGATCGCCGAGGGCGGCTACCGCAATGCCCCGATCACCGCGGTGGCGGCAGCCGCTGGCGTGTCGACCGGGCAGATTTATCGGCATTTCCCGTCCAAAGCCGAGCTTTTCGTGGAAGTTTTAAACGCGGCGGTGCAGCGTGAGATGACCCTCCTGCGTGCCATCGCGACCACCGATGCCAGTGCGGCCGAGCGCCTGCGCACCGCCATTGCCACCTTCGTACGACGCGCGCTGGCCGGTCCGGCGCTGGCATACGCCTTCATCGCCGAGCCGGTGGAAGGCGAAGTGGATGCCGAGCGCATCCGCGGCCGTCGCCTGTTCGGCGAGGTGTTCCGGCAGTTGTTGGCCGAAGGCGTGGCCGCCGGAGAATTTCCCGAACAGTCACTGGATGCCGCAGCAGCCTGCATCGTGGGTGCCTTCACCGAGGCCCTGGTCGGGCCGATCGCGCCCAGTCGCGGCGACCCGCAGCAAGGCGAACAGTTGGTCGAAGCGATAAGCGGCTTTTGCCTGCGTGCGGTGGGGGTGAGGCAGGTCTGACACTGCGCTGACCGTGCATCCCGCCGTGCTGGATGGATGCTGATTGCTGTGCATATACTGTGCACGTCACCTGCCCGAGCACACCCATGGTCGCCGTCCTCAATCCCCTCTCCCTGACCGAGCGGTTGCGCGCGCCCGACCGCACCATTCTGTCGCCGGCAGCCATGGCCGGCCTGCTGGAGCTGTCGCAGCAGGAGCTGGCCGAGCTGGCCGGCGTGCATCGCAACAGCCTGCGCGTGCATCCGGAAAGCCCGCGCGTGCAGGAAGTGTTGCGCAATCTCTCGCGGCTGCTGGTGGCGATGGCGCAGATCCAGCCGGACGAACATCAGGTGGTGTTCCATCTGAAAAACACCCCGATCCCCGTCTTCGAGTTCGCCACCCTGCTGGAGGTGGTCAAGCAGGGCCGCACCGACGATGCGTTGACCTACCTGCGGACCGTCGCCTCGGGGGCCGCCGGTTGAAGCTGAGCGCTCCGGCGCACTGCACGCTGTATCGCGCCTTCACTCCGCGCTGGGCCGCCGAACCCCTGAGTGGTGCCGGTGCGGCGCGCTCGGGCGGGCGCTTCAATCGTTTCGGTCAGCCGGCGCTGTACCTGTCTTTGCAACTGGACACGGCGGCGGCCGAATACGCACAGGCCGCCCCGTTCCTGCCGCCGTTCACGCTGGTCAGCTACGCAGCCGAGCTGCCGGCGCTGGCCGATCTGCGCCTGCTCGATGCCAGCTGGGACGCGCTCTGGGCCGACTGGACCGACGACTGGCGCAAGGCCCTGGTCACCAAGGTCGAGCCGGTGAGTTGGGTGCTCGGCGACCTGCTGCGTGAGGCGCAGATTCCCGGGGTGATCTTTCCCAGCCTGGCAGCGCCGGACGGGGTCAACGTGGTGCTGTTCCTGGACATGCTGCAGCCCGAGCAGGTGCTGCGGGTGCTCGACGATGGCCGGCTGCCACGCGATGGGCGCAGCTGGGGCGATCCGCCGCCATAATCGGCCGCGGTCTCAGCCCATCAGCAGGTGCGCAGCGCCAGCCAACACCGGCACGGCGATGGCGGCCGGCAGCACCGCGCCACGCCGATAGGGCAGCAGCCACAGTGCCAGCACTGCCGCGGCGGCAGTCAGCGTTCCCAGCCACAGCACCGGGCCGATGCCCCACCCCTGCGCGCGGACCGCCAGGCCAAAGGTGAGCAGCAGCAACAGCCAGCCGATGCTGCGCAACTGCCGCGTGCGCGCAGCGCCCAGGCTGCGGCCACGCAGCTCGTGCTGGTGTTTTTCCATCGCCAGGCACAGCGCCGCGAAGCCGGAAAAATTCAACGCCAGCAACAGCATCACGCTCATGCACTTTCCTGCATCGGCACGCTGTTTTGCGCCGGGGCGGCGACCGTGGCACGCGTCCGTCGGGCAGCCGCGGATTGCGGCGCCTTCCAGTGCTGCAAGCGCCAGCCGGCAATGCCCAGGCAGATACCCAGGCCCAGGCAGACCAGATCCACGCCGGCCAGCATCCATTGGCCGGCCGGCAGCGTCACGCCCAGATGCACATCGGTGGTGATCGCGTTGAGCAGCGGCACCAGCGCAAACAACGCGCCGCCCAGGTACAGCTGCCAGCTCCACATCGCGCGGCGCGGCCAGACGAACGCAGCCAACAACGCGCTGGCCCAGGCGGCAAAGAACAGGTTCGCTTCCATCGCTGCGCGCGCTTCCAGCGCCACAGGCAACAGTCGGTTTGCCCAGAAGAAGCTGGCAAAGGCGATCGGCAGCCCGGCCACGGTGCCGATGTTGAGTGCGTCCACCAGGCGCAGTCCGAACCCGATGCGTCCGGCCTTCAGGTGCTTGGGGCGTTCCTTCACCGCCCACATCACCACGCCGCTGGCCACCATCAGGCAGCCAAGCAGGCCGGAAGCAAAAAACAGCACGCGCAGCCACGGACCGGCAAAGTGCGCGATGTGCAGCCCCACCATCACCCCGCGCGTTTCGCTCGCGCCACCGGGCACGCCGCTGCGCTGCAGGCGCGCGCCGGTGAGGCCGTCGTACAGGATGGAGGGCGCGGTGCTGGACAGCTGCGCGGCCAATTGGCTGACGCCGACTGCCGCATGCGCATCGTTGGGTAGCGACACCGCCACGTTGCCGATCTCGCCCCCACGCAGGTCGCTGCGGGCGCGCACCACAAACTGTTCCAGCGGCAGCATGTGCGCCGGCGTGCCGGCCGCCTGCCGGGTGTCGGCCACGCGGTTGGCCGACTCGTCGTAAAAGCGCATCTCGTCGCTGGCGTAGCGTGCCTTGATGCCCCACGGCAGGTACATGAACATCAAGGTCACGATGCCGGTATAGGTGATCATCGCGTGGTATGGCAGCGCGGTCACTGCGCTGACGTTATGGAAGTCCAGCCACGAGCGCAGGCCCTTGCCCGGGCGGAACGTGAAAAAGTCCTTGAAGATCTTCTTGTGCGTGATCACGCCGCTGATGATGGCCACCAGCATGAACATCGCGCAGAACCCGACGATGTAGCGTGCCCACAGAACCGGCAAATAATGCAGGTCGAAGTGCAGCCGGTAGAAGAAGTCGCCGCCCAGCGTGTCGCGCGCGGCGATCTCCTTGCCGGTGGCCGGGTCGATGATGGCGTTGCCGTACATCTCGCGGCGGCTGGCCGGTTTGCCGTCGGCCGGTGCGGGGTTCTGCCAGTACATGCTGACCACCGGCGTCCGCGCGTCCGGCAAGGTGATGTTCCAGCTCACTGCGTCTGCTGCATGTGTCTGCAGATACTGCTCGGCGCTGCGGACGGCGGCCTCGCTGTTCACCGTGGTGGTGGGCAGCTCCGGACGCATCCAGCGGCTGATTTCATCGCGGTAGTAACTGGCGGTGCCGCCCATGAAGATCAGCAGCAGCACCCAGCCGACCAGCAGGCCGGTCCAGGTATGCAGCCATGCCATCGACTGGCGAAACCCCTGCTTCATGCCGCTCCCCGCTGCAGCCAGGCCGCCAGCGCGAACATCAGCGCCGCCGGAACTGCGATTCCCGCCCAGGCCCGCCACACGCTGGCGGTGGCAAATGCCCACAGCGGCGCGCAGGCGCACACCACGATGCCGACCAGCATGCTGGTCAACACCGCTTCACTGCGCGGCATCGGCAGGACCAGGGCCAGCAACAGGTTGGTGGCGCTGGCCAGCGCATAACCGCCAACGATCGCGGCCAACGTCCGCGCCAGCACGCCCAGCCACGGGCGCCTGAACCAGGGAAGCGACAGGGGCGGGGCGCTGGACATCAGGCAAGCGTTGGAGGTGGCCGGTTTATTCGGCGACGAAGGTCAGCGTGCTGATGTGGTGCACCAGCGTCACCTGCTTGCCGGCGATCTCGCGCTTGACCGGCTCCTTGTTGTTCATCACCAGGATGTGGCGACCGGGGCGCAGCTTGGGCAGGGTGACCTGGCCCTTGGCGTCGGAGGTCAGCGTCTTCTGCCACTTCTGCGGGTCGATCACGGTGACCTCGGCCTTGGGCAGCGGCTTGTTGCGATACAGCACCGTGAGCGTGCTGCCGTTGGCGGTGGTGGGCACCAGTTCCAGATCCAGCTTGGCCGACGGGGTCGCGCGGCCGGCACGGGCGTAATAGCTCACCGTCTCGAAGCCGCCGGCCTCACCCTTCCACGGCTCGAACACACTGTCGTCGCTCAACCAGGCATCGCCCGCGCCAGACAGAGGTGCAGTCAGGAACTCGCTGCCGCGTTGCAGTGCACCGGCCTTGCCGGCAGTACCGAACACGGTCGGCTTGACCACGCGCTTGATCTCGTCCTGGCCGTGATCGAGCGTTTCCTGCGCCGGCTCGCCGAAGAAGATGCGCACCGGGCCGCTGCCATCGCGTTCGATCCAGATTTCGTGGGCCTGGGCGGACAGACTGAGGCTGGCCAGGGCCAGGCAGGACAGCAGGAAGGATTTCATCGCGGCGACTCCTGGTAACGGACCGGGCGAGGCGACAGGCGCGTCCCCGTGGATTGATGGGAATGATACGCAATTCCGTCGGGCCAGACCAACGCGCCATGCGGCATTGCGGCAATTTGCCGGCAGGCGCGAGCGTGCCCGTGCGCAGGAACCATCTCCAGGTGGGGCAGGCTGCACATTGGCTGCAATCCCTGTCACGCACGCTGGTCAGACTGGCAGGAACTGTGCTCTATACTCCGGCGCTAGCAGAGGTCTTCGACCAACAGCCAGGGGTGAGCGCGTGCGGAATTACGACCTCGAGTTCCTGAAAAAATTCTCGATGGTGATCGGATTACTGGTAGTGATCACCCTGGGCCTGATCGCCCTGGCAGCGTATTTGCAACGCGCCATTCCCGACGAGGTCTCGCCGACTGCCGCCAAGCGTGTGCAGCAGCGCATCGCGCCGGCCGGCGCGGTCTATGCCGGCACCACCGGTGCGGCGGCGCAGGCAGCCGCCCAGGCGGCAGCGCTGGCCAAGGCCTCATCGCAGTCGGCCTACGGTGGCACCACCGACGGCAAGACCATCTTCGACAACCTGTGCACCGCCTGCCACACCACCGGCGTGGGCAAGGCGCCGACGCTGGACCACTCGCACTGGGATGCGCGTATCGCCCAGGGCAAGGACACCTTGTACAAGCACGCGATCGAGGGCTACACCGGCCCGGATGGCGGCATCATGCCGCCCAAGGGCGGCAACCCGGCGCTGACCGAAGAACAGGTGCGTGCAACGGTGGACTGGATGCTGGGCAATCTGAAGTAAGGTCGCTGTGGGGCATCGCGTAGCGTGCTGCGCCGTTGGCGCTCCTGCACTGCCAATCGCTAGTGTTGCCCGTCGCTTGATCGGATGTGTCGCCTACAGACCAGGTGCGGGCAAGCGCAGCGGAGTGTCAGTGCGGCCTACTGGTCACATCGCGTGTCCCGTAAAGGACACGCCTGGCGGCACGTCACTGCGGTTTGTTAGCCTGTTCCCGCGCTTCACCCTCTCGCGCCGCCTTCCGGGCGGCGCTTGCGTTTGATCCATCCCATCTGGAGTCGTTCGATGTCGCATCGCCCGCTGCTTGTGCTCGGTCTGGTCGGTCTATTGGCGCCACTGCTTTGCAGCGCTGCCGACGGTGCCGCGCAGCGGCTCTCGATTGCCGACGTGCAGGGCGAGGACACCCGCAGCCCGTACGATGGCCGGGCGGTCGAGGTGGAAGGCATCGTCACGGCCGACACGCGGGTGGGCCTGGCCGGCCTGTTCGTGCAGCAGCCGGGCGTCGAGCCGCGGCGCTCGCACGGGCTGTTCGTCACCGGTGCCGGCAATGCCGAGGTGGCGGTGGGCGACCGCGTGCGCATCGTCGGCACGGTGCGCGAGGTCTCGGCAGGTGGCGAAGCGAGTCTGACCACGCTGGAGGCCAGCAGTATCGAGCGGCTTGCCAGCGGCCAGCCGGTGCCGGTGCGCATGCTCAGCGGGCCGCCGGCCAACTGGGAAGCGCTGGAAGGCGAACACGTGCGCATCGCCGCGCTGACGCTCAACGGCAGCGATCGCCTGGACGCCGACGGCGAGCTGGTTGCCGCGTTCGGTGGGCGGCTGTGGCAGCCGAGCGAAGTGGCGGCGGCCGGCACCCCGGCCTTCGCCCAGGTGGAGGCCGATAACGCGCGTCGCCGCGTGTTGCTGGACGATGCACGCAATGGGCGCAGCCCCAAGCAGGTGTCCTACCTGCCGGCCGATGCGGCGTTGCGCAGCGGCAGCCTGCTCAAATCGGTCGATGGCATCGTCGATCAGCGCTACGACGGCCGGTACCGCATCCAGGTGCTCACGCCGCTGGCCGTGCCGGCCATGCCCACCGCAGTGGCGCCACAGGTGGGTGGCGACCTGCGCATCGCCTCGTTCAACCTGGAGAATTTCTTCAATGGCAATGGACGCGGTGGCGGCTTTCCGACCAAGCGCGGCGCGCGCACGCACGAACAGTTCCAGGCGCAGCTGGCCAAGCTGGTCGCCACCATCGTGCCCTTGCGCGCCGACGTGGCCGCGCTGATGGAGCTGGAAAACGACGGCAGCGGCGCCGATACGGCGGTGGCGCAACTGGTGGTTGCGCTCAACGCCGCCAGCAAGGACAAGGACTGGCAGTTCGTCGATACCGGCAGCGGTCCGGGCGATGACGCGATCCGGGTCGGCATCGTGTATCGCAGCTCGCAGGTGACCCCGGTGGGCAAGCCGGCCACGCTGACCGGCGGGCCGTTCGAGAACCACAGCCGCGTGCCGCTGGCGCAGGCGTTCCGCAGCACGCGCGGGGCGACCTTCGTGGTGGTCGCCAATCACTTCAAATCCAAGGGCTGCGGCTCCGCCAGCGGCGCCGATGCCGACCAGCAGGACGGCCAGGCCTGCTGGAACGCCACCCGCACCGAATCGGCCAAGCGCCTGCATCAATGGCTGCAGACCGACCCCACCGGCGCGCAGACCAGGCTGGCCGTGCTGCTGGGCGACTTCAATGCCTACGCGATGGAAACGCCGATGCGCAGCCTGCGCGCCAGCGGTTGGCAGGACGCCTTCGCCGTGGCTGGCGTCAAGCAGCCTTACAGCTACGTCTACGACGGCATGAGCGGACGCCTGGACCACGCGCTGCTCAGCCCGGCCATGGCCAAGCAGCTGCGCGGCGCGGTCGAATGGCACATCAATGCCGATGCGATGGACGAGGCCGGCTATGCCAAGCGCAATCTGCCCGGCCCGTGGCGCAGTTCCGATCACGACCCGGTATTGCTGGGCTTCTCGCTGTAGCGCAGGCCGGGGATCGAGGTGGCGCGGTGATCGCTCCTGCCGCTAGCGCGCGCAGTTTCCGTGTCGGCGCCGCAGCCGCAGATTCACCAGGTGGGTGCTTGCCAGCAGCAGGCTGCCGACGACCGTGATCGGTGTTTCCCACGCGCCGGCAAGACCGCTCGCGCCGAGCACCAGCCCGGTCAGCCCGCAGATCGCCAACACCCAGACCGGTGGCGGCAGCGCGTGCCGGCGGTGGGTGCTCCACAACGCGTAGCCGCTGAGCGGTACCGCCGCCGTGGCAAACACCACATGCACCCATTCGGCCCGGCTCCAGGCGCCCAGCAGTGGCAGCGCGGCGGCCAACAGCGGCAGGGCAAGGCAATGCAGCAGGCACAGCCCGGACAAGGCGATGGCCGAGCTGTCCAGCAGGGAAGTGGTGGCGCGCATCTACAGTGTCCTGTCGGCATAATGTTATATAGTAACACTTCACTCCAGCCAGGCCGTCAGGATGTCCCTGTCCCCCAAGCGTGATTCGCGTCTGCCCGTCACCGTGCTGTCCGGCTTTCTGGGCGCCGGCAAGACCACCTTGCTCAATCGCATCCTGCATAACCGCGAGGGCCTGCGCGTGGCGGTGATCGTCAACGACATGAGCGAGATCAACATCGATGCGCAGCTGGTGCGCGAGGGCGGTGCGGCCCTGCGGCGCACCGAAGAGACACTGGTGGAATTCAGCAATGGCTGCATCTGCTGCACCCTGCGCGATGATCTGCTTCAGGAAGTGCGGCGGTTGGCCGAACACGGCGGCTACGACTACCTGCTGATCGAATCGACCGGCATTGCCGAGCCGATGCCGGTGGCGGCCACCTTCGCCGTGCGCGATGCCGATGGCTTCAGCCTGTCGGATATCGCCCGTCTGGACACCATGGTGACCGTGGTGGATGGCTGCCGTTTTCTGCAGGACTTCGGCTCGGTCGCGACCCTGGCCGAACTGCGGCAGCAGGCCGGCCCGGACGACACGCGCGGACTGGTGCAATTGCTCGGCGAGCAGGTGGAGTTCGCCGACGTGCTGGTGATCAGCAAGTGCGACCGCATCGACCCGGCGCAGCTGCAGCGCCTGCGCGCGGTGCTGCGTGCGCTCAATCGCGAGGCGGCGATCGTGGATGCGGCCCATGGCAATGTGCCCTTGCAGCAGCTGCTCGATACCCGGCGCTTCGACTTCACCCGTGCGCAGCTGGCGCCGGGGTGGATGCAGGAACTGCGCGGCCAGCACACGCCGGAAACCGAGCAGTACGGCATCAGCAGTTTCGTGTATCGCGCACGTCGGCCGTTCCACCCGCAGCGCTTCGCGCGCATGGTGGGCAGCGGTCTGCCACAGGTGATTCGCAGCAAGGGATTCTTCTGGCTGGCCAGCCGTATGGACTGGGTGGGCGAATTGTCCAGCGTCGGCGGCGCCACCCAGACCAGTGCGGCTGGCTTCTGGTTTGCCGCACGCCATCGCGTGGATGCGCAGGCGATCGGCCAGCCACAGCAAACCAGCATCACCCCGCTGCCCTACACCGATATCGGCTGGCAGCGGCAACAGACGCACTGCTGGAGCGCGCCGCTGCCGCAGCTGCACGAAGTGGGGGACCCCAACGAATATGCCGCCATGCAGCGGCTCTGGCACCCGCTGTGGGGCGATCGCCGCCAGGAGCTGGCGGTGATCGGCGTGGACATGGATGCACCGCGCACCCGCGCGGCGCTGGATGCCTGCCTGCTCAGCGACCAGGAATTGCGCCAGGGTCCGGCACACTGGCAGCTGCTGGATGACCCGTTCCCGCACTGGGAGCGCTAAGCCCGGCGTGCTGGCGCATGACGCGCACGGCCATCGTGCACGTCATCACGCCACGACGCGCTGCGTCAGCGTGATCCCCACGCGATCACTGCGATCGCCACCACCGCCAATGCCAGGCCCACGCGGGTCCAGCGTGTGGTGCGTTCGCCAAAGCCCAGCATGCCGACCAGCGCGCCGAGCACCACCACACCGATGTTCATCGCCGCAAACACCGTGGCAGGGCTATGCGCCAGGTGTTGATGCGCACGCACGTAGAACAGGATGTTGCCGAAGTTGAGCACGCCCAGCAGCAAGCCGGCGGCGATGCTGGGCAGGTGCAGGCGATGACCACGTCGCACGCGCAACACCTGCGCGCACAGCAGCAGCGCAAAGGCGAGGGCAAAGCACAGCGTCAATGCAGTGAGCGAGGGCGTGCCCGACAGCGCGATGGTCTTGAGCAACACATCGATCAGCGCAAAACCGGCCCAGACGCCCAGTAGCCACGGCCACGCGCGTGCCTGCACCAGCGGTTCCGACACAGGCTCGACCGCAGGCGCTGCGCGCGGGCGCTGCACGATGCCGACGATGGCCAACACGCCGATGCCCAGGCCTGCCAGTTTCCAGACCCCGGCGTGCTCGCCGAATACCGTGAATGCGGCTGCAAGCGACAGCAGCAACGACAGCCGCTGGGCCACATCGGTACGCACGATTCCGGCCACCCGCACCGAGCGCGCCAACACCAGGAAAATGCCTGGTAACGCGACTGCCAGCCCTAGCAGCGCGAGCCATGGCGTGCCGGGTGCATGCAGGCTGGCAAACGACGGTTCGAGCAGTCCCACGGCCAGCACGCTGGCGGTGGCGTAGTTCCAGGTGATGGCCTGAAAGACGTCGATGTCGCGACGCGGCGCGAGCTTCAACAACACCGACACCAGGACACTGCAAATGACGGCAAACAACAGAAAATGCATGGGCAACGCAACGAAGTGTGCAGGCAGGGCGATGAACGCGGCCAGCGGGGCGGCTATTATGAGGCCATGTCCAATCCCCCATTCCCCACCGAATCCGCAGCGCTGACGCTGAGCGGGCCTGTCGGTCCGCTCGATGTCGCGGTGGATCTGCCCGACGCGGACGTGGCCGTGCAACCGGTCACCGCCATCGTCTGCCACCCGCTCTCCACCGAGGGCGGCAGCATGCACAACAAGGTCGTCACCATGGCCGCACGCGCGCTGCGCGAGCTCGGCATCACCGTGGTGCGTTTCAATTTCCGCAGCGTCGGTACCTCTGCCGGTGTGTTCGATCATGGCGATGGCGAGCAGGACGACCTGCGCGCAGTGGCCGAGTGGGTACGCGCGCAGCGGCCGGACGACACGCTGTGGCTGGCCGGTTTCAGCTTCGGCGCGTATGTGTCGTTGCGCGCCGCCGGAGCGCTGGCGCCGCAGGCGTTGATCTCGATCGCACCGCCGGCGGGGCGCTGGGATTTCAGTGACATGCAGCCGCCGGCGCAGTGGCTGGTGATCCAGGGCGATGCCGACGAAATCGTCGACCCGCAGGCGGTGTACGACTGGCTGGACACGCTGGAGCAGCAGCCCGAGCTGGTGCGCATGCCCGACACCAGCCACTTCTTCCACCGCAAATTGATCGACCTGCGCGGTGCGATCCAGCATGGTGTCCGGCGCTGGCTGCCGGCCGCCGTCTGACCGCGGCATGGACCACGCGTATCGCCTGGCGATGCGCCGTTGAGCGGGCAGGGCAGCAGCCGGCCCGCGGAGAACGCAATGAGTGAGATGACCCCGTCGCAGCGCTACGCCGCCGGCGTACAACGTGGCGACTGGCGCGCCGACCCTGCCCAGCAGGCGGCCCTGGCGGAACTGGACCGTATCCACGAGGCGCTGGTGGACAGCGCGCAGGATGGCTGGCTGGACCGGCTTTCGGCCTTCTGGAAGAAACCCGAGCCGGTGCGCGGCCTGTATTTCTGGGGCGGAGTCGGCCGCGGCAAGACGTTTCTGGTCGACCTGTTCTACGACGGCCTGCCGATCAAGCAGAAGTACCGTACCCATTTCCACCGCTTCATGCGCGGCGTGCACGAGCAGCTGCGCGAGCACGCCGGGCAAAGCGATCCACTGGCCAAGATTGCCCAGCAGTGGCGCGAAAACCTGCGCGTGCTGGTGCTGGACGAATTCTTCGTCACCGACATCGGCGATGCGATGTTGCTGGCGCGCCTGCTCGAGCGCCTGTTCGCCGAAGGCGTGACGCTGGTGACTACCTCCAACACCGCGCCGGAAAACCTCTATGCCAACGGCCTGCAGCGCGACAGCTTCATGCCGGCGATCGGCCTGCTGCAGAAGTTCTGCGTGGAACTCTATGCCGAAGGCACCGAGGATTACCGCATGCGCGCATTGACGCGCTCGCCGGTGTACCGCGCGCCGCTGGACGCGCAGGCCGACAACTGGCTTGCGCAACGTTGGGGCGAGTTGAGCGGCAATGCCGACGCGCGCGCGGGCAATATCGAAATCGAATCGCGCAAGATCCCGGTGCGCGCGCGCGGCAAGAGCATCGCCTGGTTTGACTTTGCCGCGCTGTGCGAAGGCCCGCGCGGACCCAGCGACTACATCGAGATCGCGCGCGAATTCACCACCGTGTTGCTTGGCGGCATCCCGCACTTCGACCGCATCAATGAAGACGCCGCGCGTCGCTTCGTCAACCTGATCGACGAGTTGTACGACCGCCACGTCAATCTGGTCTGCACCGCGCAGGACGCGCCGCCAGACCTGTACAGCGGCCAGCGCCTGGCCGGCGCATTCGAGCGCACCGCTTCACGCTTGATCGAGATGCAGAGCGCGGACTACCTGGCAACGGCGCATCGGGCGTGAGTTGATGGCGTGACAAGCGCAGGCCACAGGAGCGTTGCGCCGATTGCGTCGCTGCCAGGCTCTTGCAACTGCCGCGTCACAGCCGGCAGGTCTTACACCAGGGACGATGCCTCCCTTCAAGTGAAGCGCTCTGAGGGCAGCGGTAAGGTCGCGCAGCCAATGGCCGGCGATGCGCTCCCGATTTATTTATCGCTCGGAGGGCTGCGCTGCGGGACTGCGGCAAATCGTGGCTGTGATGATCGCCCACGCAAAGTCGCTTGCTATTGAGTAGCGCGCGATGTAAAGTGCAACCCATGGACACCGCCACCGCCCGGACAAACGCACTGCTGCAGCTCGACAACCAGCTGTGCTTTGCGCTGTATTCGGCCAATCTGGCGATGCACAAGCTCTACCGCGGGCTGCTGAAGGGGCTGGACCTGACCTATCCGCAGTACCTGGTGATGCTGGTGCTGTGGCAGACCGACAGCCGCAGCGTGTCGGAGATCGGCGAGCGCCTGCACCTGGATTCGGCCACGCTGACGCCGCTGCTTAAGCGGCTGCAGGCCGCCGGTCTGGTGACGCGCACGCGCGCTGCCGTCGACGAGCGTCAAGTCATCATTGCGCTGACCGATGCCGGCCGCGCGCTGCGCAGCAAGGCCGGTGGCGTGCCAGAGCAGGTGCTGTGTGCGTCGTCCTGCTCGTTGGATGAACTGGTCCAGCTCAAGCAGGATCTGGAAAAGCTACGCGCCAGCCTGGGCGTGGGATAAGGCGGGTCGTCGCGCCCTGCTACCGTCTGATACATCGCACCCTATTAAATAGTTGCCGATTCACTCACCGCGCATTGCGCTCATCAGGAGAACCACCATGGCCTCACCCGAAAAGATCCTCTACACCGCCCACGCCACCGCAACCGGCGGTCGCGAAGGCCGTGCGGTGTCCTCGGACAGCGCGCTCGACGCCAAGCTGTCCACCCCGCGTGAGCTCGGCGG
>NZ_JSZE01000090.1 GCF_000802365.1 Xanthomonas cannabis pv. cannabis
AATCCCGACTCCCGACTCCCGAATCCCGAATCCCGAATCCCGAATCCCGAATCCCGCAAAGCTCGCGTCGCGCACACTGAGACCGTCAGCCACTATCCTCCTGCTTCAATAACGATGGGCAAGAGCGATGGCGAAGGCGAAGACGGCCTATGTCTGCGGCGAGTGTGGCGCCGAGTACACCAAGTGGCAGGGGCAGTGCACCGAATGCGGTGTCTGGAACACGCTGAGCGAAATCGTGCTCGAAAGCGCCACGCCGGGCGGCAAGGCATCGCCAGCGGCATCGCGGCGTAGCGGCTGGGCCGGCAAGGCCGAAGCGCCCAAAATTATGGCACTCAAGGATGTGCAGCAGACCGAGCAGGCGCGCGTGTCCACCGGCATTGGCGAGTTCGACCGGGTGTTGGGCGGCGGGTTGGTCGAGGGCGCAGTGGTACTGATCGGCGGCGACCCGGGCATCGGCAAGTCGACGCTGCTGCTGCAGGCTCTGGCGAGCATGGCCTCCACGTTGCCGGTGTTGTATGTGACCGGCGAAGAATCGCTGGCCCAGGTGGCAGGGCGCGCGGTGCGCCTGGACCTGCCGCTGGAAGGCCTGAACGCCCTGGCCGAAACCGGCATCGAAAACATCCTGCAGCATGCCAGCGTGGCGCGGCCGAAGCTGATCGTGGCCGATTCGGTTCAAACCTTGTGGACCGAGTCGTTGACCGCAGCGCCGGGCTCGGTGAGCCAGGTACGCGAGAGCGCGGCGCGGCTGGTGCGCTTCGCCAAGGAGACCGGCACCGCCGTGTTCCTGGTGGGCCATGTCACCAAGGAGGGCGGCATTGCCGGCCCGCGCGTGCTCGAGCACATGGTCGATGCGGTGCTGTATTTCGAAGGCGAGAGCGGCAGCCGGTTCCGCTTGTTGCGCGCGTTCAAGAACCGCTTCGGTGCGGTGAACGAGCTGGGCGTGTTCGCGATGGGCGAGAAGGGCCTCAAGGAGGTCTCCAACCCGTCGGCGATCTTCCTGTCCGGCGGCAGTACCCAGCAGCCGGGCAGTTGCGTGATGGTCACCCGCGAAGGCACCCGGCCGTTGATGGTGGAAGTGCAGGCGCTGGTGGATTCTTCCCCCTTGTCCAATCCGCGGCGGGTCGCCGTGGGGCTGGAGCAGAACCGCCTGGCGATGTTGCTGGCAGTGCTGCATCGGCACGGCGGCATCGTGGTGGGCGATCAGGACGTATTCGTCAACGTGGTGGGCGGCATTCGCGTGCAGGAAACCGCGGCCGACCTGCCGGTGCTGCTGGCGGTGCTGTCCTCGTTGCGCGACCGGCCGTTGTCCGAGAAGACCATTGCCTTTGGCGAAGTGGGCCTGTCCGGCGAGATCCGCCCGGTGCCCAACGGCGAGGACCGGTTGAAGGAGGCCGCCACCCACGGCTTCAAGCGCGCAATTGTGCCCCGGGCCAACGCGCCCAAGACTGCCAGCATCAAGGGCATGGAGATCATCGCGGTGGAGCGGCTGAGCCAGGCGCTGGAAGCGGCGGCAGAGTAGCGGCATTCCCGCCTGATTCGTGCAGGCAGCCTGCACGAGGACAACCCGGTCGGCCCGTTGCCGGTCAGGGCACCGCGAGCAGCTGCAGCAGGCGGTTGCGCTGTCGCGAGACACCGAACGCCTTCCGAATCCAGCCTGCTGGACAGTGCGCCGTCCCGGCAGAAACGGCCTCTACCGAGGCTGCGACCGTCTGTCGGCTGGCCCGGTGTCATCTGCGTCTATGGAGACAGAAATCGTTTTCACCCGATGTGCGCTATGGCAACATGCGCGGCCGCTGCACTGAGCAGCGGATCACAAACACCGCTGACTGCCGTACTGGAGAAACACAATGGAATGGATGTTGTTGCCGCTCAAGCGCTATGCCGACTTCGAAGGGCGTTCGCGTCGCAAGGAATATTGGATGTTCATGCTGTTGCAGGCGATCATCCTGGTCGTCCTGACCATCATGTTCGGTATTGCGGCAGCGGTCATGGGCGGCGACGGCAACCCCGGCCCGCTGGCGTGGCTGGTGTTCGCCATCATGATCATCGTGGTATTGGCGATGATGGTGCCGAGCATCGCGGTGACCGTGCGTCGCCTGCATGACCAGGACAAGTCGGGCTGGTTCTATCTGATCAGCTTTGTGCCGTACGTCGGCGGTCTTGTCGTGCTTGTCTTCATGTGCCTGGAAGGTACGCCCGGCCCGAATCAGTACGGCGAAAGCCCGAAGCTGTAAGCAGCTGGTTCGAGCGTGATCGAACGATGGCGCGGGCATCCCCTGCGCCATCGTCGTTTACGCGGCCGGATGTCTACGGCGCAGCGCGTGGCATGGGGCACGAAGTCATCGGCAGCTTGCTCAGCAGGCGGCCGAATGATGCGCAGTGGTTGCACTCAGGCTCTTACCTGGCAAAAGCGGATCCTTGTCTGATGAGGCAAGTTCCAGCTTGTATCCGTGCGAATACACGGTCCGGATACGTACCGCACCACTGTGATTGCACAGCTGCAATTTCTTGCGCAGCTTGTAGATGTGCTGTTCCATCGTGCGGTCGGTGAATTCGGTGTGGCTACCCCAGACCGCCTTGGCCAACTGGCAGCGGCGGAAGCACACGCCAGGGCTGGAGAACAGGAGCCAGGCAATCGAAAATTCGCGCGAGGTCAGCACGATCGGCTTGCCATGCAGGTAGACGGTGTTTTCCTCGCGCACGAGTTGGTACGGGCCGACACTCAGTTGCTGGGCTTCCTGGCAGGCCTGGGGCGCCGGGCTGACCGCCAACGCCGCACGCACTTGCAGCTCGTGCGAGTTGAATGGGAGCGCTAACACTTCCTGTGCGCCGGACTGGTACCAGGCCAGGATGTCGTTCGGGCAGTCGAACCGCCCCAGCACGATCAGTGGCGTGGGATGGCCGCTGTGGCAGCGCTGCCAGGCCAGCACCGAGCTGTCGTCCGAGGTCACGCAAGTGGCGTCGAAGATCAGCAGCTCGCAGGGCGAATGCCGCAGCGTCCGTAAGAGTTCCAGTTCATCGGAAAACACCCCAACGTGGGGAGTCAGCGGGGCAAGGCTCGCATTGACCTGCGAGGCCAGGCGCGCGTCCTGCGTCAACAGGAAAGCCGATCCCTGCTTTCCGGAGGCGTTGCCGTGCATCAGCCGGCCTTCCCGTGCTGGCACGCAGACAGGCCATGCATTGGATGCCGGCAATGGGCGGTTGGCGCCATGTTGAAACCCACATCTCTGGATAAGTGCATCGCCATACCATCGGGCTGCCGGGGGAAGGGTCTGACCGAGGTCGGACGAATGGTATGTACCATTCCAAAGGCAGAAAGTTTCACTGCTGCGCACTTTTCTTCGGGTTCGGGTAGCCGCGCTTTAGCTTGCGCTCATGTATGCGCAATGCAGCTCTTACGCACAGGGCATGCGCGACACGGAAGACGCATAGGCGCGCAGTTGGCAGCGCAATCCTGGCGGCTCCAGCTGTGCAGGTGGCTGGGCCGCAGCCATGGAATTGGTCATGAGAGGTCTAGACCAGGGTATTGCGATTAGGACACTCGCGCATCGCACTTGGAATAGGTTCGCGGGGTCGGTAACCAGAAAGTGACTTCGGTTATGAGTGGCCGACGCGCGTGCGCTGAATGCTCTGGATCATCACACGTGCCGATGCGAAGCGATAGCTAACCGCCCAAAATCCACATCGAGGTGATGTGTTGGCAGACGTTGTGCAATGAGCGCGCAGGAAGTGCCGCCAACGTGTCTTCGATACACGCTCGAATCGGTTGCAATGTCCTGCGCTAGACATTCTCTGGCGTACGCAAACTGCAGCGGCGCTTATGCAAAACGCACGGCAGCGCCGGTGGTGGACAGAGTGAGGTTTTTTGATTTTTGCGGTGCTCCCAGGTGAGAAATTCCATTGGATCCGCTGCATACAATCGTTTGCGCCAGCGAGAGCGGCGCGCTGTTGTCATTTGCTCATCCCCCTATGAGAGAGCCCGGCATGATCCTTTCCACCTACTTCGCAGCGATTTCTGCCCTGTCGTACGCAGATCGTCTTCCTACCTATACAAGCAGGATGCTGGTTGGTGCCTGGCCGCAAGGTCTGCAACATCTTCAACAACGCCGTGATGGACAGGCCGCGCCCGAGGGAACCGACGATGAGGTCGTCCTGCTCGGTGCCAGTGGCGATGCGTTGTTGATCCTGGAGTACCAGGAAGAGGCCGAAGATGCCTACCGCCACGCACTGAAGGCAATGCGTGGCCATCAGCGGCAACTGCGGCTGCTCTCCTGCCGCAATACCGCGTGGTTGATGCTCAGCCAGCGCCGACTCAGTGCTGCATTGAACTGCTTCGCGCAGCTGGCGATGGATCGCGATACCCCCGCCTGCCTGGGCGGCGAGAGCCTGCTGGGCAAGGCGCTGATCCATTTCCACCTTGGCCAGAGCACGCTGGCACTGCAGACCCTGGAGCGGGCGCACGAGGTGCTGGCGGAGCTGGAAAGCGGAGCCTCGGACTGGCTGCGGATCACCACCGCGTTGCGGCTGGACATGATTGCGCAGTTGCGCATCCGCCGTGCCGACCGCATGAGCGACCACGTGTTCTGGCAGGCCACGCTGCGCCAGGACGATGCCGCGCATGCGTTCGAGCCCAGCGAACTGCGGGCCTGCATTGCCGATCTTGCCGAGAGCATGCCGGTGCTTGCGCAGCGCATGCGGCATGTCCGCAACCTGCTGCGGATTGCCGGCGGCGACACGTTCGGTTTCGACGCCCAGATCGATGCATTGCCGGCGGCAGCGAACGGCTGCCCGCCGTGCGCACGACAGGATGCGCAGGTGGAGCTGGCGCTGGCGGCGCTGGCGGTGGGCCGGGCCGATCTGGCCGAGCGTGCGCTGGCCGGCGCCGGGCGGCATCACGCGCCACGCTGGAATCTGGAGTACGAGTATTGCCAGGCCAAGATCAGCCAGGCGCTGGGTCGTACCGAACAGGCCTTGCTGCTGTACAACCGCTACGCGCTGGGTGCGGTGCAATGCCTGCGCAGCGAAGTGCAGGCGCCGCGGCTGCTGGAAAGCGGCACGCCTGCGCATGTGAGCGACGACATCTCCGCGCGGTTGCCGGCCAAGTACCGGCGCGCGTATAGCTACATGATCACCAACGCGCACCGCTCGGATCTGTCGATCAATGAAGTCGCCGCGCAGATCGGGGTGACCGGGCGCGCGCTGCAGCAGGCGTTCAAGTCGGCCACCGGGCTGTCGCCGACCCAGGTCCTGCGGCGTTACCGCATGCAGAGCATCCGCGACGAACTGCTGGCCGACGGCGGATGCGGCAGTGTGCTGCAGGCGGCCAGCCGCTGGGGCGTTGGCAGTCGTTCAGCGCTGGCCAAGGGGTACCGCCAGCACTTCAACGAGGCGCCGATGGAAACCTTGCAGCGCTAGTCGAGCCGGCCGCGGCCCGGTGCGCATGCCGGGCCGTGGCGCGTCGTTTTCGATGACCGGAGACAGGCGCCGTTGGCTGTACGCACGGTAGGGCAGGAGCCGAAGTGAGACGTGCGTACAAGATGGCCAGCGGCTATCCTTGCCGGCTCGCACTGCCATCAGGAGGCGCGTCCGAGGACGGGCGTGGCCGCCAAGGAAACGACGACGATCATGCAAGATCCTATCTCCGAGGCGACGGACGCCTCACAGATCCGCCGCGCCGGCGTCGATCTCAATGGACTGATGTCCGTCCTCAGCAAGCATCTGTATTCCACGCCGGTGGTCGCGCTGCGCGAGCTGGTGCAGAACGCGCACGATTCGATTCTGCGCCGCCGCCTGGAGCAGCCTGATTGGCATGGCGAGTCGCGCATCCATGTGCAGGCCGATCCGGCGCAGGGCATCGTGCGCATCATCGATACCGGTGCCGGGCTCACCCAGCAGGAAATCCACGACTATCTGGCCACCGTCGGGGTGGGATACACCCGCGGGCTGCGTCAGGGCGGGCATGAAGACAGCGGTTTGATCGGCATGTTCGGGCTGGGGTTCTTGTCTGCCTTCGTGCTGGCACGGCGCGTCACCGTGCGCACCACCTCCTACCAGAGCCCGACGTTGGGCCATTGCTACATCTCCAGCAATGCCGAGCACTACACGGTGAGCCCGATTCCGGCGCGTGCCCAGGTCGGCACCGAGGTGGTGCTGGAACTGCATGAGCAATATGTGCCATTGGCGCAGCAGGGGCGGCTGCACGAGATCCTGTCGCGTTACTGCGCATTGCTGCGCGAGCCGATCTGGGTCGGCGCCGATGCGCAGCCGATCAATCCCGAGCCGCCGCCGTGGCGCACGCACGATGTGGTGCCGCTGCATCCGGTGCAGGCGTGGCGCCGGCAACGTGAGTTCGCGGCACGCTTCGAGCGCAACTTCGAACCGCTGTGCTGCATGCCGGTACGTGCCGACGATGGCAGCGATGCGGTGGGCCTGCTGTGGGTGCAGGACGGCGCAACCTATGGCACCAGCGACAACCGCAATCTGTCGGTGTTTCTGCGTGGCATGTTGCTGGACGACAATGCGCGCGAACTGCTGCCACCGTGGGCGGGCTTCATCGGCGGGGTGATCGAATCCAACCGCCTGACCCCGACCGCAAGCCGCGAGGATCTGCAGCGAGACACGGTTTACAGTGCGGTGCAGCATGCCTTGTCCGAGGCGCTGGTGCAGGGGCTGGCGGAGGTGGCGCGCCAGCAACCGGAGGCGTGGCGCCGCATCCTGTTGCGGCACAACGAAGCGTTGCTCGGCGCGGCGTTGTGCGATGAGCGCCTGTTCGAACTGCTGCTGGAACACGTGCGCGTACCCACCTCGCAGGGCGACCTGCCGGCGCAGCAATTGCCGGCGCGTGGCGCGGTGCATGTGATCCTCGACAGCGACGGCGGTTTCGAGGAAATGCTGTTCCGTGCGATGGGCGTGCCGGTGGCCTATGGAAACCGCTATGCGGTGGTGCCGTTCCTGCGTCGCTGGGCGCAGGCCAAGGGGGTGCGGCTGGTCGAACTGGGCACCGAGCACGGCAACCGCCAACTGTTCCATCTGGACACGTTGCCGGCCGACGAACTGGCGTGGCTGGAACAGCACCTGGGCGATGGCGAAGCGCTGGTGCCGGCGCGCTTCAGCCCCGAAGAACTGCCGCTGGTGGTGGTGCCCGACCGCGAGGCCGAGCTCAAACGCCGGCTGGAGCAGGACGAAAACGACAAGCGGGTGTCCACCGCCGCATTGCGGCTGGCGCGCCAGTTCACCGCGCGCATCGAAGCACGTCAGACCCAGCGGCTGTATCTCAATCTGGACAACCCGGCGTTGCAGGCATTGCTGGCCGCGCAGCGCGCCGGCAACCCGCAGGCAGCGGTTGCCGCGCGTCTGCTGCGCTCGCTCAAGGTGATCGTGTCGGCACAGGGGCGCACGCAGCCGCCGCCCGGCGGCAGCGCGTCGGGCGGTCCGGATCTCAACCAGGCGTTCGGCGATCTTGCCGGGGCCGTGACGCAACTGCTGGCGCGCTGAGCGCCGCACTGAAGGACGCACGCGATGGAAATCTGGAACTGGGTGGAAAAGCTGCAGGACGACCTGGGCGACGCCGGGCAGCCGCAGAACGCGCAGCTGCTGACGCGCCTGACCGACCATATCTGCGATCTGCAGATCGAGCGCGCCGAGGCCCTGTTGCCCGAGGCGCGTGCGCTGGGCAAGACGCTCGCCAACCCGTGGCTGGAGGTGTTCGTCGGCCACTGGGAGATGCGCAACCGGGTCGGCAACCTGTGCGAGGGCGAGCGTGCGCTGGGCGATGCGGTGGCCTTGTTCGAGCGGGCGCACCGTGCCGATGCAGTGGAGTGCCCGCAATCGGTGTGCGTGACGCAGGACCTGGCGGCGTGCTACGCCAATATCGATGGCCCGGGCTGGGTGCAGGAGCGTATCGAGGTCTGCGACGAAACCCTGGGCCGCATCGACCCGAGCTGGTCATGCTATCAGTGCCTGAGCTGCGAAAAGGCCGATGCCCTGCTCGACGACGGTCGCGGCGACGCTGCACTGGCGTACCTGGATCAACAATCGCAGACCATCGTTGCGCACGGCGGCGAGATCTTTGATGGCGTGCCGGACATGCGCATCTCGATCCTGCTGTCGCTGGGGCGTGCAGACGAGGCGCTGGCTCTGATCGAACAACGCGAACGCGACGCGGCGCGCGAAGGCGCGGAGTGGGCTAATTGCAGTCAGCCGCGTCGCTTGCAGAAGGCGCGCGCGCTGGCCATGTTGCATCGCGATGACGAAGCGATGGAGTCGCTGCTGCCGTGGCGCGAGGTGGCGCCGCGGTATCGCCTGCACTGGCTGCACGCGGTGGCGGTGCTGGTCGCGCGCGCGCCTGCACGCAACACCTGGGATCTGGGCAGCCGCCTGCAGCTGATGCTCGATCATTACGCGCAGGTCGGTGCGCATCGCATTCTGATCGAGGCGGCCGAGCTGGCGATCGACCTGGCACTGCAGCGCGGCGCGGTGTGGACCGCGCGCCGACATCTGGTCCTGGCACGCACGCATGCGTCCAAGCTGCGCCAGGACCGTGGCGCGACGCAGGCGCTGGATGGCTGGGCCGCGCGTATCGAGGCGGCCTCCACCGGCGAGGCGCCACCGGTGCCAGCCGCACAGTTGCTGGCGTGGTTGAGCGCGCAGGGCGACGAGGTGGTGCGTAACCCGGAGCGTGAAGCGCAATGGCTGTTGCAGGCGGCCGCCGAGCGCCCCGACGACGCCGAGTTGGTCGACACCGCGGCATCGGCGCTGAGCGCCTGCGCGGCGGACGAGCAGGCCATCGCGCTGCTGTGGTCTTTCGTGCAGCGGCATGCCGACCACGAAACCAGTCCGACCTTCCGCCTGATGAATTTATTGCTGGGCCGTGGCGACGATGCCGGTGTGCGCCGCCTGGCGCTGCTGTATCGCCCGCAGGTGCCGGTGGTGGCGTTGTGGTGCGAGGCGCAACTGGCGCAGCGGCTGGCCGATTGGCCGGCGCTGGAGCAGGCCTGCACGGCGCTGCTGGAACTTTCCCCGGGCTCGCATGGCGCGCGCGGATTGCTGGCGCGCATGTATCTCACCACCGGCCGTTTTACCGAGGCGGCCGCGGTGTATCGCCGGTTGATCGCGCTGATGGAGGAGCCACGTTCGGCGCACTGGGACCACATGACCGCGGCCAGCGCCGCGCAGGACTGGGACGCGGTGCGGGCCTCGGCAGCGGCGATCGGCATGGAACTGAGCAGCACCAGCGGGGTGGTCGAGGAAGACTGGGGCTGGGTGATCGTGCGTTGCGTCGACGATGGCGAAGTGGCCGAGTACTACGCGCGCCGCACCGGCCCGGTGACGGCGCGCATCATCGAAAATGCGCCCGCGCACCGCCGCCAGCATGTGGGCGATTGGGTCGTGTTCGATGCCGAGTTGCTGTACCCGGCGCCGGAAGACGACGCCGAGCGCGAGCGCTTCGTGCCGACCTATGCGCAGGTGCACGTGCTGCAGACCGGCGGCTACGGCAGCAGCTGGCTGGTGGATGGTGTGGACCCGGGAGAAGAGGTGGTCGAGGCCTTGCGTGCCGACCTGGAGATGCGTGGATGGAAGCTGTGGCGGCATAGCCGCGCGGACTACCGCGTGGTCGACCCGGAACACCCGGAGGCGTTCGATCCGGAGGACCCCACCTCGGGTCTGGCGGGGGTGTTGTTCACGGTGGCGCTTCCGGAAAACGTCTCGCCGCAGGAATTGCATCGCGTCTTGCGCTGTACGACCTCGCGCTGGTCGCACCCGATGTGCTGGCTGCGCCTGGCCGAGGCCTGCGATCAGGATCCGCGCCCGCATCTGGATGCGGTGGAGCGCTACGGGCTGTAAGGCAGCCGGTGGGTCACACGCTGCGCTGGCTGCGAGGCTGCCGCATCCAGCGGCACCCTTGCAGCATGCCGACGATCAACTGCGTTTGCCGTAGCGCTCCAGCCAGTGCGCGCAGGAGGCCGGCAGCGTCCACGACGGGCGTACCTGGCCCAGTACCAGTGTCGCCGGAGACGACCACTGCGGGTTGGCCAGGTGCGCACGGCCGATCATCACCAGCGCCATCTGCCCGTCGGCCGCCGCCCGGTCTGCATTGTGCGGGTCGTGGATATTCCTGGACGAGTCAACCGGCAACTACGCCTCGCGGCCGTCGACATCGGCAACGCGCCGATGCGAAGGACGGATGCAGGGTGGTGCCGTTCGCACCCGATGCAGCAGGGTAGAGACACGCCGCCGTCGCGGCGGCCCGCTCCGGACGTCATCGATGCGCCGCGCGGGCGTTGTCTGCAGGCGTGGCCCGGCGCACGTTCGATGGTGGCGCTGCAATGTCAAACTGCCGCGGTGGCGTCCTCTGACCGCTACAGATTTACGTGCTGGTTGCCGAATCTGAATTGCTTTACTCTGCTGCGCATCGGCGTGGGGGCGCCGCGTCGGACAGGGCGCAGTCCAGCCCGCATGCCCAGCCTCTCTACTTTTATTTGGCGGGTGATCTCATGGTGGCACTGCAGCAGCGCTCGATCGACGCGATTCGTGACCAGGAAGCCGCGTTGCTGGCCGCCTGGCTGGGGTCGGGCCTTGGCAACGATGCGCGCATCTCGCGGCAGGATCTGCAGGCCCAGGGCGCGGACTTCCTACGCTTGCTGGTCGCCTCGCTGAAGGACGACGGCAGCAGTCTCGACAGCGCCGAGTGGAGCGAAGTGCGGCGCTTCCTGGAGACGCTCTCGCGCGATCGCGCCACGCGCGGTTTCGATTCGCAGGAAACCGCCAACTTCATTTTCTCGCTCAAACGCGTGCTGTTCGAGCTGGTGCAGCGCGAATACGCCAGCACGCCGGAAGACCTCGGGCAGCAGCTGTGGGCGCTGTCCGAACTGCTCGACCGCCTGGGTCTGTACACCGTCAAGGCGTTCCAGAAGACCCGCGAAGACATCATCGTGCGGCAGCAGGAAGAGATGCTGGAGCTGTCCACGCCGGTGGTGAAGCTGTGGGAAGGCGTGCTGGCACTACCGATGATCGGCACGCTGGATTCGCAACGTACCCAGGTGGTGATGGAATCGCTGTTGCAGCGCATCGTCGACACCGGTTCGGAAATCGCCATCATCGACATCACCGGCGTGCCCACCGTGGACACGCTGGTGGCGCAGCATCTGCTCAAGACCGTCACCGCGATCCGGTTGATGGGCGCCGATGCCATCATCAGCGGCGTGCGCCCGCAGATTGCGCAGACCATCGTGCATCTGGGGCTGGATCTGCAGGGCATCGTGACCAAGGCCAACCTGGCCGACGCGTTGGCGCTGGCGCTCAAGCGCACCGGCCTGACCGTCAGCAGGGCAGACTGACATGGAGCGCATCCCGATCCTGCGGATGGGCAACCTGTTGCTGGTCACCATCCAGGTGGACATGCATGACCAGCTCGCGCTGCAACTGCAGGAAGACCTGTCGGAAAAGATCAGCGCCACCTCGGCGCGTGGCGTGCTGATCGACATCTCCGCGCTGGATATCGTCGATTCGTTCATCGGCCGCATGATCAGCACCATCTCCGGGCTGGCCGCGCTGATGGGCGCCAGGACCGTGGTTGTCGGCATGCAGCCGGCCGTGGCGATCACCCTGGTCGAGCTGGGCCTGACCCTGCCTTCGGTGCGCACCGCGCTCGATGTCGAACGCGGCATGCGGCTGCTGCAACAACCCAACGCATCGTCATGAGCGCCGGCTCGCAACCGGTGCGCACCGAGCAGGATGTGGTGCTGGCGCGGCAGACCGTGCGCAAGCTGGTGGTGCAGTGCGGCCTGCGCCTGGTCGACCAGACCAAGCTGGTCACCGCCGCCAGCGAGCTGGCGCGCAATACGGTGATCTACGGCGGCGGCGGCGACATGGACTGGGCGGTGGTGGAAAGCGGCATCCGCAAGGGCGTGCAGCTGACCTTCCGCGACGACGGCCCGGGCATCCCCGATCTGGAACTTGCGCTCACCGATGGCTGGACCTCCGGCAGCGGGCTGGGCCTGGGCCTGTCCGGCAGCCGGCGGCTGGTGGACGACTTCGTGCTGGACAGCGCTGCGGGGAAGGGCACGCGCATCACCATCACCAAATGGAAGTGAATGTTGCCGGTGCGCTCACCCAGGTCATCCGTGTCGAGGAAGTGACCCAGGTGGGACAGGTGCGCCGCGATGCGGTGGCGCTTGCCCAGGCCAGCGGATTCGACCAGGACGCCTGCGGACGTGTTGCGCTGGTCGCCACCGAGCTGTGCACCAACCTGCTCAATCACGGCGGCGGCGGGCAACTGCAACTGTGCACCGTGGCCGGGCGCGGTGGCCTCGGCGTGGAGCTGTGTTCGATCGACCGGGGCCCGGGCTTCGTGCTCGCCGATTGTCTGCCGGACGGCTATTCCACCGGCAGCACACCGGGCAACGGCCTGGGCGCGGTGCAGCGGCATGCCGCGGTGCTGGACGCGTATTCGGACGCCACCGGTGCGGTGGTGCTGGCGCGGGTGTATGCCGATACGCAGGCCACGGCCGACCTGCCGTATGGCGCGATCCGGCTTCCGCTGCCCACCGAAGTGGTGTGTGGCGATGGCTGGCACCTGGGCGTCGATGGGTCACGTGTGACGGTCACCATGATCGATGGTCTGGGCCATGGGCCGGGCGCGGCCGATGCCGCCGATGCCGGCATCCGGGTGGCGGCGACGGCCAGCGGTGAGCCCGGCGAGCGCATCGCGCGGCTGCATGCGGGCATGTGCGGCACCCGTGGCGGTGCGGCAGCGGTCATGCAGTTCGACGGCAGCAGCGGGCAGGTGCGCTTTGCCGGCGTTGGTAATCTCGGTGCAGCGCTCTGCGATGGCGATGGCGATGGCGCGCGCGGCATGCCCTCGCATCCAGGCATCGTGGGGGTGCAATTTCGCAAGGCGCAGCCGTTCGATTTTCCGCAGGCCGCCGGCAAGTTGCTGGTGATGCACAGCGACGGCCTGCAATCGCGCTGGAACCTGCGCGACCACCCTGCGCTGTTGTCGCGCCATCCACGCATCATCGCCGCCGTGCTGTTGCGCGACTACGCGCGCGGCCGCGACGATGCCTGCGTCTTCGTCATGCGCCTGGGAGGCATGCAATGAATTCATCCGATGCGGCATCGGGCCACGCGGCGGACACCGAACTGGCCACCTTGCGCCAGCAGAACCAGGCCTTGCGCGAGGAGCTGGAAGAAACCAACCAGGGCGTGCTGGCCCTGTATGCCGAGCTCGATCAGCAGGCCGAGCAACTGCGCGAGGTGTCCGAGCTCAAGAGCCGGTTCCTGTCGTACATGAGCCACGAATTCCGCACCCCGCTGGGCTCGATCCTGAGCATCACGCGGCTGCTGGAAGACGGCATGGACGGCCCGCTCAACGACGAACAACTCAAGCAGGTGCGCTTTGTCAGCGCTTCGGCGCGCGAGCTCACCGAGATGGTGGACGACCTGCTGGACCTGGCCAAGATCGAGGCCGGCCGCATCACCATTTCGCCGGGTTGGTTCGACCTGATGGACCTGTTCGCCGCGCTGCGCGGCATGTTTCGCCCGCTCACCGATGTCGGCACCACCACACTGATCTTCGAAGATCCGCCGGTGCTGCCGATGCTTTATACCGACGACAAGAAGCTGGCGCAGATCCTGCGCAACTTCATTTCCAATGCGCTCAAGTTCACCCCGCAAGGCCACGTGCGCGTGCTGGCGCAGCTGGAAGGCGACAGCCACGTGCGCTTCAGCGTGCAGGACACCGGTATCGGTATTGCGCCCGAGCTTCACGATGCCTTGTTCGAGGATTTTGTACAGGTGGACTCGCCGCTGCAGAAGCGCCTGACCGGGACGGGGCTGGGGCTGTCGATCTGCAAGCGCTTCGCCGAGCTGCTGGGCGGCCGGGTGGGCATCAACAGCGTGGTCGGGCAGGGCTCGGAATTTTTCGTGGTGCTGCCGGTGACGCTGGCAGCGGAGAACGCAACGTGAGCAGCAGGCAGCACATTCTGGTCGTCGACGACAACGCGGTGACGCGGTATTCGGTGCGGCGCGTGCTCGAACACCATCGGTTCGTGGTCGAGGAGGCCGGCACCGGCGCCGAGGGTCTGGCCAAGCTGGCGGCGCAGTCGTTTGCCGGCGTGGTGCTGGACGTCAACCTGCCGGACATGAGCGGCTTCGACATCGTGCGCACCTTGCGCGCCGAGCCACGCACCGCGTTGCTGCCGGTGGTGCATGTGTCGGCCGCCTCGATCGCCACCGGCGACATGATCACCGGCCTGGATGCCGGCGCGGATGCGTACCTGATCCATCCGGTCGACCCCAACGTGCTGGTCGCCACCTTGCGTACGCTGTTGCGCGC
>NZ_JSZE01000091.1 GCF_000802365.1 Xanthomonas cannabis pv. cannabis
ACATGCGACCACTCCTGCAGTGAATTTACATCACGCATGATACGTAAATATCATGCGTGATGCTATTCGCCGGCAGCGGATTCCAGGTTGGCGATGAGCCGGCCGAGAAGCGCCGTCAGCAGGCCGGCGTCCTTGCCGGAAAATCCTGAGACGCCGAGTGCATTGACATCGAGCAGGACGGTACGCCCGGTTGCGGCGGCGTCTTGCCCTGCCGCGGTCAAGCGGACGGTGGCGGCGCGCCTGTCGGTCGACGATGCTTCGCGCGCGATCAGCGCCATCGCTTCAAGTTTGTCCAGCAACGCGGCCATCGCCGGCTGCTTCACCGCGGACTCGCGCACCAGGTCCCGCTGCAGCATCGGGCCCTTCCAGGACAACAGCAGTAATGGCCCGATCAGCGCGAGCGTGAGTCCATGCTCGCGCAGGCGGGCATCGACCAGGCGATTGAAGACGCGCGCGGCATGGTTGGCCAGATAGCCGGGCGCGATGGCGGCTTCCGGGTGGATGTCCGAGGTCATGCGCAAAGGATAGCCCACGTGTGCCGGGCTAAGTGTTTGCGTCAATGGCGCTGCGGTGATCTTGCAGGCAGCAGTACCGTTGACGATGAAGTGGCGCCCGGTGCTGTTGCCGAGCGCCTGCAACGCGATGCGCCGCTGCCGATGCGCGAAGCGACCGGCGCGCTCGCGCTTACAGTTTCAAGCAAGCGCTCGACTCAACGGCGAACCGGTGCATCGCCTGCGATGTAATAGTCGGCCGTGCTGCGCGGCAAGGGAGTGCGCCCGCGCATGCGGTCGGCGATCTTCTCGGCGATCATGATGGTGGTCGCATTGAGGTTGCCGGTGATGATGCGCGGCATGATGGACGCGTCGATCACGCGCAGGCCTTCCATGCCGTGCACGCGGCCCTGCCCATCGACCACGGCCATGTCGTCGGTGCCCATCGCACACGAACACGACGGGTGGTAGGCGGTTTCCGCACGTGCGCGGACGAAGGCATCCAGTTCCGCATCGGTCCTGCAATCGGCGCTCGGGCTGATTTCGCGGCCGCGGTACGCATCAAGCGCGGGCTGGGCGATGATCTCGCGGGTGATCCGGATCGCGTCGCGGAATTCCTGCCAGTCCTGGTCGGTGGATTGGTAATTGAACAGGATGGACGGATGCTGACGCGGATCGCGCGACTTGGCATGCACGCGTCCGCGGCTGGGCGTGCGCATCGAGCCGACATGCGCCTGAAAGCCGTGCTCCTTCACCGCATTGCTGCCGTTGTAATTGATGGCGACGGGGAGGAAGTGGTACTGGATGTTGGGCCAGTCGAACTCATCGCGCGTGCGGATGAAGCCGCCGGCTTCGAATTGATTGCTGGCACCGGTGCCGGTGCCGGCGAACAGCCATTCGGCGCCAATCGCAGGCTGGTTCCACCATTGCAAAGCCGGGTACAGCGACACCGGCTTGGTGCACGCGTACTGGATGTAGACCTCCAGATGGTCCTGCAGATTCTGGCCCACCCCTGGCAGGTCGTGCACCAGTTGCACGTCGAGCGCACGCAGCAGATCGGGCGCGCCCACGCCGGAGCGCTGCAACAGTTGCGGCGATGCAATCGCGCCGGCGCACACCAGCACTTCGCGGCGCGCATGCGCATCGATGCCTTCGCTGCTGTTGCCAACCAGGTAATGCACGCCGATGGCGCGCTTGCCGGAAAACAGGATGCGGTCCGTGGTGGCGTGGGTGACGATGTGCAGGCCATCGCGCGGCTTGGCCATGTCCAGGTAACCGCGCGCGGTGCTGGCGCGGCGGCCGCGCGGGGTAACGGTACGGTCCATCGGCCCGAAGCCTTCCTGTTGATAGCCGTTGAGATCGTCGGTGCGTGGGTAGCCCGCCTGGACGCCCGCCTCGACCATGGCATGGAACAACACATTGTTGTCGTTCTTCGGCGTGGCCACGCTCACCGGGCCGTCGCCGCCGTGATAGTCATTGGCGCCGATGTCGCGCGTTTCGGCCTTGCGGAAGTAGGGCAGCACATCGCGGTAGCTCCAGTCCTCCAGGCCTGGCCGCCTGGCCCAGTGATCGAAGTCCAGCGCGTTGCCGCGGATGTAGCACATGCCGTTGATCAGCGAGGAGCCACCCAGGCCCTTGCCGCGCCCGCACTCCATCCGCCGGTTGTCCATGTACGGTTCCGGCTCGGTCTCGTAGGCCCAGTTGTAGCGGCGGCCCTGCAGCGGAAATGCCAGCGCTGCGGGCATCTGGGTGCGGAAGTCCAGACGGTAGTCCGGCCCGCCCGCTTCGAGCAACAGCACAGTCACGCCCGGGTCTTCGGTCAGGCGCGCGGCCAGCACGTTACCGGCCGAACCTGCGCCGATGATGATGTAGTCGTATTCGCGTTGCATGGTGGTCTCCTGAAGCATCTGCGATGCCGCGGCAGTTGAGGTGCGGCGCAGGTGTGCGGGCTTGCCGCGGCAACGTGTGACCACGCCCCGCGCCTGGTTGGCAGGAGGCAGCCGCCGAGCGACTGCGACCTGGGGCGAACCCCTCAGAAGACCGAGGCGTAGCGTTCCAGCTCGACCTGGACCGATTTGGTACGCGTATACGCCTGCAAGGTGGCCAGGCCGTTCTCGCGCCCCACGCCGGATTGCTTGTAGCCGCCCACCGGCATCGGTGCGGGCGACTCGCCCCAGGTGTTGATCCAGCAGATGCCCGCTTCCAGGCGATGGATCAGCCGATGTGCACGCGCCAGATCTGGCGTGACCACGCCGGCCGCCAGGCCATAGCTGGTGGCATTGGCGCGTGTGATCGCTTCGTCCTCGTCGTCGTAGGTGAGCAGGCTCAGCACCGGCCCGAAGATTTCTTCGCGCACGATGGCCATCACGTCGGTGCAATCGCTGAAGATGGTCGGGGCCACGTAATAGCCCTGCGCCAGCGCACCATCGCGCAGGCGCTCGCCGCCGCACAGCAGGCGTGCACCCTCGGCCTTGCCCTGTTCGATGTAGTCGAGCACCCGCTGCATGTGCGCCGCGCTGACCAGTGGGCCGAAGGTGGTGCGCGTATCCAGCGGATCGCCGATATGGATGCGTTGCACGCGTGCCAGCAGCCGCGCTTCGAAGGCGTTGCGCAGCGCGCGCGGCACGAACACGCGGGTGCCGTTGGTGCACACCTGCCCGGAGCTGTAGAAGTTGGCCATCATCGCGATGTCGGCGGCCAGATCCAGGTCGGCATCGGCACACACGATCAACGGCGACTTGCCGCCCAGTTCCATGGTCACGTCCTTCAGCGACGAACTCGATGCGCTGGCCATCACCTTGCGGCCGGTGGCGGTGCCGCCGGTGAAGCTGATCTTTTCGATCTGCGGGTGTTCGGTGAGCGCGGTGCCCACGCTGGCACCATCGCCGGGCAGCACATTGAACACGCCATGGGGCAAGCCGGCTTCGGTGAACAGCTCGGCAAGCTTGAGTGCGGTGAGCGGGGTGACTTCGCTGGGCTTGAAGATCATCGCGTTACCGGCCGCCAGCGCGGGTGCGGCCTTCCACAGCGCGATCTGGATCGGGTAATTCCACGCGCCGATGGCGCCCACCACGCCCAGCGGCTCGTGCCGCGTATAGAAAAAGCTGCCCTCGCGCAGCGGCACCTGCGCACCCTGCAGTGCGTGCGCCACACCGGCGTAGTACTCCAGCACGTCGGCGCCGGTGACGACGTCCACGCTGCGGGTTTCGCTCAGCGGTTTGCCGGTGTTGAGCGTTTCCAGTTCGGCCAGCGCATCATTGCGCTCGCGCAGCAGGGCCACCGCGCGCAGCAGGATGCGCGAGCGCTCCACGGTGGTCAGCGCCGCCCATTCGCGCTGGCCGGCCCTGGCGCTGTCGACGGCAGCATCCAGATCGTCGGCACCGGCGCTGTGCACGTTGGCCAGCACCTCGCCGGTAGCGGGGTTGACCACTTCGAACGTGTGGCCGCCGCGGGCGGGAACATGGCGGCCGCCGATGTACAGCAACTGGTCGGGAAAACGTGGCATGACAAACCTCCTGGGGACAGGCGCCGTAGTGCTGCAACTCAGCGGGTGAGGTGCAGGAACTGCAGGTGACGCTCGTATTGATCGATGATGTCGTTGATGATCTGCTCGCGGCTGTAACCGACCAGGTCGTAATCCTGGCTGCCTTCGTACAGATACACTTCGGCGCGGTAATAGCGCTGGTTGCGCAGGCGCTGTGCAGCAAACGACGGGGTGAGATACCCGCGCAGGACCACCTGGTAGCGGAAACCCTGTTGCTCGCCATGATCGACGCTGATGTCCATGTCGCCGTCGTCGATGCGGCTGCTGACGTTCCAGCCTTCTTCCTGCAGCTGTGCAGTCACCGCCTCGATGGCCGGGCGCACCTGGTCGCGCATGAAGCGATAGACCTCGTCGCGCGCCGGGAAATGCATGGCCTGGCCCAGGCGTTGGCGCCAGCCGCCATGATGGCGCGATTGCCCGATCAACGGACTGGGGCTATGCAGCTGTGCGCGTTTGCGCTGCGATTCCTCGCTGAGCGCGCGCGACAGCCCCCACGCCATCAACAGCAATACCGCCGAGAACGGCAACGATGCCAGCACCACCGCCGATTTCAGCGCGTCCATGCTGCCGGCCAGCAACAGGCCTGCGGTGACCACGGCAGTGAGCACGCCCCAGAACACGCGCAGCCAGCGCGGTCCGTCATCGTGCGGTTCACCGCCATGCGAGGACAGCGTGGACAACACCACCGTGCCGGAATCGGCCGAGGTCACGAAGAACACGAAGCTGATCGCCACGGTCACCGTGATCACCGTACGGCTCCACGGGTAACTCTGCAGCAGCGAATACAACACCGTCTCAGGGGCATCGATGGCCTGCTGTGCCCACGCGGACTGGCCGTGGTGCAGGAGCTGATCCAGTGCGCTATTGCCGAAGATCGACAGCCACGCCAGCGTAAAACCGAGCGGTATCAACAGCACGCCCAGCACGAACTCGCGAATGGTGCGCCCGCGCGAAATGCGTGCGATGAACAAGCCCACGAATGGTGCCCAGCCGATCCACCAGGCCCAGTAGAACACCGTCCAGTTGCCCAGCCAGTCGGCGCGGCCGCCATAGGCATACACATCGAAACTCTTGCCGACCACGCTGCCCAGGTAGTCGCCCAGGTTCTGCATCAAGGCATTGAGCAGGTACTGCGTGGGGCCGGCAAACAGCATGAACAGCAACAGCGCGATCGCCAGCAGCATGTTGATGTCCGACATCCAGCGCACGCCCTTTTCCACGCCGGAGACCGCGACAATGATTGCCGCGCCCATCATTGCCGCGATCAGCGCGACCTGCACCCAGTGCGCATGCGGCACGTCCATCAAGGTGCCCAGGCCGGCGTTGAGGTGCAGCACGCCAAAGCCCATGTCCGCGCCCAGGCCGAACACGGTGGCCACGATGCCCAGTGCGTCCACGGTGTAACCGATTGGCCCGTTGATACGCTTGCCGATCAGCGGATACAGCGCCGAACGCAACGCCAGCGGCAAATTGTGGCGGAAGGCGAAATAGGCCAGCGCCATCGCCGCCAGCGCGAACACGCCCCAGCCATGCAGGCCCCAGTGCAGGAACAGCAACTGCATGGCCTGCCGGGCGGATGCTTCGCCGTTGCCGGTGCCGCCCTGGGGCGGTTGCAGATAATGGGTGAGCGGTTCGGAGACGCAGAAAAAGAATAGCGTGATGCTGATGCCCGCCGCGAACAACATGCCGGCCCAGGAGAGATAGCTGAATTCCGGTTCGTCGTGATCGGCACCGAGCTTGATGTTGCCGTAGCTGGACAAGGCCACGCCCAGCACGAACACCAGGTACACCGTCATTGCCAGCAGGTAGTACCAGCCGACATTGCGCGAGGCCCAGGTCTGCGCATCCAGCAGTACGCGGCCTGATTCAAGCGGAAACAACGACACCAGCACGGCGAACGTGCATACGACCGTGGCCGCCAGCACGAACACCGGGCGCAAGGTACGGACCGGCTGGGTGTGCGGCGCTGTCGCACTCATGGCAACGCACTCATACGATGCGTATCACGTGATGTGCTCCCAACAAAAAACCGCCTGCGTTATCGCACAGGCGGTGTCGAGGGGGTGTCATCGGTCGAGTTCGCCAGTGCGAACCCGTTGGCAGCTTGCGTGCGCTAGCGCAGCAGCTGTCGTGGCACGCGGATATCCATGCCGACCGCCAGATGATCCGAAAACGCTGCCGGTATGGCTTCGGTGTGTTCGATCACCAGGCTGTCGCTGACCAGGATATGGTCGATCGCCCGGTCCGGCCGCCAGCTCGGGAAGGTATGCACCACGCAACTCGGCGGCTGCAGGCGCGTATGGCGGTACAGGGCCTGCATTTCCGGCCGGTCGGCCACGCAGTTGAAGTCGCCCATCAGCATGGCGTTGGGATGCTCGGACAGGAGTTCGGCGATGAAGGCCAGCTGCGCCATGCGCGAATTGGCGCCCAGCGACAGATGCGCCACCGCCACCGCAAGTCCCTCGCGGCCCTGCCCGAACTTGGCCAGCAGGATGCCGCGCCCGCCGATGCGGCCGGGCAAGGCATGGTCCTGCACTTCCAGCGGTTCGAGCTTGCTGAGCAGGCCGTTGGCGCTGGAGGCCACCCCACCCATGCGGCGGTTGGGTTGGTGGCTCCAGTAATGGAAGCCGGCGCGCTCGGCCAGGTAGTGGGTCTGGTTAGTGAAGCCCGAGCGCAGGCTGCCCGGGTCGGCTTCCTGCAGGCCGACGATGTCGCGTTCGCCGGCCAGCTTGGCGATGCTGTCCAGGCTGGTGCGCTTTGCTCCCAGCGGCAGCGCATGCGACCAGCTGCGGGTCACGTAATCGCTGTAGCGGCGGGTGCTGGAGCCGGCCTGGATATTGGCGGTCAGCACCCGCAGGGTGCGCGAGTCCGAAGCGTTCACGGCGTTGCGGTCGTCCGGCTCACTTGGCCAGCGTGGCGCGTTCGCGCGCGATCAGGTGATCGGCGATGCGCAGCATGTCCGGGAAGCTTTGGCCCTTGACCAGGTACTTGCCGTTGACGATCAGCGACGGCGTGCCGGTGATCTTGCTGCGGGTGGCGAACTGCTTGGCGCGGTTGGTCTTGGCCGAGACGCCGAAGCTGCTCATGGTGTCGATGAAGGTCTTGGAGTCCACGCCGTACTTGGCGTAGAACGCGGCGATGTCCTGCACCGAGTCCTTGCCGCGCTCGCCCTTCAGGCTCTGGTCGACGTGGATGGCCTTGTACAGCGCTTCGTGGGTCTTTTCCTGCACGCCCAGCGTTTCGGCGGCGTAGAAGGCGCGCGCGTAGTCATCCCATGGACCACCGAACATCGCCGGCACGTAGACGAAATGCACGTCCGACGGCAGCCCGGCCTTCCACGGCCCGATCAGCGGCTGGAACGCGTTGCAGGCTGGGCAGACATAGCCGAACACCTCCGCTACTTCGATCTTGCCGGCGGCCTGCTGATACGGCTGGCCACCGTCGATATCCAGATAGTCGGTGCCGGCGACCGGCTCCGGGCCATTCGGCGCGCGCGGGGCGGCGCTGGGTGCGGCCGGCGGCGGGGTGGTGGCGCTTTCGCCCACCGCTGGCGGGGCGGCCGGGTCGGCGGCCGGTGTGGCAGCGGCCGGAGCGGGCGCCGTCTCGGCCGCCGGCGTGGTGGCGGCGGGCGCAGTGTCGGACGAGCCGTCCTGGGCCTTGCAGGCGACCAGGATCGGCAGCAGCGCCATCAGCGTCAGGGCGAAGCGGGTCTTCATCGGATTGGATCTCCAGCGTGGGGCGAGGAAAGGGCCGGACGGCCGCGGGGCGCATGATGCCACGGGCGGCTGTCGGTGGCGGTTACGCGGTTCAGCGCTTGGCAGGTGCGGCGTGTTCGCGGGCGATCAGGTAGTCGGCCACGCGCAGCATGTCCGGATAATTGCGCGCGCCGATCAGATAGCGGCCGTTGACGATGAGGGCCGGCGTGCCGGGCAGCTTGCTGCGCAGGGCGAACTCGCGTGCGGCCTTGAGCCTGGCGTCCACCGCCTCGCTCTTGAAGGTGTCGACGAAGCGCTGCTGCGGCACGCCGTAGTCGGCATAGAACACGGCCAGTTCGTCTGCGGACACGTTCTGGGTCGGCACGCTCTGCTTTTCATGGATGGCATCGAACATCGCGCGGTGGCTGCGCTTGGCCACGCCCAGGATGTCGGCGGCGAAATAGGCCCGCGCAAACGCATCCCAGAACCCGCCGAAGGCCGCCGGCACCGGGGTGAAGCGCACGTACGCGGGCTGCTTGGCGGCCCAGGCCTCCAGCGTGGGTTCGAAATGCGCACAATGCGGGCAGGTGTAGCCGAACACCTCGACCACTTCGACCTTGCCGGCCAGCGGCGCATACGGCTGGCCGCCGTCGATCAGGGTGTAGTCCTCGCCTTCGACCGGTGGTGCCGTCTTGTCGGCGGCGCAGGCCGCCAGCGGTACCAGGATCAACAACAGCAGGGACAGGCGGGAAAGCAGATTCATGCGGGCTCCGTGGGGCGAGGGGAGAGCGGGAAACGACGACGCCGGTCTCGGGACCGGCGTCGTGACACGGTGGGGCAGGTGCGTCCGTCAGCTCATGAGCGTGCCGGGGTGCCGGCGGGCATCTGGGCGGCGGCCGCATCGTCGGCGCGGTCGTGCAGACCTTGCAGATAACTGGCCAGCGCCTGGATCTCCTGCTCGGTCAGCGGGTGCGCTACCTGCGCCATGATATTGAACAGCGCCGGATTGCGCTCCTGGGTGGTGCCGGCCTGGTATTCCTTCAGGCGCCGCGCCACGTACTCGGCATGCTGGCCGCCCAGGCGCGGGTAGGCCGGGCCGGGATTGCCGCCGCCGGACGGGCCATGGCAGGCCATGCAGGCCGGTACGCCGCGCGCGATGTCGCCGCCGCGGTAGAGCTTTTCGCCGACCTCGTAGAACTTCATGCCCTGGTACGGGCCCTCGGCAATGGCCGCGTCGTCGGCCACCCCGGCGGCGGACTTCTGGGTGGCGAAGTAGGCCCCCAGGTCGCGCATGTCCTGCGCCGTGAGGTCCTTGACGAACGGCACCATGACCGCCGACATGCCGGTGTTGCGTTCGCCGCTGGCGATCAGCGCGACCTGATGCGCCACGTAGCGCTCGGTCTGCCCGGCGATGCGCGGATACATGGCCACCGCCGGGTTGCCGTCCGGGCCGTGGCAGGCCGCGCAGGCCGCCGCCTTGGCCTGGCCGGCCTTGGCATCGCCCCAGGTGGTCTTGGCCAGATCCACCTCCAGCGGCGCAACGCGCACGGGCGGCGGATCGGGGATCGGCGTGACCGCCGACTGCGCAAATGCCACGGCCGCGATGACCGGCACGGCGAGGGTGGCGAGGACTAGCACACGAGCATGGCGCATCAGCTAAAGCTCCGTATGGACCCGGCCCGCGCGCGTTGGGTGCTGGCTGTGGCAGGCGTGCTTCGATTATCGACACGCCTTTGCGCCAGGGTCAACGAACAGTGCAGCAAAACCGGCAGAGCCCGAACGTGCGATCCTAGGGGGATGTCGCTCCTTATCGAACAAGCCCGCTACCACCTGTCCGCCCACAACGCCCGGCAATTGCCCGACGATGGCGGTTACGAGGTGGCCTTCGCCGGCCGCTCCAACGCCGGAAAATCCAGCGCGCTCAATGCGCTGACCCGCCAGAATTCGCTGGCGCGCGTGTCCAAGACCCCTGGCCGCACCCAGCAGCTGGTGTTCTTCCAGATCCAGCCCGAGCGCTACCTGGTGGACCTGCCCGGCTACGGCTACGCCAAGGTGCCGCAGGACCTGCAGGCGCATTGGCAGGCCTTCATCGACCGCTATTTCCGCACCCGCGAGGCGCTGCGCGGGCTGGTGGTGGTGATGGACATCCGCCACCCGCTCAAGGATTACGACCTGCAGATGCTCGGCTATGCCGCCGAACGCGGCCTGCCCGCGCACGGTTTGCTGACCAAGGCCGACAAGCTCGGCCGTGGCCAGCAGATGCAGACGCTGCAGAAGGTCAAGAAGGAAGTGACCTCGCGCTTCGGCGACAGCGTGACCGTGCAGACCTACTCCGGCGAATCGCGCCAGGGCGTGGACGAACTGCGCGGGATTGTCGGTGGCTGGCTGGGGCTGGATGTGGAAACGCCCGCCGCCGAGTGATGCCCGGCGGCCGTGACCGCCGCGGCCCATCGATGCGATGCGCGACGGCGGGCGAAGGCTCGCCGTTTCGCGTTCAGGGCGTGGCCGGCACCGCGCCGAACTCGGTCGGCACCCAGGCGAACGCGGCACCGTCGCGGCGCACGTGGCCCAGCCCCGGGAACGGCAGGTGCGCGCCGGCCACCCACCACCGGCCGTCCGCAGCCTGCGCCAACATGCGGCGGCGGGAGCCGATCGCCCTGGCACGGTCGCTGTCGGCCTCGAACGAGGCGTCCGGCTGTGCAAACTGCACGGCGTGGTAGTGCAGCACGTCGCCCCACACCAGCAGCGTGTTGTCGGGGCCGCCGTCGAAGCGATATGAGACATGACCCGGGGTGTGGCCCTGGCTGTCCAGGGCGACGATGCCGGCCGGCAGGGCGGTCTCGCCCGGCTGAAACCGGCGCAGACGTCCCTGCGCCTGGTAAGGCGCCACCGCCGCGCGCGCCAGCGGGAACGCGAATTTCAGCAGCGGTCCGGCGCCCGCCTCGGATGCGGGGTCCAGCCAGTACGCGGCATCGGCAGCGGACAACCATACCGTGGCAGCGGGAAACGCCGGTTTGCCCTGGGCGTCCAGCAGGCCGCACAGGTGATCCGGGTGGGCGTGGGTGAGCAGGACATCGTCGACCTGGGTCGGGTCATACCCGGCGGCGCGCAGATTGCTCAGCACCTGGCCCAGGCCAGGACCCAGGCACTGCGCGGTGCCGGTATCGACCAGGCTGAGGTGGCTGCCGTCCTGCACCAGATACGCGTTGACTGCTGTCTGCAGTCCCCTGGCGTCTTCGGGCACGAAGCCCTGCGCAAGCAGCCGGTCGCGTTCGGCCGGGTCGAGATTGGACAGCTGCTGGCGCGTCAATGCGACGCTGCCATCGAACAGCGCGGTCACCCGCAGCGTGCCGATGCGTTGCAGATAGAAACCGGGCACCTGCTGGTGGGTGCCGGCAGGCGTGGCAGCCTGGGCGAGGGTGGCGCTGGCGGCCAGCAGCAGGGGCGCCAGCGAACGCAGGGCGGGAAACGACATGGGGGCAACTCCAGGACAGGCGGCACCGCCGCGGTGCCGTCATGCTGGGCGCCGCGGCGCGCGCGATTCGCTCATTGCGCTGCGCCAAGCGCTCGCCGCGCTCGCTCTAACGGCTGTTGCCGATGCTGCCCGGGTCCAGCCCGTAGCGCTGCTGGAAGCGCTGACTGAAGCTGCGTGTGGAGCGATAGCCCGCCCGTGCGGCCACGGTCTTGAGCGGCCAGCGCGTGGTGTAGAGCAGGGCCATCGCGTGCGCGAGCCGCGCATCGGTGATCAGGTCGCGCAGCGAGCACTGCTCGGCGGCCAGATGCCGGCGCAAGGTGGCGCCGCTGATGCCCAGGCTGTCTTCGATATCGCGCGAGCGCCAGGCCCGTTGTGGCTGTGCGGTGATCAGCGCACGCACCTGGTCGGCGAGACTGGGCGCAGGCGGTAACAGCAGACCGCCGTGGCCGCGACGGCAAACGCCGATGATCAACGCGGCCAGTGCAAGGCGCGCTTCGGTGTACAACCCCTGTTGTAGCGCATCGCGCCATTGCCGCAACGGCCCGTCGAACGCGATGGCCGGTAACCGCGCGATGTCGGCACCGGCCTCGGGGAGCGGCTCGTTCCACAATGCCCGCGCTGCGGACAGGGCCTCTTCGCACAACGGGACCACTGCACTCAGGTAGAGCCCGGTGTGCGGGTCGGGGGTATTGATGACGTCGATGCGGCAGCGGCGCGTCACCAGGAACAGATCGCCGGGCCCGAACTCCAGCACTTGGGTTGCCGTGCGTACCTGCTTGCGGCCCTGCAGCAGGATGGCGAACTGCGCCTGGGCCAGGTCCACCGAGCGCGCCCCGTGCTCGCGTCGCGCGCTCACGCAGGCAAAGCCTTCGGCGCGCTCGCAGTGCATCAGGCTGGCCATCTGCGCAAGCAGGGCGTCCGTGGGCGTGGGCGCAACGGTCATGGCCGGGCGATGCTACAGGATCGTGTGCGCGCCACTGCCTAGCGCCGTGCCTGCCGCTCTGCCGGGTCATGCGGGCCCACGACGGGCGAATGAAGCACGCTGCTGAGGGCTGGTCCCTGGCCCCCCGGGTTGGTTCGATTGCGCAACCTTCCTTCTGGCGGCGGCCGGGCGATCCAGGCGAGTCGGGTTCGAGGGCCGTGGTGAGTGCAGGCTGCTGCGACGGCCATGCCCGACATCGCTCACCGGCGGCGGTGCCTACGCTTGGCATTGCGGCAGGATCGTGCCGGCGTGCAGGGGCTGCCGCCAGCCTCGACGCTGCCATGCGCATGGATGGAAATCTCAGACCCGGCCGATGGCGGCAATTCTTCCATGCCCTGCGGGTATAGTGCGGGCCTTGCGGTGGCTGGGGAGGACCCCCACATCGTCCCACCCCTTACGTTTGCGAGCCTGCCCTTGTCGAGTCCCAGCCACGTTGCCGAAACGCCGATCACCGAACGCGCGGAACTGGTCCAGGTGCTGGCCTCCGGCGAAAAGCCGAGTGCGGACTGGCGGATCGGCACCGAGCACGAAAAGTTCGGGTTCCAGCTCGACGACCTGCGTGCGCCCACCTTTGAAGGCGCCCGCGGCATCGAGGCCTTGCTGACCGGCTTGACCCGTTTCGGCTGGGAGCCGGTGCAGGAAAACGGCCACACCATCGCGTTGCTGCGCGACGGCGCCTCGGTGACCCTGGAGCCGGCCGGCCAGCTGGAGCTCTCCGGCGCGGCGGTGGAAACCCTGCACCACACCTGCGTGGAAACCGGCACCCATCTGGACGAGGTGGCGCAGGTGGCCGGCGAGTTGCAGCTCGGGTTCCTGGGCATGGGCTTCCAGCCCAAGTGGCGCCGCGACCAGATGCCGTGGATGCCCAAGGGCCGCTACCAGATCATGAAGAACTACATGCCCAAGGTCGGCTCGCTCGGCCTGGACATGATGACGCGCACCTGCACGGTGCAGGTCAACCTGGATTACGCCACCGAAGCGGACATGGTGCAAAAGTTCCGCGTCTCGCTGGCGCTGCAGCCGATCGCCACCGCGCTGTTTGCCGATTCGCCGTTTACCGAAGGCAAACCCAACGGCTACCTGAGCTACCGCTCGCACATCTGGACCGACACTGACGCCGACCGCACCGGCATGCTGGATTTCGTGTTCGAAGACGGCTTCGGCTACGAGCGCTACGTCGATTACCTGCTCGATGTGCCGATGTATTTTTCCTACCGCGATGGCGTCTACCACGATGCCAGCGGGCAGAGCTTCCGCGACTTCATGCAGGGCAGGCTGCCGGCGCTGCCGGGTGCACTGCCGACGCTGCGCGACTGGTCCGACCACATGACCACCGCGTTCCCGGAAGTGCGTTTGAAGAAATATCTGGAAATGCGCGGCGCCGATGCCGGCCCGTGGGATCGCCTGTGCGCGTTGTCGGCGTTCTGGGTGGGCTTGCTGTACGACCAGACTGCGCTGGATGCGGCCTGGGACCTGGTCAAGGATTTCAGCCCTACCGAGCGGCATGCACTGCGCGACGGCGTGCCCAGGCACGCGCTGGGTCTGCCGTTCCGTAACGGCACTGCTCGCGATCTGGCAGTGGAGGCGGTCAACATCGCACGCCAAGGCCTGCGCCGCCGCGCACGCCTGAACCGCGACGGGCAGGACGAGAGCGGGTTCCTGGACGTGATCGCCGAGATCGCCGAAAGCGGCGTCACCGCTGCCGAGCGCAAGCTGGCGCTGTATCACGGCGCCTGGAATGGCGATATCGACCGCGTGTTTCGCGAGTTTGCGTACTGAGTGAGCGGCACGCGGCGGAAGGCGCGCCGTGAGGCGGCGCGCATTGCCGTGGGTGACGGTGCGCGCAGTGGATTGTCGGTAGCGCACAGACTGTGTCTTGCGGGTGCGCCCCCCATGCCCATCCGACAACTGCTCCCCAGGTGTTGTCGCCACCGCTGCTGGCACCGCCGCCGTCACTGGTCCCGCGCACTGACCCGCCGTTGGCCGGCGCGCTCTGCGCTCAGCGCCGCTCCGGCATGCACGGCAGGCGCACGGTCACGCGCAATCCGCCCTGAGCGCGATTGTCCAGCCGCAGATCGCCGCCGTGCGCCAGCACGATGCTGTGCGCCACCGACAGGCCCAGGCCGATGCCGCCGGTGCCGCGATTGCGCGAGGACTCGCCACGCACGAACGGCAGCAGCAGTTGCTCGCGCTGGGTCGGGTCGATGCCGGGGCCGTCGTCGTCGATCCACAGCACGCCGTCCTCGCCATCGCGCTGCAGGTGCAGGCGGGCGCATTTGCCGTATTTGAGCGCATTTTCGAGCAGGTTCATCACCGCGCGACGCAACGCCAGCGGGTCGCCGTCCAGAGTGATCGCCGGGCCCGGCAACAGCACCGCGTCGGCGCCGATATCGGTGGCGTTGTCGACCACGCTTTCCACTAGCAGGCGCAGGTCCAGCGGCGCGCGCTCGCCGCGATGACGATCGTTCTGGATGAAATCCAGTGCGGCGGAGATCATCGCCTTCATCTCGTCGATATCGGCCAGCGCCTTGTCGCGGAGCGGCGGTTGCAGGTCGTCCAGGCGAAACGACAATCGCGCCAGCGGCGTGCGGAGGTCGTGCGCGATCGCTGCCACCATGTGGGTGCGCTCGTTGATCAGGCGGTTCAGGCGTGCTTGCATGCCGTTGAACGAATCGGCCGCGCGCACGATCTCCGGCGGGCCGCTGCGTTGCAGTGCAGGGGCATGCGGGTTGCGGCCCAGCCGGTCGGCGGCTTCGGCAAAGCGCTTGATCGGCGCCGACAGCGCGCGCGAAAACCACCACGCCAGCGGTACGTTGGCGAGCAGGCCGGCCAGGAACAGCAACACGACGTGCGTCTTGAATTCGGCCGACAACCGCCGGCGCGGCGACTCCACCGTGCGCCAGCGGCCATCGGGCTGCTGCAGGGCGGCGGTGAAGCCGTCCAGCAGCGGCACGCCGGGTGTCAGCCGTTCGTTTTCCCAGTCTTCCGGCGCCTGGCCCGGCGCTGCTTCACTGCCGAAGGGCCGGCCGTCGGTCGCGACCGCACCCGCACGGGCGGGCGGCCATTCCGTCGGCCGCTGTCCGTGGTCGCCAGCGGCGCCATCGGCCATCTGCGGCAGCCTGCGCGCGCGCGGCGACGGCTGCTCGTCCAGACGCGGGACCTGGCGCTCGTCGGCGCTGCGATAGAACCGCACGTGGCGTGCGTCCACGTCCAGCCAATGCGCCAGCAGCATCTCCGCAAACGGGTCGCGCACCTGGCCAGACGGCGGTGTCGGCGCCTGCGCACCATCGTGCACCTTCAGGGTCTGGGTACCGGCCGGCATGCGCGTGGACAGCAGCGCCACCACCTCCGGCGGATGCACCGGTGGCTCGTACACCGGCGTGCGCATCACCAGCAGGGCGATGCCGATCACCTGGGCGGTGAACAGGGCCACCGCCAGCAACACGAACGTACGGGCAAAGATCGACAGCCCGCGCCGTGCCGGCGTGCTCACAGGCGCGAGACGCTCGGCAGCAGCATGTAGCCTTCGTTGCGTACGGTGCGAATCAACTCGGTATGGACGCGCTCATTGATCTTGCGGCGCAGGCGGCTGATCTGGCTGTCGATGGCGCGGTCGTAGACGTCGGTGTCGCGGCCGCGGGCATAGTCCAGCAACTGGTCGCGGCTGAGCACCCGCTGCGGGTGCTCGACGAAGGTGCGCAGCAGGGCGAATTCGCCATCGGACAGATTGATGAAGATGCCGGTGGGGTCGCGCAGGTCGCGGCGTACCACGTCCAGCCGCCAGCCGGCGAATTCGTAGACGTTGCCGCGCTGGTCGGCCTGCTCGCTGCTGGCCTGGCTGCGCCGCAGCAGCGCGCGGACCCGGGCCAGCAACTCGCGTGGATTGCAGGGTTTGGCCAGGTAGTCGTCGGCGCCCACTTCCAGGCCGATGATGCGGTCGGTGTCGTTGCCCAGCGCGCTGAGCATGATGACCGCAGGTGAACCGCGCTCGCTGGCCAGGGCACGTGCCGCACTCAACCCATCTTCTCCGGGCATCATCACGTCGAGTACGATGAGGTCCGGGCGGTGCTGCGCCATGTGCGTGCGCATGTCCGCCACGTTTTCGGCCACGTCCACCTGGTAGCCGTGGGCGCTCAGGAATTCGCCGATCAGCTTGCGCAGGTCGGGGTCGTCGTCGACCACAAGAACGCGGGGTTGTTGCATATCCATGGAGGTCATCGTCGGTGGCGCGGAGGTTGGCCCGCGCGGGGTGGTGGCTACCGGATACATGGTGCTCGCAGATGCAAGGCTGGAACAAACATAATAATGATGGATTTTGTCAACCATTGGCACACGTGCAAGGCACCATGACGGGACGGGACATCGCGCAGGACATCATCGCTTCGACACTGCGCCAGCCGGACGGTGTGCGTGCGCAGGCCAGGGCGTTTCCGATGATGCGGGTGATCAGCCGCGACAACGGCGTGGGCCTGACCCGCGACATGGTGCTGATGGCGCAGACCCTGCGCGCCGGCGGCGTGCCGGTGCAGGAACTGGGGTTCACCAGCCAGCGGCTGCAGGACACCGGCCGCGAAGCGCGGCTGTGGGCCAGCCGCGCGCTGTTCGGGCGGGTGCCGCTGCAGATCTTTTCCGAACGCGTCTACGCGCGCTGCCTGGCGCTGGGGCAGATCAATCTGCTGGTGCCCAATCCGGAATGGCTGCTGCCCAAGTGGCTGCCGTTGTTGCCGCGCTTCGATGCGGTGCTGTGCAAGACCCATCATGCCGAGCGGATTTTCCAGAGTCTGGGTTGCACCACGCGGTTCATCGGTTTCACCAGCCCGGATCGCTACGACCCGCACGTGCCGCGGCAGCGCGCGTTTTTCCACCTGGCCGGGCGCAGCACCGCCAAGGGTACCCGCGTGCTGCTGGAGACCTGGAAGCAACACCCCGAGTGGCCGCTGCTGACCGTGGTGCAGAACCCGCGCACCGCCGGCAAGCCGGTGGTGGCGCCGAACATCGATCACCGCGTCCGTTATCTGGACGATGCAGAACTGCGCCGGCTGCAGAATGCCCATCTGTTCCATCTGTGTCCTTCCGAGGCGGAAGGATTCGGTCACTACCTGATGGAGGCGCTCAGCGTCGGCGCGGTGACGCTGGCGACCGATGGCGAGCCCATGAACGAATTGGTGCGGCCTGAGCATGGCGTGCTGATTCCTGCGGCCGAGGTGCGCCAGCGGCGCCTGGCCTCGTATTACTACGTGGACGCAGCGGGCATTGCGCAGGCGGTGGATACCGCACTCGCCATGCCGCAGGTGCAGCTGGATGCGCTATCGGCCAATGCGCGCGCCTTCTATCAGGCCAACGATGCCGCATTTGCGGCCCGCTTCCGGAATGCGGTGCTGGCATCGCTGCCCGGGCATGTGGCAGACGACGCGGTCGGTGTCGAAGCAGTCGTGGTCGAGCGTTGACATTCGACGTCGACGTGCTGCATCGCTGCACATGCTGCAGCGCCTGCGTGTGCCGAGCTGCCATCGATCGGTGTGCGCATGCGCGTGAGGTGCTTCCACCTCCCCGCCAGATTGCGGGCCGGCTGATCCTCATCAGCATCTGATTGCATCGCAACGCCTGCCGGCGGCAAGCGGACGTTGCCGTAGGTGCGCCTTGCGTGATGTATCGCCAAGCGCCGATGGATTAGGGTGCCAGGACTACGCTGATCGAGAACGCGCTACGGCTGCCGTCATCGTGCAGCGCCTGGTGCGTGTCGAGCACGCTGCTGACAACCTCTTCGCTGTTGATCGCGCATTGTGGTTGCCAAGGATTGCGAGTGATCGATCATGGCTCCTGCAGGAAAGATCCCGTCACAATGAAGAGTCCCTCCGGGCCACAGTTCGAGAGAGGTGGCGTTGCGCGACGAGCTGGAGGGCATGCGCCAGTTGCATGCGTTGCAGGTCGGCCTGGCGGCGCAAGCGGACGCGCGCGCCGCGTTGAGCGAGATCACCGCGCTTGCCTGCGCATTCGCGCGCACCGCCTGTGGCTGCGTGCAGCTGGTCGATGCGCACAGTAGCGAGATGGAGTTGCGCGTCTATCAAGGACACGACGAAAACAGCCCGTTCGTGCAGCATTTCCTCAAGGACGGGTTTCAGGCGACCTGCCAGGCCATGCGCCGCGAACGCCGGCAACTGGTGATCGAAGATATCGAAGCGTTCGCGCCGCTCAAGCACACGCCGGACTACGACGCAGCGCTGTGCAGCGGCATCCGTGCCGCCCAGTTCACGCCGTTGTTCAGTCGCGACGGCACGCTGCTGGGCTTGCTCGGAACGCAGTTCAGCGTCCCGTATCGTCCCGCCGATCATGAGCTACGGCTATTGGAACTGCTGGCATGGACGGCGGCCGATTTCATCGAGCGCTACCGGTCCGAGCGCGCGCTGCGCGCCAGCGAATCGCGATTGCTGGCCTTGTCTGCAGCAAGCTCCGAAGTGCATTACCGGGTGAGCCCGGACTGGAGCGAGATGTGCGCGCTGGGCAGTGCGGACGCGTTCGCGGGGGTGGTTGATCCGGACCGGCGCTGGATCACCGACTACATCCCCGAGGAGGATCGTGCGCAGGTACGCGATCGCATCGATGCAGGCATCCAGGGCAGGAGCGCGATCATGCTCGAGCACCGTGTACGCCGCAGCGATGGCAGCGTCGCGTGGATGTCGACCAAGGCCGTGCCGGTGATGGAGGCCGATGGCCGCATCCGCGAATGGTTCGTGGCGGGTGTCGATGTCACCGCCCGCAAGCAGGCCGATGTGCAGCTGCGCGCCAGCCAGGCGCGGCTGGCCTATGTGCTCGATCAGGTCCCCATCGGCGTGGGATTGTTCGATACCGCCGGCATCTTCACTTACAGGAATCCGCGTCTGCACAGCCAGCTCGGTGACCGGATTCCGTCGCGCGACGACGTGCATGGTGGGCACTGGAAGGGCGTTGACCAGCAGGGCTGCCCGGTGGCAAGCGAAGACTTTCCAGGCGCGCTGGCCTTGCGTGGGGTGGACTCCGCCTTGCCGGTGGACTTCGTGCATGTGGGGGGCGACAGCGAACGCTGGTTGCGCGTCACCGCCGTGGCGCTGCGCGACGGCGACAAGGTGACCGGCGGGCTGACCGTGGTGCAGGACGTGACCGAGCAGCGACAGGTGCAGGCAGCGCTATGGCAGCTTGCCGAACGCAACCGCGACATCCTGGAAAGCATTTCCGATGCCTTCTACGGCGTGGATGCGCAATGGCGTTTCACCTACGTCAATCGGCAGGCCGAAGCGGTGTGGGCACGCACGCGTACAGCGTTGCTCGGCAAGGTGCTGTGGGACCAATTCCCGGAGAATGGTGGACTCGCCAACGCACCGCGCGCATCTGCAGGCAGCGCAGAGCGGCCGCATGATGCGCCTGGATGCCGCATCGCCGGTGCCCGGTCACTGGGTCGACATCAGCATCTATCCCACCGGCGACGGCGGCCTGTCGGTGTATTTCCGCGACATCACCGATCGCAAGCATGCCGAGCAGCAACTGCGTACCAGCGAGGAACGCTTCCGCACCGCACTGACCATCGAAACGGTGGGGGCCACGTACTTCGACATGGACGGCCGACTGATCGATGCCAACGACGCGTTCCTCAAGATGACCGGCTACAGCCGCGCCGAGGTCGAGGCGGGCGGGCTGACCTGGCGGAACCTGACGCCGGCGGCGGCGAGCGCGTTGTCGGCGCATGCCTTCCACGAGCTCAAGACCAAGGGCAGTGCCACGCCGTACGAGCGCGAATATCGGCGCAAGGACGGCAGCCTGCGTTGGGCCTTGTTCGCCTCCAAGCTGCTGCCCGACGGGACCGGATTCGAGTTCGTACTGGATATCACCGACCGCAAGGCCACCGAGGCGGCGCTGCGCGAAGTGCAGGACCGCAACACCTTCCTGCTGAAGCTCTCCGATGCGCTGCGGTCGCTGTCCGATCCGGCGGCGATCCAGAGCAAGGCGGTGTGCCTGCTCGGCGAACACATGAACGCCGGGAGCGCCTATTACGTGGACGTGGACGGCGATGGCGGGCGCCCGCTCGTCGCACGCCACTGGCATCAACCGGGCCGGGCCAGCCAGGCGCATGGCACGGTGCTGACTACCTGGCCGCTGTCCTGGCTGAGCGAGCCGGGCACCTGGGTGGTGCGCGACACCCGCACCGAGGGCGCGCTGCCCGGCGACCAGCGCGCGGCGGCCGGTGGTAACGACATCGGTGCGCTGATCGCGGTGCCGTTGATCAAGCAGGGGCAGCTGGTGGCCGCGCTCGTGGTCAATCAGCGCAACGCGCGCGACTGGACGGTGGCCGAGGTGCGGCTGGTGGAAGAGACCGCAGCACGCACCTGGGAGGCCCTGGAGCGTGCACGTGCGCAGGGTGCACTGCGGGACAGCGAGGAGCGTCACCGCGTGATCCTGGAAAGCGCGCTGGACTATGCCATCTTCACCGTCGACCCCGGCGGGCGGATCCAGACCTGGCCACCCGGCGCCGAAGCAGTGTTCGGCTGGAGCGCCGAGGAAGCGGTAGGGCAAGACATGGCGATGACCTTCGTGGCCGAAGACCGGCTGGCGGAGGTGCCGCAGCACGAGCTCGAGCAGGCGCGCCGTTGCGGCGTGGCCCCGAATATCCGCTGGCATCAATGCAAGGACGGAAGCCGGGTGTTCATCGAAGGTGCCACGCGCCCGTTGCGCGATGGCAACGATAAGCCGCTGGGCTATCTCAAGATCGGCCAGGACGTGACCCGGCGACGGCAGTGGGAAGATCGCCAGCAGGTATTGCTGGCCGAGCTGCAGCACCGCACGCGCAACCTGATGGGCGTGGTGCGCGTGGTCTTCAACCGCACCCAGCGCAGCAGCGAGAGCATTGCGGAACTGGCGCTGGTCTACAACGACCGTCTGGATGCGCTGGCACGCGTGCAGAGCCTGTTGTCGCGCTTGAACGACGGCGACCGCATCCTGTTCGACGAGTTGCTGCAGGTCGAACTATCGGCGATGGGCGCAATCGATGCGCAGGGGCGCGGTGAGCGGGTCGTGCTGGAGGGGCCGCGCGGGGTGCGGTTGCGTTCCAGTACCGTGCAGACCTTTGCGCTGGCCCTGCATGAGCTGGCCACCAATGCCAACAAATACGGCGCGCTGGCGCAGCCTGGCGGGCACCTGCTGGTGCGCTGGCGGCTGCATCGCACCGACGACAGCATGCGCCTGCGCATCGAATGGCGCGAATCCGGCGTGGACATGCCGGCACCGGGGGCCGCCCCGCAGGGGTCCGGCTACGGCCGCGAACTGATCGAGCGCGCGCTGCCGTATCAGCTGCAGGCCGAGACCACGTATGTGCTTGGCCCCGATGGCGTGTGTTGCACGATCGCGCTGCCGGTCTCGGAAAGCATGCGGCTGGCAGCCGACGGCAACACGCCATCTGCCGCCGGCGACGAAGGACGTGCTGCCGGCGATGCGTAGCGCACGCGGGTGCCGCGGCCCGACGCACGCTGCCGTGGTCCCGTCGGGATCGCGCCTGCCGCATGCGGTTCTGCGGCGCAGGGCGCTGCGCGTCGGCATGCGGCAACGCAACAGTCCACCGACGCAGGCGGGTTCAGCCAGGCACGCGACAACCGTCCCGTGCTGACCTGAAAAACCATCGCGGCGGCACCGAAAACCGTCTGCGCGCCTAACGCACCCAGCGGCGGCATCGCTTTTCTGCTGGAAATGCCTATACTGCCCCCCAGTATTTTGGCCGGAGGCCGGCATGCCGCATTCGCCGCTGGAAAAGAAGCGCGCCCTGGCGCGGGTGCGCCGCTTGCGCGGGCAGTGCGACGCGCTTGAGCGGGCGCTGGAGTCGGGCGCAGACTGCGCCCCGGTGTTGCAGCAGATCGCTGCGATCCGCGGGGCCGTCAACGGGCTGATGTCGCAGGTGCTTGAAGCGCATATCCGCGAGGACTTCGGGCATGCCGCCGCATCCGATGCGCAACGCGCCGAACGGGTGCAGGACCTGCTGGGTCTGGTCCGGTCCTACCTCAAATAAATCTCCCACCGGGCCGGCGCTTGCCGGTTCCGTCCTTGAACATCTCGTCAGGAGCGCTACCCCATGAAATCCCGTGCAGCAGTCGCATTCGGACCCGGCAAACCGCTGGAAATCGTCGAAATCGACGTCGCACCGCCGAAGGCCGGCGAAGTGCTGGTCCGCATCACCCACACCGGCGTGTGCCATACCGATGCCTTCACCCTGTCTGGCGACGATCCGGAAGGCATCTTTCCCTCGGTGCTGGGGCATGAAGGCGGCGGCATCGTCGAGCAGGTGGGCGAAGGCGTCACCAGCGTCAAGGTCGGCGACCACGTCATCCCGCTATACACGGCCGAATGCCGCAAGTGCAAGTTCTGTCTGTCCGGCAAGACCAACCTGTGCCAGGCCGTGCGCGCCACCCAGGGCAAGGGCCTGATGCCCGATGGCACCACGCGCTTCTCCTACAACGGCGAGCCGATCTATCACTACATGGGCTGCAGCACCTTCAGCGAATACACCGTGGTGCCGGAAATCTCGCTGGCCGTGGTCAACCCCGACGCGCCGCTGGAAAAGGTCTGCCTGCTTGGCTGCGGCGTCACCACCGGCATCGGCGCGGTGCACAACACCGCCAAGGTCAAGCCGGGCGAGAGCGTGGCGGTCTTCGGCCTGGGCGGCATCGGGCTGGCGGTGATCCAGGGCGCGGTGCAGGCCAAGGCCGGGCGCATCATTGCCATCGACACCAACCCGGGCAAGTTCGATCTGGCGCGCAGCATGGGCGCCACCGATTGCATCAACCCCAAGGACTACGACAAGCCGATCCAGGAGGTCATTGTCGAGCTGACCGATGGCGGCGTGGACTTCAGCTTCGAGTGCATCGGCAACGTCAACGTGATGCGTTCGGCGCTGGAGTGCTGCCACAAGGGCTGGGGCGAGAGCGTCATCATCGGCGTGGCCGGTGCCGGCCAGGAAATCAGCACCCGTCCGTTCCAGCTGGTCACCGGCCGGGTGTGGCGCGGTTCCGCATTTGGTGGCGTCAAGGGACGCACGCAGCTGCCGGGCATGGTGGAGCAGTCGATGAAGGGCGAGATCGATCTCGATCCGTTCATCACCCACACCATGCCGCTGGAAGAGATCAACGAGGCCTTCGACCTGATGCATGAAGGCAAGTCGATCCGCACCGTGATTCATTTCTGACCAGACGGCCAGGAGCGGCGCGCGGCCGCCTCCGCGCACGTGGTACCCGAGACTCCCGGGAGGGACATGATGACAAACGTGTCGATTCATCCTTCGGTAGATGGTGGTGTTGCGCGTGGAGGTGCGGAGGGCTTTCAGGGGGGGACCCTCGAATGCCACTGCGCGACCGACAAGGTGACCGTGGAGGTGGCCGCGCAGACCGCGCACAACCACGCCTGCGGTTGCAGTAAGTGCTGGAAGCCTGCGGGCGCGAAATTTTCGGTGGTGGCGGTGGCGCCGCGCGACAAGGTCACGGTGACCGCGCATCCCGAAAAGCTGAAGATCGTCGATGAAAGCGCGACGATCCAGCGCCACGCATGCACCGGATGCGGTGTGCATCTGTATGGCCGCATCGAGAACAAGGACCATGCGTTCTACGGTCTGGATTTCGTGCACACCGAGTTGTCGAAGCAACAGGGCTGGTCAGCACCGGGCTTTGCGGCCTTCGTGTCGTCGATCATCGAAACCGGCACGCCGCCGGCGCAGATGGACGGCGTGCGCGCGCGGCTGACCGAGTTGGGGCTGACCCCGTACGACTGCCTGTCGCCGGGATTGATGGACGCGCTGTCGACCCAGGTTGCGCGCCAGAAAGGCCTGCTGCATTGATTGTCCGACCCTGCGGCCGGCGTACCGGCTGCAGGGTTTCTCTTCGTAAGGAATCTTCATGGAACGTATCGAACACCGCGCCTGCTTTGGCGGCTGGCAGGACGTGTATCGCCATCAGTCGCAGACCTTGAACTGCAGCATGCAGGTGGGCGTCTATCTGCCGCCGCAGGCTGCCGATGGCCCCTTGCCGGTGCTGTACTGGCTAAGCGGCCTGACCTGCACCGAACAGAATTTCATCAGCAAGGCCGGCGCGCAGCGCTACGCGGCCGAGCACGGCGTGATCCTGGTTGCGCCCGACACCAGCCCGCGCGGCGACGATGTGGCCGACGCGGACGGCTACGACATCGGCAAGGGCGCCGGTTTCTACGTCGATGCCACCGAGCAGCCCTGGGCCGCGCACTACCGCATGTACGACTATGTGGTGAACGAATTGCCGGCGTTGATCGAAGCCAACGTCGCCACCACCGGCGCGCGCGCGATCAGCGGCCACTCGATGGGCGGGCACGGCGCGCTGACCATTGCGTTGAAGAACCCGGGCCGCTATCGCAGCGTATCGGCGTTTTCGCCGATCGTCGCACCGAGCCTGGTGCCGTGGGGCGAGAAGGCGTTTGCGCAGTACCTGGGCGACGATCGCGCGACGTGGAAGGCCTACGACGCCACTGCGCTGATCGCGCAGGCGCAGGAACGGTTGCCGCTGTTGATCGACCAGGGCGATGCGGACGAATTTCTTCAGAACCAACTGAAGACCGCGCTGTTCGAAGATGCCGCCAACGCGGCCGGCTATCCGGTTACCGTGCGGATGCAGCCAGGCTATGACCATAGCTATTACTTCATCGCCAGCTTTATCGGCGAGCACATCGCGCATCATGCGGCGGCGCTGCGCGGGTGATGGGGTGCGGTTGAGGGTGTGATGGGATGGGATGGGATGGCGCGGCACGGCACGGCAAAGTGGCAGACATCCCGCAGTCCCCAGGTTGCACCGATAGTGGCAGCGCACACGAGCGCAGACCGCAAGTGATCCCTTCTCCCTTCGGGAGAAGCTGCCCCAAAGGGGCGGATGAGGGTACGGGCGAAGCCGCATGCGCTCGAACGCCGCGAGGGCTTCGCCACGTACCTCACCCCAACCCCTCTCCCGGCGGGAGAGGGGCTTGCCACCGCGCTGAAGTTCCGCGTCGAGCGGATGGTGGATGCAGCCAGGCCATGACCGTGGCGGTTATTTCATCGCCAGCTTTAGGTGCGAGCACATCGATCGCCAGTTGTATCGGCGAGCACATCGCGCATCATGCGGCGGCGCTGCGCCAGTGGTGGGGTGCGGTTGAGGTTGTGATTGGACGGGACGGGACGGGACGGAACGGGATGGGATGGGATGGGATGGGCAAAGTGGCAGACATCTCGAAGTCCCCGTGTCGCACCGATTGGCGGCAACGCACACGAGCGCAGACCGCAAGTGATCCCTTCTCCCTCCGGGAGAAGGTGCCCCGAAGGGGCGGATGAGGGTACGGGCGAAGCCGCATGCGGTTGAACGTAGAGGGCTTCGCCACGTACCCTCACCCCAACCCCTCTCCCGGCGGGAGAGGGGCTTGCTACTTCACTGAACGTCAGTGTCGCGTTGGTGCGGGTATCGTCGTCACCCAACACCCAACATCCAACACCCAACATCCAACATCCAACATCCAACATCCAACATCCACACCAACACCAACACCAACACCAACACCAACACCAACACCAACACCAACACCAACACAAACCAAGCTGATGCCTGCAACGCGCTAGCGCGCCACCCGGGCTGCCAGCTTCCCCAATCGCCGCATTGCGCGTTCCAGCGTCTCGCTCCATGGCTGGCCGCAGGTCAGGCGGATGTGATCCGCGTAGTCGCCGCGGCTGGAGTACAGATGGCCGGGCGAGGTGCCGATGCCTTCGGCCAGTGCGGCCTCGAACAATGCTTGGCCACTTCCACCCTCGGGCAATTGCAGCCACAGCGATAAACCGCCAGCCGGGTCGCCGATGCGTGTGCCATCGGGCCAATGCCGCACGATCGCATCGCGCAGGCGTTGGCCGTTGTCGGCCAGGGTGCGGCGCAGCTTGCGCAGATGCCGTTCCAGGTCGTGCTGCGCCAGATAATCGGCCAAGGCCAGTTGCGGCAGGCTGGCGCTGCCGACGGTGGAGAAATACTTGGCGCGCACCAAGGCCTCGGTCCAGTCGCCACCGAGCAACCAGCCCACGCGCAAGCCGGGCGCCAGCACCTTGGAAAACGACCCGCAGGTGATCACGTTGGCATGGGTGTCGAAGTGGCGTAGCGGGCGCGGTCGCTGGCCCGACCAATCCAGCTCGCCGTAGATATCGTCCTCGATCACCACGGTGCCATGGCGGGCGCAGCTGTCGAGCAGTGCGCGCTTCGCGCTGTCGGACGTCAGGCTGCCATTGGGATTGTTGAAGTTGGGCACCAGCACCGCCGCGCGCACCGGCGTGCGTTGCAGCAGTGCGTCCAGGCGCGCGACATCGATGCCCTGGCCTGCGCGGTTGGGCACTTCCAGTACCTTGAGCCGCAAGGCGGCCACCGCCTGCAGGATGCCGTGATAAGTGGGCGTCTCCACCAGCACCACGTCGCCCGGTGCGGTGAGCGTGCGCAAGGCCAGGCTGATGGCTTCCATCGCACCGGCAGTGATCACGACTTCTTCCGCAGCCAGGGCGGTTGCGCAGTGTGCATAACGCTGTGCGATCTGCCGGCGCAGTGCGGCATGGCCTTGTGGCGGTGCGTAGTCCAGTGCGGCGGTACGTTGGCGACGCAACTGACGCGAGAATGCTGCCGCCAACTGTGCAGCCGGCAACAGCGCCGGCGCGGGAGTGGCGGTATGCAATGGCACCAGGTCGGTACGCGCCAGGGTGTCGAGTACGCGCTGCAAGGCCGGGTTGTCCACCATGCCGGGTTTACGCCGACGCGTTGCGGGTGGTGATACAGGCGATGCAGAGGCGGTGGTGCGCACGAAGTAACCGGAGCGCGGCCGCGCCTGCACGCGTCCTTCGCGTTCCAGCTGCAGGCAGGCCTGCACTGCCGTTGCCGTGCTGATGCCGTGGTTGGCGGCCAATTGCCGGATCGAGGGCAGACGCTCGCCGGCACGCAGGGTGCCGCCTTCGATCTGCTGTCGCAGCTGCATGGCGAGCGATTCATACAGAAGCATGAGCCGGTACCTTTCATCTGTATTGGTCAATTTGCAGCGTATCTGAATCTGTCATGGTCGTGTCGTGCATTGCAGACTGGCTGTGCCCGGTGAATGCGCCAGGCGTGTGTCCTCTCTTGCGAGGTTGGTCGTGCTGCTTCCAGTGTCTATCGTCGATGCGTTCACTGCGGCGCTTCAAGGGCAATCCTGCGGTAGCGAAGATCCGGTGACCGGGTCGATCCATGCCGCGCTGGCGCCGCCATGGCCGGGCAGGCCGGGCAGGACGCAGTTGACCGCACTGCAGGCATCTGCGCGCGTCGGCGAACGTGCATGCCGGGTGGAGCCGCGGCATGTGTCTGTGCGCGGCAGCGCTGTGCAGTATCTGCAGGGAACGATTGCGCTATGAGCATCGCCTTGTCTGTTCAAGCGGCATCGGCCGGCATTGCGCGACGTGCGATCTGGCAATTGCTGGTGGCCGAGGTGTTGATCGGATCAGTGGGCGTGTTCGTGCACGAAAGCGGGCAGGATCCGGTGACGGCGGTGTTCTACCGCTGCCTGTTCGGCGCGCTGTTTCTCAGCATCTGCGGCCTGATCGGCGGACAGTTGCGTGGGGTGTGGCGCGACCGCACGCTGCTGCGCGATGCCGTCATCAGTGGCGTGCTGCTGGTGCTGAACTGGGTGGCCTTGTTCGCCGGCATGGCGCGCTCGTCGATCGGCGTGGCGACGATGGTCTACCACCTGTTTCCGTTCGTGATGTTGCTGCTGGCGGCGCTGCTGCAGGGCGAGCGCACCCGCCGCGCCGACCTGGGCTGGACGCTGCTGGCGTTTGTGGGCGTTGCGTGTTCGGCCGATCCGGCGCGGCTGTGGCAGGCTGCCGACCGCGGCTATCTGCTCGGGATTGCGCTGACCTTGCTGGCCGCGCTGCTGTGCGGCGCCTCACTGCTGATGTCACGCCGCATCAGCCGTGAGCGGCCGTTGGCGGTGGTGACGGTGCAGTGCTGGGTCGGCACGTTCCTGCTGGCGGGGTTTTCCAGCAGCAGCGCGTTGCATCTCGGCCTGCACTGGGTCTGGCTGGTGGGGCTGGGCGTGATCCACAGCGGCATCGTGTACGTGCTGTTCTATTCGTCGTACCGGCATCTGCAGGTGGCCACGATCGCGGTGCTGGCGTTCGTGTATCCATTGGTCACGCTGCTGCTGGACTATCTGCTGTACGGCCACGCGCTGGTACCGGTGCAGTGGCTGGGCCTGGCACTGATCGTGCTGGGCACGCTGGCGGTCAACCTGAAATGGCGCTGGCCACGCCGTGCATCGACACAGGCGTGAGCGTGCGCCGCCACGCATCCCGCATGGCGGCGCACACCGTCAACGCACGTCGCGCATCTGCCAGTGCGACCCGGCCAGGGCCTGCATGCGCTGCTTGAACAGATCGCCGGGAATGCTGGTGGTGGCAACCAGATCGATGCGCAGGTCCTGCTGCTTGCCGGTGACCGTGGCAGCCGGGTCGGTGATGCCCAGGCTCGGGTCCACCTCATCCGGGTCGGCCTGCAGCTGGCGCCAGCGATCGAACCACGCCGGATCGCGCAGGGCGGCCTGCAACTGCTCGGCAAACGCCTCGGCGCCGTTGGCGGTGAAGCTCACCGAGGGCGCGCTGCCGCGGGCGAGCTTGGGGTCGGGCAGGCTGATCGAGTAGCTGACAGGCATGGACACGCTCCGTTGAATGACGGCGGCACACTAGCCGAGGACGGGTGAGAACGCCGTCGAAGGCCAGGTGCCGCCAGGCGCGTGCCTCAGGCGGAAAAACCATGCGGCTGGGCCGCGAAGGCCACCGCCAGCGCGCCCTTGCCGACGTTGACCATGCCGGTCAGGCTCATCACGCTTTCGAACAGTTCCACGCCGTGGCTCTGGCAGGCGCCCTGCAGCGCCGCGTAGCCGGGCAGGGCATGCAGCTCGGCCAGCTCGCCGCCATAGCCCACGCACACGGTCGGGGTCATCAGGCCGTCGCGGATCTTGCGGACGGTGAAGCCAAACAATTTGTCGGCCGATGGCTCGAAGCCCTTGAGCTTGGCCACCGGCTCGGTGACGCCGCGGTACGCGCGCAGCACCGGCTTGATATCCAGCGCGCTACCCAGCGCCGCACCGATCAGGCCCACGCTGCGGTCGCCCTTGGTGCGCGCCCGCGCGCGCAGGTAGTAGAGATCGCGCGGGATCATGTAGCCGTAGGTGTGCTCGGCCAGCTGTTCCAGTCGGGTGCGGATCGCCGCCACGCCCTGGCCCTGCTCGCGCAGGCGCACGGCCTCCACCGCGGTGATGCCCTGGCCGGCAAACAGGTTGAGCGTGTCGATCACGCGCAGCGCAAACGGCGAGCCGTGGCCGGCGGCCTGACGGATCGGCTTGTAGTCGTTGAGAATCGCAAAGCTGGCCTGCATCGCGTTGTCGAAGATCTGGCTGCGCAGCTTGGAGATGGTCAGGCAGAACACGTGGTCGTAGTCGATGACCAACCGCTGCAGGAACAGGTCGCGGATCTGGTTGACCGAAAGCGGCGTGGTCTCGGCCTCGTGGCCGCGCTCGGCCACATGCGCCTGCAGAAAGCTCAGCGTGGCCTCTTCATCGCGGTGATCGGCCAGCACGGCCTCGCCGATGCGCACGCTGATCGGCAGCACGATGACGTTGTTGCGTTGAAGAAATTCCTGCGGCAGATCGCACGCACTGTCCACCACGATTCCGATGCGCATCGTCGCCCCCTCCGGCTGTTGCGTCGTCTGTACTGCGAACGCTATCGCAAATCCGCCGCCGCGCGTAGACCCGTTGGCGGCCGCGTGCCGGCAGGCTGCTCGCGTGCCTTCAGCCGCGCCTGCCGGCCCTTGCATGGCCATTGTCCGGCAGCCCGGGCCGCTGCGGTGGCAGCACACCCGTCGGCGGTGCGTTGCCTGCCATGTCGCCCTGCAGCATTCCCCCTCGCCGGTGTGCCCAGGTGCCTGAGCGATACATCTCGCCACCGCCGGGAAATGGCGGCGAACTGCGGACCAGGACACGCTTGGCTTGCCAGGTAGCGCCCGCTATCGCGCTTGGCCGCTCCGGCCTGCCGGAATCGCTATAGCTCCTCTCACAGCACCGCTGCTAGGGTCGGTCACGACCGCTGCAGGGCGGGTCTCGTTGGCGCCGCACTGGCGCCGCCGCGCCGAACACAATGGAGACAGAGATGCAGACCACCCCATCCAACACACTCACGCAGGCCGCGCCCAAGGCGACCACCACACGGCGGCGCGCATCGCGCTGGTGGAAGGCGGCACTGGCCTTGGGCCTGGTGGCGCTCGCCCCCGTGGCCCTGGCCGGCCCGTACAAGATCTTTGGCAACCACTACGCGTGGGTCAACAACTTCAACGATCCCAACAACATCATCCAGGGCACCTTCGGCACCGGCAGCACGCCGGAGTTGACCGTCACCTTCAACTTTGCCGACTACAACCTCTACGGCTACCCGGCCATCGTGCGCGGCTGGCATTACGACTGGAACCCGACCACCGACACGCTGTTTCCCAAGCAGATCTCGTCGATCAGCTCGCTGCCGTTCAAATTCAACTACAGCGCCGGCGGCAGCAATCTGGCCGGCGACTTCGCGTACGACATCTTCTTCCGCTGGGATACCGCCAAGGGCAATCCGCAACTGGAGGTGATGATCTGGGGCGACCACAACTCCTGGCCGATCGGCACCGTCACCGCGACCAAGGTGATCACCGCCGGTGGCCGCACCTTCGATCTGTGGGAGGGCTTCAACTCCGGTGCCGGCTATTACGTCTACACCTTCATCCCGACCGGCACCGCCGGCCAGCCCACGCTCAAGACCAGCGGCAGCCTCAACATCGACGCCAAGCCGTTCCTGACCTGGCTGCAGAACAACCGCTCCAAGGATGGCCGCTACAACAACAGCATGTACCTGCATGCGGCCGAGGCGGGCTTTGAAGTGGTGCGTGGCAATGGCTGGGCCAAGGTCAGCGCCACGATGGATGCCAAGTAACGCGATGGGCTGAGGTGCGCGTGGGCCGCCAGTGCGGCGGCCTGCGTGCGCGCTGCGCTGTTCGCGTGTGGATCGCCGGCAGCCGCGTGGGGCACCACCTGCTCGCGGCTTTCGCCGGGCATGAGGTGCATCACGCCAATGAGGTGGCCATCTGCGCCGCGCCTGTCATGCAGGCGGCGCGCATCGGAGGAGGCCACGGTGATCGGTCGCCGTGTCTGCGCCCCGTCAGTGCGTGGACATCCGCTGCGTGACGCAGGCCGGTGCGCTGGCGGATGACGCATTAGTCGTGTGTCCGGCGCGTGGCGTCCTGCCAGGTGGCAGGCGTCCCCATCCCCTGATCGGAGCTCACCCATGCACCGGCAGCGCGTACCTGGCGATTACGTAGTCGTGTCCACCGCTGTTACATCGCCACCAGCTGGATGCTGTCCAACACGACGGCCGGGCTGAGGAACCCGTTATCCGGCGATCCGGAGGCAAGCCCGATCTCGATGCGGTTGCTCCCGGCCTGCAGCGCCGACGCGGGGATGTCCACCTCATACAGCGTGTTGTTGCCGCGTGTGGTGCCACGGGTGATGCCGCGCGTCTTGGGCTGGTTGGGAGCAGCGGGCACCGGGCCGTTCCAGCGGGCATTCACGCTGACCTGCGGGCGCGCGCTGACCTGGGCCAACGGCACGAAGATGCGCAGGCGATAGCCGCGCACCTCGCTGGAGGCCAGGGCGAAGTCGATGCGGGTGGGGGTGTTGATGCTGCGCCACTGCACCGCCGGAAAACTGCTCATGCTGCTGGCGCCCACGGTGTAGGTCAGCGGTGACCAGCTCATGCGCCGGTCGGACGGGTGCGCGCGCGGCAGCAACTCGGCATGTCGAAATCCGGCCGGCGTGCCGTCGGGCACGCCGATCTGCCACTTCACTGTTCCTGGCGCTGTCACGGCCTGCAACGCGGCCTGCGCCGTGGCATTGGCAAACACTTCGACATCGCGCTGCGCCACCTCCAGCTCGTTCTGATACAGCGTCATGCGATAGCGCCCCGGGCGCACGCCGGCAATCTGGTAATCACCGCTGCCATTGGCCCTGGCCCAGTACTGCGCCTGCGCGTTGCGCAGCCCGATCACGGCCGGCTGCCCGGAGAGCACGCCGCCGACGCGGCCGCTTACCGCGCCCCGCCCGTCAGCGGCCAGATAGCCGTTCAAGCCCAGCGTGGCATCGACGAAGTCGGTGCTCAGCTGCGCGCTCGATGGCGCGCCGCCATCGGTGAACAACAGGCCGTAGACACCATGCAGGCCGCCGCGGAAGGCCTCGGTCTGGGTATGGTCGGAATACATGTAGTTGTAGAGCTCATGGGTCACGCGGGTTTTCTGTGTGGCGATGTCCTTGAAGAACGGCCCGCCGGAACTGCGTTCGCGGTTGCCCATCAGCATGAACACCGCAACCCCGGCGCCGCTGACACCATGCACCTGGTCGTCGAGCATGCGCCGCGCGGAATAGAACTTGGAGCTGGTGCGGCCATCCGGCAGCAGGAAGACATCTTCGCCTTCGATCGCTGTACCGACGCTGGAATCGGGCTCCTGCTGGGCAGTCGGCAACTTGGACACATTCAGGCGCGCGATGAAGCGCAGTTCGCCCACCGGCAGCAAGGTCGGCGCATAGGTGGCCATGTAGATCGCATTGCGGCCCTTGCGCACGATGTAGTACTGCACCAGATCGCCGGCCTTGGCCGATACCACGATCGCCCCGCCCACCACGCGCGCGTCCACGCTGGCACTGCCCAGCCCGGAGGCGATGTGCGAGCCCTTCGATTCGGTGGTCTGCAGCTCGTTGTCGCGGTAGCGCATCGACACGATGTCGCCATTGTTGGCATTGACCGAAAACACCAGCTCGGCGCCGCTGTCCACCACCACGCGGTCGCCGCTGCGGGTGAATCCGAATGCCGCCATGGCCGGGGCGCTGACGCCGGCGTACAGGCACAACGCGCATGCCAGCATGCGCAGGGTCGGGCAGAACATGTGGGTCTCCATGGCGACGTGAGGCGGCAAGCCGGATGCCGATGCGCGATGCTAGGCGGGCTGGACCACGACGGCGAGCGCGCAAGCAGCAGAGCGTGCGGCGCGTCCAAACTTCAGCAATGAACCTACGCGCCGGTCACGCTTCAGCTGCGACCGGCAGACGTATGGCATGTGCCGCAGCACCTGCCTGCTGCGTCGATCTGCGTCGCGATGTGGCTGGCTTGGCGCAGCACGCCGCAATCGAGCCAACGTCATCCGCCGGCTCGAACCAGCGGGTCCGTGGTCGTGCAGCGGCTGCGCCCGCAGCTGGCAGCTGCCAGGGCACGAAGGCTGCCGGGTAGTGCCAGCCGCCAAACCGGCAACAGGCGATAGCCCCGATGGCTGCATCACTGCAGCGAAGGCCGCCGGCGCCACGCGGCGAGACGCCACGACAGCGCATCGCCCATGTCTGCCAGTCCACCGCCCACCCACGTGCAACAGCAGGTCGTGCAGGGTGGCGGTGGTGCCGAGCGCGCTACTACGGGCGGCGCTGCCAAGGCCGCTGCATGTGCGGGCTGCGGGTGTGATGGCAGCGCCTTGCGGCGTACGCATCAGCGCACGCCGCACGCACTCATTTCAGGTACGCGCGCGGCAGCTGCCCGGCCTGCTGCAGGTAGCGGTCGCGCAGTTCGCTCTGGCGCGAGCGCATCGGCATCTCGCGCCCGCCCAGCCAGACCTGCTCGGCGTAATGGGCGACATCCAGCGGGTCGCCTTCCCACAGCACCAGGTCGGCCTGCTTGCCCACGGCAATGCTGCCGATGCGATCGCCCACCCCGAAGATCTCCGCGGGCACGCGGGTCAGCCCGGCCAGGCCGGATTCCCACGGCAGCCCATTGGCTACCGCATTGCCAGCCAGCTGACGCAGCTTGCGCGCGTTGTGCGAGGCATCCCCGCTCTGGCTGAAGCTGACCTCCACACCGGCCGCGCGCAGGCGTGCGGCGTTTTCCAGCGTCGCGCCGATCTGGTCGAAGGTCGCCGGCAAGTCCGCCAGCGCGTTCACCAGCACCGGCACCCTGGCCTGCGCCAGTTGCGGGGCCAGCTTCCACGCCTCGGCCCCGCCGGCGATGGCGATACGTACCTTCTCGCGTTGCGCCCAGCGCAACAGCTGTCGGATGTCGGCGGCCCGTTCGACCTGCACCACGATGCGGCCTTGCCCGGCCAGATAACGGGCCAGCACGCTGCGCCCCATCGGCGTCAGCAATGCATGCGGCGACCCGGCGGGTACGCGGCCGCGTGCTTCGGCCACCAGTTGATCCAGCAGCATCCATTGCGCGGCACGCGAGCTGCCGGTGAGGTCGGACGCCGCTGCACCGATGCGGATGAACAATGCATGCGGGCCCACCGGGTCCGGGCTGCCATCCAGCCGCACGATGCCGCCCTGGCCGGCAATGAAGGCGCCGCTGGTGGTGGCGCCCAGCGCCGTGAAGCCGATGCCTTCCACGCGTGCCACCGGCACCAGCACCGAGTCGGGGTTGTAGGCCAGGGTGACATCGAACTCCGGGCGCATCGGTTGCTCGGCCAGCTTGATGCCGCTGTCCACGGTGCTGTCTTCGCCGGAGACTTCTTCGATGCCGATCTCGGTAATGCCGCCGAACAAGGCCGGCGTCAGCGGGCGGCCCTTGGCCTCGATCACACGCCCATCGGCCGGCGCGGCCAGGTTGCTGCCGATCGCGCGGATCACGCCGCCCTGCACCAGCACGTCGGTGTGCTGCAGCGTGCCCTGCGCGGTGGCGGTGTGCACGGTGGCATCGCGGATCAGCACCTGCTGTGCCACCGCCGGCAACGCCAGCGCGGCCAGCACCAGCGCCGACAGGGCACGCCGCTGCGGGCGAGTCAGGATGCGGCGGCTCATCGTGCCACCTCCTGGCCCAGCATGAAGTCCGACACCGGCTGCAACGCGCGTTGATGCCGGTCGTAAACCTGCGCGCCGTCGATATACACCTGTTCGGCCAATGCGTAGGAACTGAAGGGGTTGCCATTCCACACCACCACATCGCCCATCTTGCCCGGCTCCAGCGCGCCGGTCTGCTGCTCGATGCCCAACGCCTTGGCGGCGTTGCTGGTGAGCCAGCGGATCGCGCGCTCGGGCGCAATCTCCATGCCGCTGCGGCGCGCAGTGGCGATCACCTTGGCGGCCTCCTGATTCAGGCGCTGGATGCCTTCTTCCGAATCCGAATGCACGATGGCGCAGCTGTTGGCAGGCCGGTCGACCATGGCGATGTTCTCCTGGATGCCGTCGAAGGCTTCCATCTTGAAGCCCCACCAATCGGCCCATAGCGCGCCGCAGACGTTTTCCTGCGCCAGCCGGTCGGCCAGCTTGTAGGCCTCCACGCCATGATGGAAGGCGGCGATGTGGAAGCCGAATTCCTTGGACAGGTCCAGCATGGTGGCCATTTCGTCGGCGCGGTAGCAGTGGATGTGCACGCGGATGTCGCCGTTGATGGCGCCGGCCAGCGTATCGAGCTTGAGATCGCGCTTGCCGCCGGCATCGCCGCTGCTGTCGTTGTCGCCACCACTGCTCCACCAGTGACGCTTCTTGGCGGGTTTCTTCTTCGGTGCGTTCTTCTGCAGGTACTCGGCCGCATCGATGAACGCAGCGCGGTACCCGGCGACATTGCCCATGCGCGTACCGGGGCCGCCCTTTTGGCCGTAGACGCGTTTGGGGTTTTCGCCGCAGGCCATCTTCAGGCCCCACGGTGCGCCGGGGAACTTCATGCCCTGGTAGGTCGTGGAGGCGACGTTCTTCAGCGTGACGCCGCGCCCGCCGATCAGGTTGGCCGAGCCTGGCAGGATCTGCAGCGAGGTGATGCCGCCGGCCAGCGCGGTGCCAAAGCCCGGGTCCTGCGGCCAGATCGAATGCTCGGCCCACACATTGGGCGTCACCGGTGCGGTCATCTCGTTGCCGTCGCTATGCGCGCTGACGCCCGGGCTGGGGTACACGCCCAGATGCGAGTGCACATCGATGATGCCGGGCGTCACCCACTTGCCGGTGCCGTCGATGCGGCGTGCATCGGCCGGTGCCTCGAGTGCGCGGCCAACGGCAGCCACCTTGCCGTCGCGCAGCAGCACGTCGGCATCGTCCAGCCGCTCGCCGGTGCCGGTGAGCACCGTGGCATGCTGGATCAGCACCGGACCGGACGCGAGCGCGCGGTAGGTGCTGGGGTAAGGGTCTTGCACGAACCGCGATGCCGCAGACGCAGGCCCGCACAGCAGCGCCGCGCCAAGGGCGGCGAACAGGATGGAACGCATGGATTTCCCCGGTGACACGAAAGCACAGGCCGCAAACCTAGCTGCCAGCGCCGTGCTTGCCAAGTGCTGGAGGTTGCGGTCGCGGCTGCCTCATCACATGCCAGAGCGCATGCTGTGCCGTATTCCTCAGGGGGGACGTCGATGATTGCCAAGACAGAACGCAACAAACAGGCCGATGTGGTGTTGGCTTTCTGGGAACTGGCCGGCTCGGCCCGCTGGTTCACGCACAACGATGCCTTCGACGCCAACTTTCGCCAGCATTTCAGCGAGCAGCACTTTGCCGCCGCACGGGGCGAGTACGCGCACTGGATGGCGCGCGCCGAGGATGCACTGGCCTTGCTGATTCTGCTGGACCAGTTCCCGCGCAATGCGTTCCGTGGCAGCGCGCATGCCTATGCCACCGACGGGTTGGCGTTGCAGTGCGCAAGGCAGGCGGTGGAGCGCGGCTTCGACCAGCAGGTCTCGGCGCAACTGCGGTTGTTTTTCTATCTTCCGTTCGAGCATGCCGAAGACCTGCAGGAGCAGGCACGCGCGGTGGAGCTGATCAGCGCACTGGACGATACGCAGACCACCCACTGGGCGCTGGAACATCAACGCATCATCCAGCGCTTTGGCCGGTTCCCGCACCGTAATACCGTGCTGGGGCGTGTGACCAGCGCAGAGGAACAGCAGTTTCTCGATGACGGCGGGTTTGCCGGCTGAAGGCCGCCATCCACGCGTTGCATGGCGGCGGGCAAGGGGTGTACACCGTGCCTGCATGCCAGCGTGATCGCCGAACAGCTGCGGGCACTGCAGCGGGGGCGGGCGCCACGCGCGGTGCCACCACCGGCACCGCGCATGCCGTCGATCGATCAGCAGCCGCCTGGCAGACCTTCCGACCGCCAGCTGGCACCTTCGCCAAGCAATAGATAGAAGCCGTAGCTTTCGTAGCCGCTTTCCGACAGCACCAGATCGAGCGTGCCGTTGCCGTCGATATCGCCGAACTGCAGCAGATGGGTGCGCTGCGGCAGGTCTTCGCAATCGTCGCAGCCGCTGGCGGCGTGGCCGTGGCGGAACTGCCAACGGCTGCCGTCATGGTCGAAGATCGCAAGCACCACGAGCACGCCGGTCGGGTTCTCCGGATTGCCGGTCTTGGTCGGGTGGTTGGAGGTCAGCACGGCCACGCGCCGCTGCGGCTGCTGCGCATCGGTGATGATCTGCAGCGCGGCCAGATCCTGCGCGCGGTCGGCCTTGAACGCGGCCAGTGCCTGCGCCAATGCCGCCGGTTTGACGCGCTTGCGCAGCTGCGCGGTGTCACTCACCTGGCGAAACAACTCGCTCTGTTCGGTGGCGGTGGCTGCACGCGACGCAAAGCGCTTGCCGGGGTTGAGATCCACCGTTGATAGCAGCGGCGAATCGGACAGCGTGGTGCCGCCCTTGATGCGCAGCTTCGCGGTGCCGCCGCACATGCTGTTGTCGTCCACCGTCAGCGACGCAAGCCGCACGGTGCCAGTGGATACGCCGGTATTGAAGACCTGCAGCGGCTGGCCCAGCAACGCCTTGGGCAGGGTCGATTCCTTTGCCACAGCCTTGCCGAGCCACACCGGAACGTATTCCAGCGGATCGTCGGACGGCTGGCTGTCGTAGGTCTGGACCAGCAGCACCGCGCGCGGCGGTTCGGCAGCGTGGGCAGCCAGCGGTAGCAGCGCGGCCAGGGCGAGCGGGAGCAGGCGGGTGTGCATTGCAGCGGTGTCCTTGTGCGGGTTGATCCATGAAAAAACGGACGCTCCAAGGAGCGCCCGTTTCGGTGTGCGGTGCCGCAGCCGTGCGGGCCGTGGTCACACGGGTCACGCAAGCGCGGCAGTCTGCACGTGCGGCGTGACGCGTGAGCGGCGGCCGCGACCGCTCGCGTCTGCTCAGTATTTCGCCACGCCGTTGTCCACCTCGTCCGACCACGCATCGATGCCGCCGGTGACGTTGTAGACGTTGGTGAAGCCCAGGCCGCGGAAATGCTCGGCGGCCTGCAGGCTGCGCCCGCCGCGGTGGCACAGGAATGCCAGCGGGGTGTCCTTGGGCAGCTGTTCGATGGCGGCGCGCTCGTGCGCATCCAGCGTGCGGAACGGTGCGGCCACCGTGGCCAGTGCACGCTCGTCGGCCGGGCGCACGTCCACCAGGGTCAGGCTGCCGGCCTTGAGGCGATCGTCGGCATCGCGCACCGACAGCTCCTGCACCGGCTTGGGCGCGTTGGGGTTGTCGATCGCCAGGCCGCGGCCGCGGATGTCGTCCACCCAGTCGATGGTGATGCCGTCTGCGCGGCGCGCGCTGGCCAGGTCGAACTGCACGCGCAGGCCGTTGGATTCGGCGGCGATGGCGTTCGGGTTGGTCGGCGCCAGCTGGAAGTTCGGCTGGAAGTTGGCATCGATGGACAGCGTCAGCGACGCGTCCGGCGCATCGGCCAGGGCACCCTTGAGCATCTCGACCGCGGCCGGGGTGATGGTGATCTTCGGCGGGCTGCGGTCGGGCGCCTGCAGGCCGAGCATGTTGCTCAGCTCGCCGCTGTCGGCCATCTGCACGATGATGTCGCTGCCGCCGATCAGCTCGCCGTCCACGTACAGCTGCGGGATGGTCGGCCAGTCGCCGTAGGCCTTGATGCCTTCGCGGATGTCCTGGTCGGCCAGCACGTTGACGTGGGCATAGTCGATGCCCAGCCCGTCCAGCACGCCGACCGCCTTGGCCGAAAAGCCGCACTGTGGCATGCCGGGCTGGCCTTTCATGAAGAGCACCACGCGGCTGGATTGCAGCAGCGTATCGATACGGGAACGCAGAGCGGGATCGAGGGACATGGCAGCACTTCGGTCAGATCGTGGAGACCGGGCATTCTACGCCGCGTGGCATCATGCGGCATGACCACGCCGGAAACGCTGTATCGCATCCCCTCCCGCCCGTACCGCTGGGTGGGCTTGTTCGCCCTGTCGCAGCTGGCGGTGGCGGTGCTGTGGTGGCATCTGGGCTGGGCCTGGGGCCTGCCGATGCTGCTGGCGTCGCATGCGCTGTTCGTGGTGCCGGTGTTCCTGCCGCGTGCGCGCCTGTATGCGCCGGTCCTGGCACGGCTGCCGGGCCGCGCGCCGCAGGTGTGGCTGACCATCGACGACGGCCCGTCCGACGACACCCCGGCCATGCTCGACCTGCTGGACGCCTACGGCGCCAAGGCCACCTTCTTCGTGGTCGGTGCGCGCGCCGAACGGCGGCCCGAGCTGGTGCGCGAGATCGTGCGACGCGGCCACGGCATCGGCAACCACAGCCATACCCATCCGCAGGCCTGGTTCTGGGCGCTGGGGCCGCGCCGCATGGCCCAGGAAATCGGGCTGGCGCAGCGCACCCTGGCCCGGATCACCGGCCAGGCGCCCCGGCTGTACCGCTCGGTGGTCGGCATGACCAACCCGTTCGTCGCCTCGCCGCTGCGCGCGCATGGCCTGACCCGCGTGGCCTGGAGCGCGCGCGGTTTCGATGGCGTGCGCTGCGAACCGGACACCACCGTGGCGCGCATCGTGCGCGACCTGCGGCCCGGCGCCATCGTGTTGCTGCACGAAGGCGCCGCGCACGGCCACAACCTCACCATCCTGCGCGGCGTGCTGGAGGCGATGCGGGCGCGCGGGCTCGTGGGGCAACGTCCGGATTGAACGCTGCCTCGGCGCGTGGCGTGGCGGGTGCAGTGCTGCTGCGGAGCGTTGTCTGTGTTGATGGCCGGTGGCCAATACGGCACTGGCGCAGCGCCGTGCGCACATCGCCGCCGGTATGGCAGCGCGCCAGGGACGCTGCGGACGAGCGCGGTGTCGGGCGCTCTTGCGTCAGGATGAGCGACATCGCGCGGCAAGGTAAGGGATCGCGGGCGGCCGGCAATCGGTTGCCAATGCGGTGGCAACCCAGCGTGCAAACCAGACGGCGTTTTTCTCGCCATCTGCAGCTCCCCGGCGCCGGCGTCTATTGACAGCGATGGGGCGTGCATCGACCATGCGCGCCCAGCCAGCCAACGGGCCGCACCTCGCACGGTGTGACCGCGCCAGCCTCAGCGGCCGTCTTCGACGGCAGTGTTTCGATCATGAGGCTGACACCAATGTTCTCTCGTCCCGTGTCTGCGCGCGCTGGTGCGCGTGCCGATCTGCGCCTGTCGCGCGTGATCCCCCGACGCGCCGTGCTTGCACTGGCCTGTGCCTGCCCGGCGCTGGCAAGCGCGCAATCGCATCCCGGCGATCCGGTCGATCTGGATCGGCTGCAGATCCAGGCGCACCGCAGTGCCACCACCGAGGGCAGCGATTCCTACACCGCCGATATCGCACGCAGTTCGGCCAAGCTGTCGCTGTCGTTACGCGACACGCCGCAGTCGGTCGTGGTGGTGACCCGCCAGCAGATCGTCGACCGTAACCTGCAATCGCTGCAGGACGTCACCGACACCGTGGCCGGCTTCAACTCGCCGACCTGGGATACCGAGCGGACCTACATCACCGCACGCGGCTTCGAGGTGGATTACTACCGCATCGACGGCATTCCCACCGATTACAGCGGCGATGTGCAGCAGAACATGGCCATCTACGACCGCGTCGAGATCGTGCGTGGTGCCAACGGGCTGACCTCCGGTGCCGGTAGCCCGGCGGCATCGATCGACCTGCTGCGCAAGCATGCCGACAGCGACGTGTTGACCGGCCGCGTGGATCTGTCGGCCGGCCGCTGGGACCGCTATCGCGGCACGCTCGATCTGCAATCGCCGCTCAATGCCGCCGGTACGGTGCGCGGCCGCGTGGTGGCCAGCTATGAAGACAAGCAGTCCTTCCGCGATTACTACGGCAAGCAGTCGTCGTTGTTCTACGGCATCGTCGATGCGGATCTCGGCGAGGCCACCCGCGGCTACATCGGCATCAACAAGCAGCGCAACGATGGGCGCGGCACCACCTGGGGCGGCGTCCCGGTGTATTTCAGCGACGGCAGCCGCACCGATTTCGCGCGCTCGGACGCGTTCACGCCACGCTGGGCGCGGGGCGTGGCCGATACCACCAACGCCTTCGCCGGGCTCACCCATCGTTTCGACAATGGCGCGCAGCTGCAGGTGGAGTACGCGCACCAGCGCTTCGAAACCGACTGGAAATCGGTGTTGTTCGGCTACCTGGATTATCCGGACGCACAGACCGGCCTGGGACTTGCCAGCACCTTTGGCGGGCGCTATCCCGCGCTCAGCGCGCAAAACAGTCTGGATGCCTACCTCACCCTGCCGTTGACGCTGTGGGGCCGCGAACACGAAATCGTGGCCGGCGCCACCTGGCTGAATCGCAATGTGCGCAACTGGTCCAACCTGCCGCTGCAACCGTTGATCGCACAAAGCGTCTTCGCCTGGACCGGCACCATGGCGCAACCGCAGTGGACGCCGCTGAGCAAGGGCGAAGACCGCGATGTGCGTCAGGTGGCCGCCTATGCCGCCGGACGATTCCAGCTGACCGACACGCTGAAGGCCATCGTGGGTGCACGCGTCACCGACTGGAAAAGCACCGACCAGCTGGTGCCGGAAAATTCGTACGAGCGCCGGGGCCGCACCACACCCTACGTCGGCCTGATCTTCGATGTGGACGACCACCACGCGCTCTACGCCAGCTACACCGGCATCTTCAAACCGCAGAACAACCGCGACCGCGGCGGGCGCTATCTCGACCCGCTGGAAGGCGATAGCTACGAGGTGGGTGCCAAGGGCGAATATTTCGGAGGCCAGCTCAATGCCGCGTTGGCGCTGTTCCGCATCGAGCAGGACAATCTGGCCGTCAACGACCCCGGGCAACTGGTGCCAGGCACCACCAATCAGGCCTATCTCGCTGCCAGAGGCACTGTCAGCCAGGGCGTGGAGTTCCAGCTGGATGGCCAGCTGTCGGAGCAGTGGCGTCTCGCGTTCGGCTTCGCGCAGTTCGATGCCAACGACGCCAGCGGCGCGGACGTGAACCCTGCCAGCCCGCGCCGTGAGGCCACGCTGTTCACCAGCTGGCAGACCGGGCCGTGGCGGCTGGGTGGGGGGCTGAGCTGGCAGTCGGCCATCCACGAGCTGATGGCCGCGCCGCAGGGCAACACGCAACGGCTGACGCAAGGCAGCGTGGTGCTGGCCAATGCGATGGCGCGCTACGACTTCAACCAGGCCTGGTCGGCACAACTCAACGTGTGCAACCTGTTCGACCGCCGCTACTACGCCAACATCGTCTACCAGAGCCAGCTGATCTACGGCGACCCGCGCGATGTGGAGCTCACGGTGTCCTGGAAGTTCTGACCTTGCTCCAGGCGACACGCGTTGCGGCGTGGATGCCGCCATCGAGCCTCTGCGGACGGATTTACGGCGTGTCCCGCAAACGATGAGGGCATCACGCCCTCGACCAGACTTGACGCGTGAAGATCGCTAAGTGCTCGAGACACGCACGGCGCAGTCGTCGCTACCTGATTGCTCACTACTGGAAGATCAGGCGCAGAGCGGATGGTCTGCGCCGTTGCTGCAGGGCCCTTGCCCGCCCACCATCGCGGGACACGCTGCAAGTACGTCCTTGTAAGCTCCGTGGCGGCATCCATGCCGCCAAGGGTCCCGCGACGGTGGGCGGGCAAGGACCAGTGGAGATGGTCGGTGTGCATGGATCTCAACCAGCGACTAGCAAGCTGGTGCCGCGGTGTCTTTGCGCTTCAACAAAACCACCAGTCACCTGTCTGGCGTGGTGTCCTCGCCGATTCGGGACCGTGTGGCGGCATGGATGCCGCCACCGAGCCTTATCTGTTCGGAATGTGGCAGCGTAGGTGTCGAGAGCCGGCGTGGGCTGCCGTATGAGCCTGGATCTGAGCGATCGCCTTGGAGCTTGGCACCCACGCCGGAATCTCCCTTGTTTCGCCCGAACAGTTGCCCGAGGTGACACTCGAAACGATAAGAC
>NZ_JSZE01000092.1 GCF_000802365.1 Xanthomonas cannabis pv. cannabis
AGCCGATCAAGAACGTGGAATTGCGCATCCTCGATGCCAAGGGCGAGCTGTTCCTGAAAGGTGTCACCGACGGCAACGGCAACGCATTGCTCAACTACACGCTTGATGCCGGCCACGTGCTGACCGCGCGCAGCAAGACCGATGTGTCGTTGCTGCCATTCAATCAGCCGGCATTGGATCTGAGCGAGTTCGCCGTGGCCGGGCGCCAGAGCGCGTGGTTCGATGTGTTTGCCTGGGCAGGTCGCGACCTGTATCGCCCCGGTGAGACCATGCGTGTCTCGGCGATCCTGCGCGACAACGACGGCAAGCCGACCAAGCCGCAACCGGTGTTCCTGCGCCTGAAACAACCGGACGGCAAGACGTTCCGCGAGACCAAACTGCAGCCCGGCGAGCAGGGCTATTTCGAGTTCACCCAGCAGATCCCGGCCGATGCGCCGACTGGCCGCTGGCAGGTGGAATTCCGCACCGACCCGGCCAGCAAGGACGCCGTGCAGGGCATGACCGTGCGCGTGGAAGAGTTCCTGCCCGAGCGCATGAAGCTGGACCTGGACAGCACGCAAAAGACCCTGGGCGCCGGGCAGCCGTTCAAGCTGGTGGCCAATGCCGCGTACCTGTACGGCGCACCGGCCGATGGCAACCGTTTCACCGCCAAGCTGGCCGTCAGCGTGGAGCAGCATCCGCTCGAATCGTTGCCGGGCTGGTTCTTCGGCGACCCGACGCTGGAACTGCCGCGCGAAGCCAAGGACGTGATCGATACCGAGTTCGGCAGCGACGGCATCCTGCGCGAAGACATCGCGTTGCCGGCCGAGGCCAAGCCGGTCAGCACGATTGCGGCAGTAGTCTCCGGCAGCGTGTATGAAACCGGCGGGCGCACCGTCACCCGTACCCTCAAGCGGGTGCTGTGGCCGGCCAAGGCGCTGGTCGGTGTGCGCCCCTTGTTCGACGACGCCGATGGTGCCGACGCCAACAGCAATGCGCGTTTTGAAATCACCCGCGTGGATGCCGATGGCAAACCGCAGCCGGCCAAGGGGTTGAAAGCCACCCTGGTGCGCGAGCTGCGCGACTACCACTGGAACTACACCGACAACCATTGGGATTACGACTTCACCCGCCGCTTCGAGAACAAGGACACGCGCACGCTGGACGTGGGCAGCGCCAATGCCAAGATCGATTTCCCGGTGGAGTGGGGCGAATACCGCCTGGATGTGTTCGACCCGGCGAGCGGGCTGACCACACGTTACCCGTTCCGTGCGGGCTGGAGCTGGAACGATGAAAACCGCGGCCTGGACGCGCGCCCGGACAAGGTCAAGCTGGCGCTGGACAAGACCGGCTACCGCGCCGGCGACACGCTTAAGGTGACGCTGACCCCGCCACATGCCGGCAAGGGCGTGCTGCTGGTGGAAAGCGACAAGCTGCTGTACGTGCAGGACATCGACGTCAAGCCGGGCAGCACGTTTGAACTCCCGGTCACGGAAGCCTGGGAGCGGCACGACGTCTATGTCACCGCGCTGGTGTTCCGCGGCGGCACCGCGCCGAGCAAGATCACCCCCGCGCGTGCGGTGGGCGTGGCGCATGTGCCGATGGACCGCAAGGCACGGCGTGTGGCGGTGGGCGTGTCCGCACCCAAACAGATGCGCCCCGAGCAACCCCTGCCGGTGACGGTGAGCGTGCCCGAGCTGGCCGGTAAGGCTGCGCACGTGACCATTTCGGCAGTGGACGTGGGCATCCTCAACATCACCCGTTTCCCGGTGCCCGATGCCAACGCGCAGTTCTTCGCGCAGCGCCGCCTGGGCACCGATGCCTATGACATCTACGGGCGGGTGATCGAAAGCTTCGAAGGCGCCAGCGGCAAGCTCAAGTTCGGCGGCGACATGGCACTGGAAGCCTTGCCGCAGGCCAAGCGCCCGACCGCGCGCGTACAGACCGTGGACCTGTTCTCCGGCTCGGTGACACTCGATGCCAAGGGCAACGCACGCGTGCAACTACCGGTGCCGGATTTCAACGGCACCTTGCGGGTGTCGGCATTGGTGTACTCGGACACGCGTTACGGCAACCGCGACATGGAAACCATCGTGCGCGCGCCGATCCTGGCCGAGGCCAGCATGCCGCGGGTGATGGCCCCGGGCGACCGCAGCACGGTGACGCTGGATGTGCAGAACTTCACCGGCAAACCGGGCGAGTTCAGCGTGCGTGTGGAAGGCATCGGCCCGCTCGCCATCGCCGAGGCGGCGCGCAGCGTCAAGCTGGCTGTGGACGCCAAGCAGACGCTGAGCTTTCCGCTGAGCGCCACCGAAGGCTACAGCGTGGCCAAGGTGCGTGTGCGCGTGGATGGCAACGGCTTCAAGGCCGATCGCAGCTACGAGCTGCCGGTACGTGCCGGCTGGCCGCAGGTGTTGCGTGCGCAGACGCGTGTGCTCGACCCGCTGGCGCCGATCACCCTGGACAGCAGCTTCGCCGATGGCCTGATGGCCGGGTCGGTGACCGCGCGCATGGTGGTCAGCCCGCTGCCGCCGATTCCGTTCGCCAGCGCCCTGCAAGGCGCGTTGGAGTACCCGTACGGCTGCGCCGAGCAGACCACTAGCAAGGGCTACGCGGCGCTGTTGCTCGACGATGCCACCGCCAGGGCGCTGGGGACCAAGGGGCTGGAAGCGGCCAAGCGCCGCGAGCGCATGGAAGGCGCGTTCGGCCGGCTGGCGTCGATGCAGATCGCCAGCGGGCATTTTTCGATGTGGGGCGACGATGGCTACGTCAACCCGGGGCTGACGCCGTATATCGCCGAGTTCCTGCTCGATGCCAAGGACGCCGGCTTTGCGGTGCCCGACAACGTGCTGCAGAAGGCGCTCAATCGTTTGAGCGAAGACCTGTTGTCCGGCGGCAACGAGTTCTACGGGCAGGACCGCCGCGACAACCTGAAGTTCGCCAATCAGGCCTGGTCGGGCTATGTCCTGGCGCGCGTCAATCGCGCCCCGCTGGGCACCTTGCGCGCGCTGTACGACAACCAGCGCGACAAGGCGCTGACCGGTCTGTCGCTGGTGCACCTGGGTGTGGCGTTGTCGCTGCAGGGCGACACCAAGCGCGGCGATGCGGCGATCAAGGCCGGCTTTGCCAAGGACAGCAGCGAGCGGCCGCCGTATTTCGGCGATTACGGCAGCGCGATCCGCGACGACGCGCTGATGATGGCGTTGCTGCACGAGCGTGGCTTGTCCAAGCCCGAGTACGACACCCGTGCGGTGGCCCTCGGGCGCGCGCTGGATGCACGTCGCGCCACCGGCTGGCTGTGGCTGAGCACGCAGGAACAGGTCGCCCTGGCGCGCCTGGGCAAGGCGCTGATGGTGGGGCAGGGCAAGCAGGTGTCCGGCACGCTGACGGTCGGCGGCGATGCACAGCAGATCGCCCCCGCACGTTTGTTCGGGCGCAGTTTCGACAGTGCAGCGCTGGCACGCGGCGTGCAGTTCGCACCGCAGGGCGAAGCCCCGATGTATGCCAGCCTGGAAGTGGCCGGCATCCCGCGCAGCGCACCGGAGCCGGACACGCGCCATCTCAGCGTGGAGCGCAGCTGGTACACCACTGACGGCAAGCCGTGGACACCGCAGGCCTTGAAGGAAGGCGAAGCGTTGATCGTGCGCGTCACCATCACCGCCAACAGCAACATGCCCGACGCCTTGCTCACCGACCTGTTGCCGGCCGGGCTGGAGATCGAGAATTTCAATCTCGGCGATGCCAAACAGTGGGCCGACGTGGTGGTGGACGGCATCGGCATCAGCGAGCGTTCCAGCGCCGCCGACGTCAAGCACGAAGAGTTCCGCGACGACCGCTATGTGGCCGCGCTGGCGCTGTCCTCGGGCAGCAAGGCGCAGGTGTACTACCTGGTACGCGCAGTCTCGCCGGGTACGTACACGGTGCCGCCGTCATTGGTGGAAGATATGTATCGACCGGAGCTACGTGGCGTGGGCCGCAGCACGCCGGCCACGATGACGGTGGTGCAGCCGTAGGTGATGCGTTGGTCCTTTCCCGTTGGGAGAAGAAGGATGGCCGGCCGCTGAAGTTACCCTTCTCCCGTTGGGAGAAGGTGCCCCGTAGGGGCGGATGAGGGTACGTGCAAAGCCCCGTGTGTTTGGAAAGACATGAGTGGCTTTGCCCCGTACCCTCACCCCAACCCCTCTCCCGGTGGGAGAGGGGCGATGTCCGATCGCTGAAGCTACCCTTCTCCCGTTGGGAGAAGGTGCCCCGCAGGGGCGGATGAGGGTGCGTGCGAAGCCCCGTGTGTTTGGAAAGGCATGAATGGCTTTGCCCCGTACCCTCTCCCCAACCCCTCTCCCGGTGGGAGAGGGGCGATGTCCGATCGCTGAAGCGGCCCTTCTCCCGTTGGGAGAAGGTGCCCCGCAGGGGCGGATGAGGGTACGTGCGAAGCCCCATGTGTTTGGAACGACATGAGTGGCTTTGCCCCGTACCCTCACCCCAACCCCTCTCCCGGTGGGAGAGGGGTTTTTTATTGCAACCGCCGAGTTCTAGGTAAGTGCTGAGCTCTTGCTTCGCACGCGGCGACATCGCTGCGCGCTGTCTTTTCGGTGCGATGCGGCCGACACGCAGGGGTCATTTTTACGGGCTACGGTGGCGTGCTTTCTCATCGGCGCGGCGTGATTGCTGCGCGACTTACGGGATTCCATGCAGCGCTCCGATTCGTTCCGTGTGCACCTGTCCGTTCTCGCCGTGGCCATCGCGGCCTGTTCGCCTGCCTCGCAGGCATCCGCCAACGAGCGCGCAGCGATTGCAGTCGACGCCTCGTCTCAGACGTCTTCTGCGGCGATGGCCACGGCCAGGAGCGCATCGGCAAGCGCAGTTACAGCGACAACCGAGAATGGCGAGGCAACCACGTCCGGTGCGGGGATTGCGCCCGCAATGCAAGGCTCTTCGGTGTCAGCAGAGGCCTCCGCAGATTCCAGAGACCCTGCATCGTCGTCATCGATACAGGACGATGCAACCAACACCGACAGGCCGCCCACCACCGCATCAGGCGTACAAACCCTCGATGCAATGCAGGTCACCGGCGTGCGCCGCGCCAATGCGGCGGCGGTGGAGAGCAAGCGTGCGGCGACCAACATCACCGATGTGATCAGCGCCACCGACGTACGCGCCTTGCCCGACAGCACCATCGTCGAAGCGTTGCGCCGCGTGCCCGGCCTGTCGGTGTTGCCGGCCACCGACAACGAGCATCCCCGCGATGAAGCCGCCACGCCGGTATTGCGTGGCCTGGGGCCGTCGTATAACAACGTCACCATTGACGGACTGACCATCGCCTCGCCCGGTACGCCGAACGGGACGCTCGGTTCGATCACCCGCGGCGTGCGTCTGGATTTGCTGCCCGCCTCGATGGTCAGCGAGTTGCAGGTGGTCAAGACGTTCACCCCCGACCTGGATCCCAATGCCACCGGCGGTGCAATCAATCTCAAGACCCGCAGCGCATTCGAAAACGGCGGCAAGCCGTTCTTCAGCGCCGAGGCGGCGCTAGGCCACGCCAACGATGTAGGCAAACCGCGCGATCAGGACGACCCCGGTTATCGCTTGAACGCCACCGGCAGCCGCACCTTCGGCAGCGAGCAGCAGTACGGGTTCACCCTGTCGGCCAATTACCAGAGCCTGAGCAGTTACACCGAAACCCACATGACCACCGACACAGTGCATTACGGGTTCTACGACAACAACGGCGTGCTGCAGACCGGCGCCAATCTCGGCAATGGCTGGGCAGTGCCGCAGCAGGACAAGTATTGGTACGTGCAAAATCAGCGCAACCGCTACGGCGTCACTGGCAAGTTCGAGATGCGACCCAGTGCCGCGCTCGAAGCGTATGCGATGGCCGGCTACTACTATTCAAGGACGACATGGAGCGCAACGAGGTCATCATCGACCCGCGCAACCGCAACCAGGTATTCAATCAGACTGCCACCTCCGGCAGTTATCCGGGTGGCGACATCGAGGTGGGTTACTCGAACCAGATCGTCACCACGCGCACCAAGGTCGCGCAGTTGGGCACCATCTGGCGGCCCACTGATCGGCAGCAGTTTTCCGTGCGCGGTGCATGGTCCGATGCGACCTACGACGAGCCGATCCGCATGATCAAGTACGCCACCGGCATCACCCGTGCCGCGCCGGTGCCGGTGGGCCAGACCGGCAGTGGCGTGACCATCAATGCCACGCCAAATTATGCGTTCAACTACGACACCTCCGGTTTCGATCAACGCTTCGCGGTATCGCCGCGGGCGTACAACACCCTCGACAACTACAGCCTGTCGTACTGGCGCCCGGACTATAAGCGCACCGCGGCCGATCGCATCCTCACCGGCCGGTTCGATTACGGCTTCAATCAAGGGGAAAGCGATCAGGGCGTCGGTTTCGCGGCGGGCGTGTCGTACACCACCGACAAGCCGTCCTACGATATCTTTCGTGTCGAGTATCAGCCCAACACGACAGCGCCCACGTTCGGCCTGGCCGATGTGGTCGGCACCGGCAGGGCGCCGATGCGCTACGCCGGTTTGAACCTGCTGAGCATCGACCCGAACAAGGCCAATCGCGTGCTGGCCGCCACGCCGTTGAGCGCGTTCAATAGTACCGACCAGCAGGCCTTCAGTAATCAGGACAACTTTAGTCATACCGAAAAAACCTTCGGCAGCTACGGCCTGGTCAGCTATCGCAGCGACCGCTTCAACGTGCAGGCAGGCGTGCATTTCGACAGCACCAGGCTCGACACGGTCGGCCGCCAGCGGCAGCTGGATGCAGCAAGCAATCGCTACGTGTACGTCGATAACCCAACCAGCGCGGACTACGACTACCTGTTGCCGTCGGCCATCATGACCTATCACCTGACCGACGCACTGGACCTGCGCGCCGGTGCGAGCCGCACGCTGGGCCGCCCACCGTACGATGCCTATGCGGCGCGCACCTCGATCGGCTTCGTCAATACGGCGGATGCCGGTAATCCGAATGCGCAGGGCGTCACCGTCACCATCGGCAACCCGGACATCAAGCCGCGCGTGTCCAACAACCTGGATCTATCGCTGGAATGGCGCCTGCCCGGCGACTTCGACGCATTCGCCTCCGCTGCCGTGTTCGACAAGCGCATCCAGGACGAGATCTTTACGCTCTCGCGCACCGATAGCTTCACTTTCGATGGCACCACTTACGCGAATGCGTTGATCAGCACGCCGGCAAATGCGGCCAAGGCGCGTATCCGCGGTGTGGAGCTCAACGGCATCGTCAATACGCTGGCGCCCATCGCGCCGTGGTTGAGCGGTGTCGGTTTCAGCGCCAATGTCGCGGTGCTCGATGGCAGCCTCGATATGCCTTACAGCGTTGGCAGCGGCAGCAGCCTGACCCAACGCGAGCGCAAACTCGATAATCTGGTTGGGCAGCCGGACTACACCGCCAACGCCACGCTGTTCTACAACACCGGCGGGCTGGAGCTGCGCGCAGCCTACAACCGGCAAGGCAAGGCATTGCGGTCCATCGTCAGCAATATCGATTGGCAGGACCTGTACTGGTCGCCGCGCTCGCAGCTGGATTTCACTGCCACCTATGCGGTCAGCAAGCAATTGAGCCTGATCGGCCAGGTCAGCAACATCACCCACAGCCGCATCACCAGCGTGACCGGCCCGGGGCAGAACCTGCTCAAGGATAGTTATTCGGTGCCCACCACCTACTGGGTGGGTCTGCGGTTTACGCCGGCGTTGTAAGCGCGATCAGTTTGCGTTGGCAATGTTGTAGAGCTGTGCCATCCCGCCGGAGTGCTGCCGTCCAGAAGCGCATCACTACAACCTACACCCTTCATCTGCATCTGCATCTACAGCGGCGAGCACGCCACTCGGCAATGCATCTGCGCCGCACAGTGGTTTTGCAAGTCACCTGATTGGAGTTGTTCGAATGACATCACGTTCCATTGCCATCCTCGCCGCCTTGCTGTGCGCTGCCGTGGTCACCACAGCGAGCGCAGCGCCTGCGGGCGTCGCCGCGATCCAGGCACGCCTGACCAACCCGCAGGGCGGTATCGTGGTAGTGGCGCACCGCGGTTGCCATGCCGCCGCGCCACAGCACGGCTTCACCGATACCGCACCAGAGAACTCGCTCGCTGCCCTGGAGCGCTGCATCGCAATCGGTGCTGATGTGATGGAAACCGATGTGCGACGCGCGGCCGATGGCACGCTGGTGATGCTGCACGATGCCACCGTGGACCGCACCACCGATGGCACCGGCAAGCTGTCCGAGCTCACGCTGAGCGACCTGCAAAAACTGCGCCTGCGCAGCGATGAAGGTGGCGCACAGGCACCGCTCACCGACCAGCGCGTGGTAACGCTCGACCAGATGCTTGCCAAGGCCAAAGGGCACATCCTGCTCAACCTGGACGTCAAGGATGCGATCTACGTGCAAGTGATCGACGCGGTCGCGCGGGCCGGCATGCAGCATCAGGTGATCGTCAAGGCCGAGGCGGGCATCGCCATGCCACCGCTGGCAGCGATGGTGCCGTTCGACACCGTGTACTTCTTCCCGATCCTGATCAATGCGCACGGCAATGCCGACCTTGCCGCCATTGCCACCGCGCAGACGCGCAATGCGCGTCCGATGGCGTTTGAGTTGCCCAAGATGGCCGCCGCGCAATTACCGGCATTGGTGGCGGTGAGCAAGGCACACAACGTCAGGCTGATGGTCAATTCGTTGTGGGATGGCTTCATTGCCGGCTACGGTGGCGACGCCGATGCCGAGCGCGACCCGGACAAGGTGTGGGGACGGATGTACCGCGATGGCGTGTCGATCATTCAGACCGATGCGCCGGAAGCCTTGTTGCGCTATCGCGCCACGCTCGAACAGCGTTAGAGCGACAACAGGGTTTTCCTCCAGCAGCGATTAAATTGCAACCGTACTGTACTGGTCAGGGGGCGCACCTCCGGAAGATCATCGGCGCAGGGACACTAGGCAGGCTATGGTGATAGCGTGCGGACTGCTTCAGCCGCCGAGCACCCGCTATGACGTGAATGTGAGCGCTGCAGGGTCACAAGAGTCGACTGACAGCAACATCGCCGTTGCGTCAGGTACGGATTCGTATTTGCGACTGCGACGTAGCAGTGGCCGAAAACCGGTTTGGCCTGCATGCTTTGCACGATGGACGAACACACGCAGACAAGGACAGAGCGGACGCCGCAGCGCGGGGCGGCAACCAAGCAGCCGGGCCGAGCAGGGCGCCGGCCCTGGTTGACATGGCTGCGCTGGAGCGCGGCAGCACTGTTGAGCGTCCTGCTGCTGCTCGACCTGGCCTTCCCGTTGCCGTTGCCCAAATCCCGCGACACCTCCACCCTGGTGGTTGCGCGCGACGGCACGCCGTTACGTGCGTTTGCCGACCGCAATGGCGTGTGGCGCTATCCGGCCACGCCGCAGAGCGTATCGCCGCTGTATCTGCAGGCATTGCTCAATTACGAAGACCGCTGGTTCTGGCGCCATCCCGGCGTCAATCCGTGGGGGCTGCTGCGTGCCGGCGGGCAGTGGATTGGGCAGGGCCGCATCGTGTCCGGCGGCTCCACGCTGACCATGCAGGTGGCGCGCATTCTGGACCCGCACACGCGCACGCCATGGGGCAAGGCCAAGCAGCTGTTGCGCGCATTGCAGCTGGAAGCGCACCTGAGCAAGCGCGAGATTCTCAACCTTTACCTGGAACGCGCGCCCTACGGCGGCACCATCGAAGGCGTGGAAGCGGCCAGCTGGGCGTATCTGGGTAAACCGGCGAAAGCGTTGTCGCAGGCCGAAGCCGCGTTGCTGGCGGTGCTGCCGCAATCGCCCAGCCGGCTGCGGCCGGACCGTCACCCGGAAGCGGCGCAACGTGCCCGCGACAAGGTGCTCGATCGCATGGTGGAGCTTGGCGTGTGGTCGCGCGCGCAGGTGGACGACGCGCGCATCGAACCGGTGGTCACGCGCTCGCTCAAGCCGCCGTTGCATGCAGCCTTGCTTGCCCAGCGCCTGCACAGCGCGCAACCGCGCGCGGCGCGCATCGTGACCACGCTGGATGTGGAGTTGCAGCGCACGCTGGAAGAGCGCGTGGCCACGTATTTTTCGCAGCTGCCCGAGCGCACCTCGGCAGCCTTGCTGGTGGTGGACAACGCCAGCATGGAAGCGCGCGCCTATGTCGGCTCGGCCAGCTTCGGCGATCGTCAGCGGCTGGGGCATGTGGACATGGTGCAGGCCTGGCGCTCGCCCGGCTCCACGCTCAAGCCGTTCCTGTACGGCATGGCGCTGGACGATGGCCTGATCCACTCGGAGAGCCTGCTGGTAGACGCGCCGCAGAGCTTTGGCGACTACCGGCCGGGCAACTTCGATGCAGCCTTCAATGGCCCGGTGAGCGCAGCCACTGCATTGCGCTTGTCGCTGAACGTGCCGGCAGTGGATCTGCTCGATCGCATCGGCCCGGCGCGCTTTGCCGCGCGATTGGGCAATGCCGGCATCGCCCTGCATTTCCCGCGTGGCAGTACGCCGTCGCTGGCCGTGATCCTGGGTGGCACCGGCGCGCAATTGCAGGAACTGGTGGGCGCATTCGCCGCGCTCAATCGCGGCGGCATCGCCGGGCGTGTGCGCTATACGCCGGGTGATGCGCGCGTCGAGCGCCGGCTGATGTCGCCGGGCGCGGCCTGGATCGTGCGCGAGATCCTGCAGAGCAATCCGCGCCCTGGCTACGGCAGCGGCACCTTCGATACCGCAGCGCGTCCGGGCGTGGCGTGGAAGACCGGTACCAGCTATGGCTACCGCGATGCCTGGGCGATCGGTGGCACGCGGCGTTACACCGTGGGCGTGTGGGTGGGGCGGCCGGATGGCACGCCGTTGCCCGGCCAGTACGGCGCGGTGACTGCGTTGCCATTGATGTTTGAAGTCATCGATGCCTTGCCGCGCAGTGCCGGCGACAGTGCGCCGCTGCCGATGCCGGCCACGGTGCAGCCCGTGCAGATCTGCTGGCCACTGGGTGGTGCGGCTGACCAGACGCCACCGCCCTTGTGCGCGCGCCGTGCCGACGCCTACGCGCTCGACGGCGCGGTGCCGCCCACCTTTGCCGAGCGCGATGCACGTCTGTGGCAAAGCGGGCAGCTGCAGTTCGAGGTGGACGCGCGCAGCGGCCTGCGCCTGTCACAGGAATGCACCCAGCCGCACGCGCGTGCGGCGCGTGCATTGGCGCGCTGGCCGGCACTGGTGTCACCCTGGCTCAGCGCCGCAGAACGTCACGCCGCGCAACTGCCGCCACTGGCGCCGGACTGCCTGCCGGATGGGCGCATGACTGGCGGCGGCGTGCTGCGGATCGACGGCCTGACCGACCGCGCCACCCTGGCGCGCGCCAACGACACCGCACGTCCGGTGCGCCTGCAGCTGCGCGCACTGGGCAGCGAGGCGCGCATCGACTGGCTGCTGGACGGCCGCTGGATCGCGCAGACAAGCGGGCGCCAGGCATTCCAGCGCGACTTTGCCGAGACAGGTGCGCACACGCTGACCGCCATGGCCAGCGACGGCGCCTGGACGCAACTGCGGTTTCGCGTATTGCGCTGAGCGCCGCACCAGCGTGATCGATCGCCAGCTGACATGTAGGAGCGCCCCGGGGGCGACGGGCGTTACCGGTAAGGCCCGTCGCGCCCAAGGGCGCTCCTACGAGAAGCGGTGGGTATCGCGAGTCTGCTGCATCGTTCGCTGATGACGTCTGCGCAACGTGTGTGGCACCGGATTCGTCCGTATCGCTGTTTCGGGGGGTAGCCCGGCCAACCCAATGTAGGAGCGCCCCTGGGCGCGATGGGCGTTACCGGTAAGGCTCGTCGCGCCCGGGGGCGCTCCTACGAGAAGCGGTAGCTACCGCGATTCTGCTGCATCGTTCGCTGAAGACGTCTGCGCAACGTGCGCGGCAGCCGATTCGTGCGTATCGCTGTTTCGGGGGTAGCCCGGCCAACCCAATGTAGGAGCGCCCCTGGGCGCGATGGGCGTTACCGGTAAGGCCCGTCGCGCCCGAGGGCGCTCCTACCAGAAGCGGTGGTATCGAGCTTGCGACTTGCTGACGCGGTCGCGTTATCGTGCGGCATGCGCCGAAAACAGACAGGGCGCACGCGGCGCCCTGTCTGTTTCGTCATCGCTGTCGTGGTGTTCGCGTCATGCCGATGCGGTCATCTGGCATGACGTAGCGCATCGCGGTTGCAGTCACGTGCAAATTGGCCGCGCGTTTAATGCATGCGGTGCGCAGCACCACACCGATCACCTCATTCGCCAATCCAGCCTTCCAGCATGTCGGCGAACTCGTCGGCGTGCTCTTCTTCCTGGGCCAGGATGCTTTCCAGGATGCGCTTGGTGGTGGTGTCCTTATCGCCGATGAAATCGATCATCTCGCGGTAGCTGTCGATGGCGATGCGCTCGGCAATCAGGTTTTCCTTGACCATGTCGCGCAGGTCGGTGCCTTCCTTGTATTCGGCGTGCGAACGCTTGGTCAGGGTGTCCGGGTTGAGGTCTGGTTCGCCGCCCAGTTGCACGATGCGCTCGGCAAGCTTGTGCGCGTGCGCCTGTTCCTGCTGCGCGTGCTCCAGGAATTCGCCCTTGACCGCATCGGCCAACATGCCCTTGGCCATGAAGTAATGGCGGTAGTAGCGCAAGGTGCACACGTATTCGGTGGCGAGCGCGGTGTTGAGCAACTCGATCACCTTTTCGCGATCGGCATGGTAGCTCTCGGTGATGGCGCCGTCTTCGATGCTCTGGCGTGCGCGGGCGCGCAGGGTGGCGGTATCGGTGATACCGGCGGGGGTGGTGCTGGCTGGCTGATCAGACATGGCTGGCCGTTTTCCTTCTGAGTGGACGGGGGACTTACGCTTCAATCGGGCAGGTGCTGCAGCACGTAATCGGCTGCAGACACCTTGAATTCGCCGGGCTCTTCGACGAACAAGGCCTTGACCACGCCGTCGTCGGCATACAGCGCGTAGCGACGCGAGCGCAGGCCCATGCCCGAGCCGCTCGCGTCGATTTCCAGGCCCAGGGCGCGGGCAAGTTCGGCATTGCCGTCGGGCAGCAGATGCAGGCCGTCGGGTAGCAACTGGCTGCGGCCCCAGGCCTGCATCACGAACGGGTCGTTGACGGCGGTGCACAGTACTTCAATACCGCGTTTGCGGAACGCTTCGAAGTGCTCCACGTAGCCCGGCAGATGCTTGGCCGAACAGGTCGGCGTGAATGCGCCCGGCACCGCGAACAGCAGCACCTTGCGGCCGGCAAACAGGGTATGGGTGTCGACCGCCTCGATGCCTTCGCGCATGCGCTTGAGCACCACTTCGGGAATGCTGTCACCAACGGCGATGGTCATGGGGCTGTGCTCCTGTGGCTGAACGAATTCTAGAAAAGGGCAGGGGAAAGGCGCGTCAACGCGCTTGAAATCCGCAGCGCGACGCCTATCTGACGCACATGGCCGGCGCGGTGTGCGCATGCCGCCGCCGCCGGCCCCTTACCCAACCTTTTGGAGGCTCGCAATGAACATCGTTCGTTATCCCCAGTGGCCCACCCACGCCCTGCAAAACGAGATCAAGCATGTGTTCGACCGCTTCTTCGAACAGAACGGCGACACCGACGAATCGGCGGTGGTGACCGCGCAGTGGGTGCCGCGTGTGGACATCAAGGAAGAGGCCAATCACTTCGTGCTGTATGCCGACCTGCCGGGGATCGACCCCAGCCAGATCGAGGTGCAGATGGACAAGGGCATCCTGTCGATCAAGGGCGAGCGCAAGGGCGAGTCCAGCACCGAGACCGAGCGCTTCTCGCGTATCGAGCGCCGCTACGGCAGCTTCCACCGCCGCTTCGCGCTGCCCGATAGCGCCGATGCCGACGGCATCACCGCAGCCGGGCATAACGGTGTGCTGGAAATCCGCATTCCCAAGCGTCCGGCGGCCACCCCGCGTCGCATTCAGGTGGGCAACGGGCAGGACACCAGTGGCGGCACCGTGCAGTAAGCGCGCGCAGCGGTTGCGCTGATGTAGTTGCCAGGTGAGTCACCGGTTTGGTCTGAGCG
>NZ_JSZE01000093.1 GCF_000802365.1 Xanthomonas cannabis pv. cannabis
GATGATCTGCTCTTCGGAAAAACGCTTCTTCACGTCCAATCTCCTTGGGGTAGGGAATTGGACTCCAAACTGAGGTGCTACTCAAAATTGGGGGGACGTCGCCCAGGCGCTTACTGCGCTGGAACAGGCACTGCCCTTGGCGCCGGACGGGTCCCGCTACGCCTACCTCAACCCGTTTCGCTGCCCGCATTGTTCCGAGCCTTACATCGACTTTGAGGCGAACCCGGGGTTGCGGCAGAACGAGTACTACGGGAATTACTTCGCCGGTTCCACGCTGTTGCCCTACGTCCCTGAGCCTGTTTAGCGTCAGTGAGCTGAGCCATGTCGCTTCAGCCGGTTCGCGTGCCTACTGTGGGATGCTTGCTCCGCGCTAAAATCAAATGATGAGCGCTAGATTTCTTCTGATTGCCCTGCTGCTTGGTACCTCTGCATCGGCGCAGGATGTTTCGCCGGCCACGCCGCGTGAAGTTGGTGAGCTTTTCAAGGTCCTTGCGCAATCCAATTGCGAGTTCTCGCGCAATGGGTCGTGGTACGCGGCGCCGAAAGCCAGCGAGCATTTGCAACGCAAGTACGCGTACCTGCAGAAGAAGGGGCTGGTGACCTCCACCGAGTCATTCATCGAACTTGCCGCCACCAAGAGCAGCATGTCGGGCACGCCATATCAGGTGCGTTGTGGCAGCGCTGCGCCGGTATCCAGCCAATCCTGGTTCACTGGCAAGCTGCGAGAGTTGCGCAAGTAATCGGCAGGCGTCGGCATCAGGCCTGCGCTGCAGCATCTGCGTTGCAGGCTCGCCTGCTGTAGGCGCTGGCAACTACTACTGGATCGCTTCTGTGGACCGGCCGGCTGAAATCGCTGGTTGCATCGATCGGCGCTGGAAAGGCCGGCGTCGGCACCGGCGATCGGGCAAGATCAGCCGCGGCACTATCGCGCGCCAACGAGAGGCCAGCGTTGATCAGGCAACGCGTAGCCTCTGCACGACAGCAGCGCGGCCATCGAAGCCATCCGCCACAAACGCACTCACCGCATCTTGCAGCTGCGCGGCATGGTCACCCATGGCGCGCGCGGCGGCGCTGGCGTCCTGCATGCGGGTGACGCCGTCGCGCATGTCGGCGTCAACGCCGGTAAGGGTGTGATGCACCTGCGCGATGCTGCCGGCTTCCTGTTGCGAGGCCGCCGCGATCTTGCTGAGCGTGCTGCTGACCTGGCCGATGGTGGCGACGATGTGCTGCATGCCTTCGCCTGCGTGGCGGACTTGTTGCACACCCGCTTGCATCTGCGTGACCGATTCGCCGATGAGTGTCTTGATCTGGCTGGCCGCAGTGGACGAGCGTAGCGCCAGCGCGCGCACTTCGCTGGCGACGACCGCAAAGCCGCGGCCTTCATCGCCAGCGAGTGCAGCTTCGACGGCGGCATTCAGAGCCAGGATATTGGTCTGGAAGGCGATGCTGTCGATGACCGAGACGATGTCCTGGATGCGAAGCGAGGCCTGCTCCATCTGCTGCATGGTGCCCATCGCCTGCTGCATGGTGTGGCCACCGCTGCGTGCGGCCTCGGATGCGGCAGCGGTAAGTTTGTCGGCGTCTGCGGCCTGCGCGGTGTGCTGCTGCATGGTGCCGAGCACGGCCTGCACCTGGGTGGCGGTGCGGCCCAAGGTGGCCGACTGCCGCTGCACTTGCTGCTCCAACGCACCGTTGCGGGTGAGGATGTGGCCGGCAGCGTCATTGATGGCGGTACTGGAGCTGCGAATCTGCGCAATGATGCGGGCGAGTTCGTCGGCGGTGGCATTGGCATCGCGCTTCATCTGTTCGAACACGCCGTCGCACTGGCGATCGATGCGTTGCGAGAGATCGCCGCGCGACATTGCGGCCAGCATCTGGCGCATGTCCTGCAGGCTGTCGTCGGTGATGGCGAGAAATTGATTGACGCCATCGGCCAGCTGGCCGAGCGTGCCGCCCTTGGCGTGGCCCTGCAGACGAGCGCCGAGCTCGCCACGCGTGGCGTGTGCAATGACGGTGGCCAACTGTTCTTCCAGCGCCAGCTCCTGGGTGCGGTCTTGCCACTCCACCACCACGCCCAGCGAGGCGCCGTCGTGATCGCGGACGGGGGTGATGTTTTCCTGCAGCTGCAACGCTGCCAGCGCGCGCGTTCTGCTGGTGCCGGCGTCATGCCGCAACTGCACGGCATCGGCAAGCGCGGCGTGCAGCACGGTGCTGTCGACCTGCGTGCTCAGTTGCTGGAACGATTGATTGCGGTAGATGGCGGTGCCCTGCCCGTCGACGATGGCCACGGCCATGGCCGACGCATCCAGGGCCAGACGGATGCGTCGGTTTTCCAATAGCAGGTGCTGTTGCTGTGCGATGCGCTCTTCCACCTGCACGCTCATGCGCACCAGCGCCTGCGCCAGCGAGCCGCTGCGGAAGGTCTGCCGCAGGATCGCCGGCGGCAAGGTGGCGCCGGCTGCCAGCGTGTCGGCCAGTTCGGCCAGCGCTTCGGCTTCGTGATCGAGCGCATCGACCTGGCGCCGCAACTGGACCGCCATGACGCAGACGAAGGCGGTTTCCACGATCACATAGCCGGCGTGCAATACCACGATGCCGAAGCCGCTGCCCACGGTGAACGCCTGCACCGGCATGCCGCGCGATTGCAGCCAATAGAAGGCCAGGTGATGCACGGCGATGGCGCCGGCGGCGACCACCACCGGCAGCCAGTCGCGGTAATAGAGCAGCAGCGCCAGGATCACGAAGACGCCGAAGTGCATTTCCACCAGGCCATGCGCTTGCTGGATGGTGGCCGCGACCAGGGCCATCAGCACCAGCGCGTTGGTAATGCGGGTCAGGCGCGTGCCGGGGTTGGCGTGCACTTGCCAGGCCATCAGCACCAGGCTGGGCAGCGTCACGGCCAGGAACGTGGTCCATTGGCCCTGGCTCCACGCCAGTGCCAGCGAGCCGGCACCTTGCAGCACGGCAAGCCACAGAAACAGACGGTCGGCCTTGATCGCCAGGCGCGTGGCATAGTTGGAGCTCGGTGGCACCGATGCGGGCAGTTCCATCATGACAGCGACTCCACGGCACATGGACAAGGGAAGGCCAACGCGGCACTCGGGGTACGCGCCAGTACGCTGGGAAGCCAGCGCGACCAATCCGCCGCGCCGGCCGTGCCGCACACGGCACCGCCATCGGCTGGGCCGGCGTAGCGCGGTTGGCCGTCAGCACCGAGCAACCACACCGAATAGCCGCTACCGCGCAGTGCGGGGCTGTCGAGCAGGCGCACCTGGCCGCCGCGGGCCCGCACTGCGCTGCTGAGCATGGCCCAGGCGCGATCGCTCGCCAGATCCGCGCAGGCGCAGGCACCTGCGACGCCGATCAGCATCGGCCCCGGCTGGGCCGCTGGCAGGCTGGCCTGGACCTGCGCCCAGGCGCTGGCCAGATCGCCTGCGTGCGCGCGTGGCGTTGTCCACGCCACCGCGACCCAGCCACACCACAGCGCGAGCAGGGCGGCGCCCAGGGTGCGTCGGGATGCAGGAGAGATGCTGCCGAACAAGGGCATGGCGCAGTTTCGCGAGAGAAGGTGAGCCCTTATCGGATGCGGCCTGCTGCGCTTGAGGCGGCTTACGATTGAAATTTGCGATGGCGGCGATAGCCAAGGACGTTTTTATTGCGGGGCAAGGGTCTATGAGCTACCGGCACTAGTTGCACGCCGCGCTGCGTTTAGCCAAACCGGGGTATTTGTGAGTGCGCCTTCACGTTTGCGGTGGCAAGGGATGGCGGGCATCGTGTCGCCGGCGACACGATGCCCCCACGCGCTGACCGGCGTTGGTCAACGGCTGGGAAAGCGGCATCGGAAACTTGCAAGAGGTAGCAGAGGCTGCCCAGCGCAAGCTCATCGATCGCCGGGCCGCCTATCCAGCACACCAGCCAGTGGTTGTTGCGCTGTCAGCCCGGCGACCGGTAATCGACCGGGCGCCTAGCGCATCTGTGCACTTGAGGCGTCCCGGCGTGCGCGCTCCACCCCAGACACGGCTGCGCCTACGCTATCGCTTCTTCGGGGTCCATTGCCACGAGCGCCTGTTGCGCGCGGTCGAAGCGCTCGCGGGCGGCGCGGATGCTGGCGTGGTGTTCGCCGGCCCAGTTGAGCAATTGCGAGACCGGGCCGAGCAGCGCGATGCCCAGCTTGGACAACGCATATTCCACGCTCGGCGGTTTGGTGGCGTAGACCTTGCGGGTGATCATGCCGTTGCGCTCGAGGTTGCGCAGGGTCTGGGTCAGCATGCGCTTGGAGATGTCCGGCACGGCGCGCTGGATGGCGCTGAACCGCGACGGCCCGGGGATCAGCGTCAACAGGATCAGCAAGGTCCACTTGTCACCGATCTGGTCGAGCACATCGCGCACGGGGCACTTGGTAGCGTCGAAGGGACCTTCAAGAGAAGGCGGCGGCGGGAACAAGGCAATCGCATTCACGGGGTATCTCTCGGTAACCAGGAGGAGGAAAACTGCCTCCTTGCGGAGGCCCGGGCGGCGCTGACACTATGCTGGCGGACAACACGGTCTAAATAGTAGACCAAATCTCTTATACAACCCTATCGGAGCACACCATGCCATCTGCATCCCCCCTGATTCTTGTCACTGGCGCCAGCGGACAGCTGGGTGCACTGGTTGTCGAAGCGCTGCTTGAACGCGTGCCCGCCAGCCGCATCGTAGCAACGGCCCGCGATACCGCGTCACTTGCCGAGTTCGCAAAACGCGACATCGCGGTGCGTCGGGCCGACTATGCAGACCCGCAGAGCCTGGATGCGGCGTTTGCCGGCGTTGGCCGGGTGTTGCTGGTGTCGTCCAACGCGGTGGGCGCGCGCGTGCCGCAGCATCGCAATGTGATCGAGGCGGCCAAGCGCGCCGGGGTGGACCTGCTTGCCTACACCAGCGTGTTGCATGCCGAGACCAGCACGCTGTCGCTGGCCGACGAGCACGTGGCCACCGAAGCCCTGCTGCGCGAGAGCGGCGTGCCGCATGTGCTGCTGCGCAACGGCTGGTACACCGAGAACTACACCGGCTCGATCGCGGCAGAAGTGGAGCACGGCGCGGTGATCGGCAGCTCCGGCGAGGGCAGGATCAGCGCCGCCACGCGTGCCGACTATGCAGCGGCAGCGGCAGCGGTGCTGGCCTCGGAGGCGCCGCAGGCCGGGCAGGTGTACGAACTGGCCGGCGATACCGCCTTCAGCATGGCCGAGTATGCCGCCGAAGTGGCACAGCAGTCGGGCAAGCCGGTGGCCTACCACGACCTGCCGGAAGCCGATTACGCGGCGGCGCTGGTGCAGATCGGCCTGCCGGCCGGCTTCGCCCAGGTACTGGCGCAGTGCTCTGCGTCCTCACGCGGTGGCAGCCTGTTCGATGACAGCCACACCCTGAACCGGCTGATCGGCCGCCCCACCACTCCGCTGCGCGATGCCGTGGCGGCGGCGCTGGCCGCACGCTGAGCAGCACCCGACGCCTTGCCCGCGCGGCAGGGCGTCGCTGCCGGCACGCGCCCACGCGCCTGATCGCGCCTGGATGATCGGAGGCGGCCCCGCCCGCCTCGGCATCCATCAGCAGTCGATAAGCGTCCCGCCACGACAGACTCGGCACGCGGCACGTAGTGGGTGGGTGTGGTGGATGCGCCTGCGTCGGCTGATACATCTTGGCGTGCTCGGTCGCGCATCCGGCAAGCGGGCCAGGCGTGGTGCTGTGGCGCGCGCCAATCGACCCCGCGCGCTCCGGCGGCCCGGTCCTACGGCCCGCATCTGCGCAGACGCACCCGCCTTGCAGCCGTCGCGCAATTGCCATCGCGCGGACACGCGGCTGACACAAGGCCCCGGGCCGCTGGCTCCGGCGATGTCACCAAACTGACATCAAATCTAAATATAACTGTTCGCCATTGCCGCACCGTCAGGGATGACCGGGCGCCCTGGTGGGCACGTCGGCGCCGTGTTTGCCGCCCCCCGCAGGGGCGCACCGGCCCACATTGCCGCCGACCCGTTTCCCCTTGCACGAGCCGGACCAATGAAAAAACGCAATCTCGCCACCGTCCTGTGCGCGCTCAGCGCGACCGCCAGCGGCAGCACGCTGGCCGCCGAGCTGGAGCTCTACGTCGACCGCAAGACCAAGCAGATCTTCGCCGAGCCGGCGCCGGGCCGCGACAAGCTGGGCAAGTTCGTGCAGGTGGACGAGAACGGCAAGCTGCCGGCGTCGGCGATGCCCGCCGCCCCCGCACAGCCGCTGCCGCCTGCGCCGGGCGTCACCATGCCAGCCGACACTGCCGTTGCCCAGGCTGCCCCGGTCCCGGCGCCCGCACCGGCCAAGGCCAGCGATGCCGGCAAGAAGTGGTACGACAAGCTCAGCCTGCGTGGCTACACCCAGATCCGCTACAACCAGGGCATCGGTGGCGACGCGCAGGACCTGCGTGCGCCGGGCGACCGCTTCATCGGCAACGACCAGAGCCTGGGCATCCGGCGCGCGCGCCTGGTGCTCAGCGGCGATCTCAACGAGCACGTGTCGCTGTATTTCCAGCCGGACTTTGCGAGCACGCCGGCCGGCACCAACACCACCAACTTCGCGCAGCTGCGCGATGCCTACGCCGACATCTTCTTCGACAAGAAGCGCGAGTACCGCGTACGTGTAGGCCAGTCGAAGATGCCGTACGGCTGGGAAAACCTGCAGTCCAGCCAGAACCGCCTCACCCTGGACCGCGCCGACGCGCTCAACTCCGGCCTGCGCGACGAACGTGATATCGGTGCGGTGTTCTATTACAGCCCCACCGTGGCCAAGGGCCGCTTCCAGGACCTGATCAAATCCGGGCTGAAGGGCTCGGGCGACTACGGCGTGCTGGGCGCAGGCGTGTACAACGGCCAGGGCGCCAACCGCGCCGAGCGTAACGACAGCATGCATGCGGTGGTGCATGCCACCTACCCGTTCAAGTTCGCCAACGGGCAGTACCTGGAAGTGGGCGCCGATGCGTATAGCGGGCGCTTTGTGCCGACCGCGGCGGCAGTGAACATCGGCGGGCGCAACTTCACTCCGGCCATCACCGACCCCAACGGCTACACCGACCAGCGCGTGGCCGCGCATGTCATCTACTACCCGCAGCCGTTCGGTCTGCAAGCCGAGTGGACGGTGGGACGCGGCCCGGAACTGGATGTGGAACAGCGCCGCATCCGCACCCGCTCGCTGAGCGGCGGCTACGTGCAGGCGATGTACAAGCACGATGGCAACTACGGCACCTTGCTGCCCTACCTCAAATGGCAGACCTACCGTGGCGGCTCCAAGTTCGACACCAACGCCCCGCGCATGCGCCTGGACGAAGTGGAAGCCGGTATCGAGTGGCAGCCGATGGACGCGCTGGAGCTGGTGTTCGCCTATTCGAAGATGAAGCGCACCGACGTCACCACCGCGCCGTACCCGGTGGTGGAAGGCGATCTGCTGCGGCTGCAGTTGCAGGTCAATTACTGATCCCTGCAACGTGATGGAAAACGAAAAAGCCCCTGCTTGCGGGGGCTTTTTTGTGCCGCTGGTCCCTAAGCCGACAACTCTCCGCGCACGATCTGCGCGCCTGCGCTAAGCGCACTGAGTTTGCCGCGTGCGACATGCCGGGCGAGCGGCGCCATGCCGCAGTTGGTGGACGGGTAGAGCTTGTCGGCATCGACGAACCGCAGCGCCTTGCGCAAGGTCTCGGCCACTTCCTGCGGCGTTTCGATCGTGGTGCTTGCCACGTCGATGGCGCCGACCATCACCTTCTTGCCGCGCACCAGTTCGATCAGATCGATCGGCACGTGCGAGTTGTGGCACTCCAGCGAAATGATGTCGAGCGAGGATGTCTGCAGCTTGGGAAACGACTCCTCGTACTGGCGCCACTCCGAGCCCAGGGTCTGCTTCCAGTCGGTATTGGCCTTGATGCCGTAGCCATAGCAGATGTGCACGGCAGTCTCGCAGGTGAGCCCTTCCACCGCACGCTCCAGGGTGGCGACACCCCAGTCGTTGACCTCGTCGAAGAACACATTGAAGGCTGGCTCGTCGAACTGGATGATGTCCACGCCGGCCGCTTCCAGTTCCCTGGCTTCCTGGTTGAGGATCTTGGCAAATTCCCAGGCCAGTTTTTCGCGGCTCTTGTAGTGCGCGTCAAAGAGCGTATCGATCATGGTCATGGGACCCGGCAGCGCCCACTTGATGGGCTGGCGGGTTTGCTGGCGCAGGAATCTGGCATCGTCCACGAATACGGACTTGGGCCGGCTCACCGCGCCAACCACGGTCGGCACGCTCGCGTCGTAGCGGTCGCGAATCCTGACCGTTTCGCGCTTCTGGAAATCGACACCGCTGAGGTGTTCGATGAAGGTGGTGACGAAATGCTGGCGGGTCTGTTCGCCATCGCTCACGATGTCGATGCCGGCGTGCTGCTGTTCCTGCAGCGACAGGCGCAAGGCGTCCTGCTTGCCTTCGATCAGTGCGTCGTCCTGCAGTTTCCAGGGCGACCAGAGTGTTTCCGGCTGTGCCAGCCAGGACGGCTTAGGCAGGCTACCGGCGGTTGAAGTGGGGAGCAGCTTCGTCATGATGTTGGTGTCTTGTAGGCGTGGTGATCAGGAGGCGTGGCGGGAGGCCCATTGCGCGAGCAGGTTGCCGTAGGGCTGGATGAAGTGCTCCTGGGTAAACCTGCCCTGAGTCACGGCGAGCCGGCTGCGTTCTTCGCGGTCGTAGACGATCTGGGTGGACGAATAATCCTGGTGTTTCAGGCTGGGCTGATAGATCGCCCCTGCTGCGGAATTGGCGTTGTAGATTTCCGGCCGGTAGATCTTCTGGAAGGTTTCCATCGTGCTGATGGTGCCGATCAGCTCCAGGTTGCCGTAGTCGCTCAGCAGGTCGCCGACAAAGTAGAACGCCAAGGGCGCGACGCTGCCGGGCGGCATGAAATAGCGCACCTTCAGGCCCATTTTCGCGAAATACCGGTCCGTCAACGAACCCTCGTCCTGGCTGTATTCGATGCCCAGGATGGGGTGCTGGTTTCCGGTGCGGTGGTAGGTCCTGCTGCTGGAGACGCTGATGCAGATGACCGGTGGCTTGTCGAAGCGCGCGGTGTAGGCATCCGAGTGCAGGAACTGCTTGAACAGCGTGCCGTGCAGGCTGCCGAAATCCTCCGGGATGGCGAAGCCGGTGGCGTCCTGATTGTGTGCGGGCAGCAGGATGCTGAAATCGTAGTCGCGTACGTAGGACGAAAAATTGTTGCCCGCAATGCCGTCGATATGCGCGCCGGTGTGTTGGTCGACGATGGTGGGCTTCAAGATCTCGATCAACGGAAACGCATCGCCCGCTGCGTTGCTGTCGATGTGCATCTCCGCAGAGATGATCTCCAGCGCGACACAATAGCGGTCACGCGTGGGGTTGTCCCAGTGCGCCAGGTCGTTGAAGCGGTTGTTGATCATCGCCAATGTGTTGCGCAGGTTCTCCCGACGACGCTCGCCTCTGGCCAGGTTGGCGAAGTTGGTGGTGTTGCGCGTGTTGGCCGCGGGTTGATAGTCCTCGTCGAAGCGGAGGCTCTTGATGGTGAAGGTGAATTGCTGAGTCATTGCAACTGACGCCTTGATTCGTTGGATGAGACGCGCGCCCTGCGGCGCAGCGGTGGGTGTCGGATGGCTGCGCCCGGCCTGTGGATGTGCGGGCGGGCGCCAATGGCTCCTGCCGCAGATGACCCGCCGTAGAGCGGACGCGGCTCAGGCGGCAGCCACCGTGGTTGCAGCGCCGGGGCTTGCGGACTGCGTCAGTGCGATCAGTGGCAGTGCGCGCTGCACCGCCAGGCTGGCGCGCTCGGCCAGCGCCTCGTTGTGCACGCGGTAATCCAGAAAGTCGCGGTCGGTGGCGTAGACGCCCAGCGGCAACGTGCGTGCCTGGAAGAAACTGAAAAGCGGCCGCAGTTGGTGGTCGATCACCAGCGCGTGGCGTTCGCTGCCGCCGGTGGCCGCCAGCAGCACCGGGGTGTCGACCAGGGCATCCTGGTGGATGAAATCGAAGAAATGCTTGAACAGCCCGGTAAACGAGCCGCGATACACCGGCGTGGCCACCACCAGCACGTCGGCCTGCTCCACGGCGGCAAGTTCCTGCTCTACCGTGTCATGCAGCTGCGAGCGCCACAGCGCGCCGGCAAAGTGCGGTGCCAGGGCGCCGAGTTCGACCACATGCTGCTCGCACGGCACCGCTTCGCCGATCAGGGCCATCAGGTGTTGCGCCAGGGCAGCGGCCTTGGAGGGACGTTGCAGGCCACCGGAGACGGCAACGACGCGGAGCGGATGTGGCGGATGTGCAGTCATGTGGGGTGACCTGAGCAGTGGGAGGCGCGTGGCGCCGTCGGAGGGGGCCGCCCGTGAAGACATCTGGTTGCAGGCGTGTTCCGAAGCGGGCGAACGACGACGATCCCGATGCTAGGGGTCGCATTCAATGAAGTAAAATGGTGTTATTTCAACAATCCATGAATTCGGATCATCTGAATGCTTGAACGCATCCATCTCACCATCGTCCAGCAGGTCGAGCAGCAAGGTTCATTGACCGCAGCGGCGGGCGTGCTGAACCTGACCCAGTCTGCGCTGAGCCACAGCATGAAAAAGCTGGAGCAGCAGTTGGGCACCGACATCTGGCTGCGCGAAGGGCGCAGCCTGCGCCTGACCCAGGCAGGCCAGTACCTGCTGGCGGTGGCGAACCGGGTGCTGCCGCAGCTGGATCTGGCCGAAGAGCGCCTGGGGCAGTTTGCGCAGGGCGAACGCGGTGCGCTGCGCATCGGCATGGAGTGCCATCCGTGCTACCAGTGGCTGCTCAAGCTGGTGGCGCCGTATCTGGCCACCTGGCCGGACGTGGATGTGGATGTGAAGCAGAAGTTCCAGTTCGGCGGCATCGGCGCGCTGTTCGGCTACGAGATCGATCTGCTGGTCACGCCGGACCCGTTGTTCAAACCCGGGCTGCGGTTCGAACCGGTGTTCGACTACGAGCAGGTGCTGGTCGTGGCCAAGGGTCATGCCTTGGCGTCGGCGGCCTACGTCAAACCGCAGCAGCTGACCCGCGAGGTGCTCATCAGCTACCCGGTAGACCTGGAGCGGCTGGACATCTACAGCCAGTTCCTGCTGCCGGCCGGTGTCACGCCGCGGCGCCACAAGGCCATCGAAACCACCGACATCATGATGCAGATGGTGGCCAGCGGCCGCGGCGTGGCCGCCATGCCGCGCTGGCTGGTGGAGGAATACGCGGCCAGGATGGCCGTGGTGCCGGTGCGGCTGGGTGCGCGCGGCATCCCCAAGCAGATCTACCTGGGCGCACGCGAGGCCGATATCGCCGTCGACTATCTGCGCGCCTTTATCGAACTGGCGCGCCAGCCTGCCAATGCCACCGCTGACGCACCGGCGGCCACCTGATGCGCGCCACTGGCCTGTGCACGCCACCTGGGTTGCCCGGCGGCCACGTGCTGCATTGGTGCAGCGCGCCGCACTCTGGTGCGTTGATGAAGGTCATGCCGATACCCGGCCTTTTGTCATCAGTGCGGACATGCCTGCGCCACTCCATCAAAGAACGGAACGCCTGTTGATGCATCCAGCCACGCCCAGGCCCGCCAGCACACTCACCGATGCCTATTCGCTGGAGGTGGGCGCACACGATATTGCCGCGTTGTCTGCGGTGGCACCGCGGATCGTGCCTGGCACCCTCATTGCCATCCCGTCGCTGCCCGGCCAGGACGACGCCACGCGGCTGGCTGCCGCACAGCGGGTGCGCGGGCTTGGCTTTGCGCCCATGCCCCACCTGTCCGCGCGTCGCATCGCCTCGCTGGACGCGCTGCAGGCCTTTGTCAGGCGCGCCGTCGATGACGCCGGCGTTGCGCACTGCCTGGTGGTTGCAGGCGATCCGTCGTTACCGCTCGGGCCGTATCCGGACAGCCTGGCGCTGATCGCGACAGGCGTATTCGGGCGCGCGGGCATCAAGACCATCGCCGTGGCGGGACATCCGGAAGGACATCCGGCCATGCAGGCAGACGATCGATGGACGGTGCTGCAACGCAAGTGTCGTAGCATCGCCGAGCGCGGCATGGCACCCCTGATCGTCACCCAGTTCGCATTCGATGCCGACCTGGTGCTGACCTGGTTGAACGCGCTGCGCGCGCATGGCATCGAAGCTCCGGTACGCGTGGGCGTGCCTGGTCCTGCCGGCGTCGCGGTACTTGCGCGCTATGCCGCACGCTGCGGTGTGGGCGCAAGCGCAGCGATGCTGTCCAAGTACGGCATCTCGCTCGGCAAGCTGTTGGGGACCGCAGGGCCGGACCACTTTGTCGATCGCCTCGCGGCAGGTCTGACGCCAGCGCACGGCGATGTGCGCCTGCACATGTTTCCGTTCGGCGGCATCGCACGGTCGCTCGCGTGGGCCGAGCACTACCGCTCCCGCACGGCGCTTGCCGCGGCCACCGATCTGCCGACGACCTAAACAGAGGGTGCCCGCCCACCGGTGCCGCGCACGCTCGCCGGTTCGGCGCTCAGCAGCCGGCCTGGGCGGCAGATCGATAGGCAAAAACAGTGCGAACGTGGGCGTGTCCGCGACCGGAATCACAGAACGTACTATTTGATTCTGGTGTTTTTCTGCTGCACGCGTGAGGTGTTGCAGCGCACAGCAGGCTTGTCATACGCGCGGGGTATAACCATCGGCGAGTCGCGGCGAGGGGGCGCTGCATCCGATGCCATTGCTGCGCGCGATGGCATTGCATCCGCAACGTCCAAGGAGAGATGTCGCCATGCCCAAGCCCTCGTTGTTGTCCGTGATGTGCACCCTGTCGCTGGTCTCGCTGCCGCTGGCGGCGGCCGAGCTGCAACCCAAACTGCTTGCCGGCCCACCGGAGGAATTCGCGCAGATGCGCGTGCCCGATCCGGCCGAATCGGCGATCCTGTCCAAGAGCGCCTTGCTGCCGGTGGAGCTGGCACCGGCCGGTAACGCCGCACGCTGGCAGGGCACGCTGCCGGTGGAAAACGGCCACCTGCGTTTCATGGTGCTGGCGGGCGACCAGGCATGGGACGCCGCCGTGGCGGCACCACGTGTTGCCGGCGAACGCGCCGCTGCCGCGCCGCAACTGCAGGCACAGCGCACATTGCTGGGCACGGCGGACAACGGCACCACCGGCATGCGCTACGCGGTGGACGCCGCGCAGAATGGCAACTGGTCATTGACCCTGCAATCGGCCTCGCCGGTGGCGCAGCGCGGGTATGTGCTGATGGAAGGCGATGCACGCACGCAGCTGGCCTCGTACCCGCGTGACCGCCAGCAGCTGGTGGGCAAGTCGCTGACGCTCAATGCGATGCTCAGCGGCAGCGATGCACGTGGCACCACCTTGCTCGCCGGCCAGGCGGGGCGGATCGACGACGCCAGCCTGCGGGTGATCGATCCGCAAGGCACGGTGCGCGTCCTGCCGATGGCCGACGACGGCGCGCACAATGATGGCGCTGCGGGCGACGGCGTGTATGGCGGGAGCTTCCAGCCAGGCCGCGAGGGCACCTGGATTGCGCAGGTCATCGTGCGCGGCCACGATCAGGCCGGGCAGCCGTTCGTGCGGACCAGCGAGCACGTGATGCCGGTGCTGGATACCTCGCTGCGCCTGCTGGGCAATGCGCTCAGCGCACGCGCGACCGACGGTACCCGGCTGACCCTGGCATTGCCGGTGGCGGCACGCGGCAATGCACCGTCGCACTATCGCGTGTTCGGCCAGGTCTGGGGCACCGATGCCAAGGGCAAGGACGTGCCGGTGGCGTGGATCGGCGGCATGCTCACGCCGCAACAAGGGCAGCTGCCGCTGAGCCTGGACGAGCGCTGGATCGCACGCGCGGGTGCGCGCGCACCGTTCTCGCTGCGTGGGCTGCGCATCGAAGACCCGGACCATTACATCCCCTTGGTGCAGGCCGGCAGCTTGCCGTTGCAGCTGCCCGCATTGCGGCGC
>NZ_JSZE01000094.1 GCF_000802365.1 Xanthomonas cannabis pv. cannabis
ACACCCATTACCCCGGCGCCCACGACCATGCCGGCGACCAGCACGTGCCCCACGTCCGCCTCAGCGGCCTATGGCTGGAACAACTGGGCTTTGCCATCGGCACCAAGCTGCGCATCACCGCGAGCGAAGGGCAGCTGTTGATGGAGGTGTTGCCGCCGGTGGAGGTGCCTGCAAAGCAGCTTAGGGCGCGTCGGTGAGCGCCGCCCGCCGCATTCAGCTGGATCCGTCCGCCGCTAGCCGATCTTGCGAACGCAGAACTACGTGGAGTAATTGCTGCCGCCGCCTGATTTGAGGTCATTGACGTGTTAAATTTCAGCGACACTCTTAGCGCAGGATCAGAGAGATGGCCCTCCACCTTGGGAAATCCCATGGCCGGCAAGTTAGCCAAGGACGTAATGCCTTCCCTCAGGTAACGTTGTTACCAATTGCACTGCTGGCACTATGCACCTTTCATGCGGGATGTGCCCCCAGCACTCCACGCAATCAATCAGCCGTAGCGGCTGCAAAGCCCTCCGTTGAAACCAGGAGCAAAGACGTGACGGAACGCCTCAAGCAAGATGTAGATCGTTTGATCGCAACTGACTTCCAAGATAGCGCTGCCATCAGTGCTCAACTTCACACTCAACTCGGACCACCCCAGTTAGACGAGGAAAGAGAGTTGCGTGTCAGCGAGAGTGGTGTACTGGCAGGTGAGAAATTGCAGCGCGTTGAATTCAGTAATGCAACAGATGATCCATCGCGTGGAAAGTTGTTGATCGATTTTTCTCCACCTGGTCCAACCTTTGTGCATGCCCCCTGGGCAGATGCTATGCCCTATCCACCACGTCCGGATGCACCCGATTCGAGAGCATATTGGGTGATGACGGTTGACCGTACAAAAGTTACGTTTGGTCTGACTGAAGACCAGGCGCACCTAAGTTATATCTCGATCAATAAAATGTGACTAAAGGCTTAGTTGCTCAAGCAAAGGAAATGCGATGGAAGGCAATGAAGAATCAAAAATTCCGCAACCTAAGCAGGTGGGTGCATCATCTGCCGGCGCACCGCCCACCTTGCCGCTGAAAGACCCCGCACTTACTCCGTTTCTTGCTCAGTCACCTACGCTACAAGCAGGCTTATCTCAGCTCAAGCGTGATGGCATAGGCGTTGTGTGGGGTAATGCAGGCGGGGGCACTTACATAGTGCCCGACAAGGAGATCGTGATTGACCAGAATGCGATCGGCAAGGGCGGGCGAATCGCCGCATCGCTCTCGCATGAGATTGGTCATCATCGGTTCGCCGAGCCTCCTGATTATTCGTCCAAACAAGCTTATGTGAGTAACATGCTCCGCGGCGAAGCTGCAGCAACGCTCAGTAACGCACTGGTTCGGCGTGAGATTTTGAATAATCAAGGGCCAGATATTGGTATCGCTGGTAGCGGAAATAGGCCGCAGCAGTACGAAGCAATTGCCGATCAACAAATGGCAGGCCGCATCACTCGCAATGCGGCGTTGAATCAGATCGCCCAGATATTCAAGACGGAACAACCTTCGGTTGGGCCAAGTAAGACATACGAGCAATATTATGGCGATTACTACGACAAACACATTGTCCCCTGGAAGCTTAAACAAGGGCGGCCGGAGCCCGGAGCCGTTAGTGATATCGCTTTTTCTGATGTGAAGCAGGGTGGACTTGGCCCTGAATCACCCTTGACACCACCGAAGACCCCGTCGTTGCCCTCACAGCCAGGCCATGCGGACCACACGCTGTATCAGCAGATCAAAAGTGGTGTGATGCAGCTCGACGCCCAGCACGGCAAAGAGTGGGACGGGGCAAGCCAGCGTATGACCGCCAGCCTGCTTGCGCTGGCCAAAGAGGAGGGCTTGTCGCGGGTGGATCATGTAGTGCTCAACAACCCCACAGGTCAGCTGGCCGGCGGCGAGAAGGTCTTTGTCGTCCAGGGCGCCCTCAACGACCCGGCACACCAGCGCACACACATGCCGACGGTGGACGCCGTGCAGGCACCAGAGACCCAGTCGTTCGATCGCCTGCAGGCAATTAACCAGACTCAGGCCCAGGCGCGTGAACAGCAGCAGGCGCTGGAGCAGTCGCAGCAAGCCGTTACCCAGACAGGACCATCAATAGCGCGCTGAGATATTCCATGTCGTCGGTATTGCTGTCACTGAGTGCGACTGACTTGTCTCTTGTGTCGTTGATCCACCTTCACAGAGCTGTAATCAGATGGGCGACTCCTCAAAATCAAATGTAATTGTCTGATCGAAATCTCCAGGAATTCCTTGGCCGGCGTGAGCCGGAATTCGCTAGAAGGGGCGTCGCTATTCCTGCAAGGATGCGTGTGCTTTGTGCTTCTGGTAAAACATCGCTTTACCGCTGGAAGGGGCCGCGCTGTATGCCATTCGCTATCTTCCCTCATTACTTTTCGGCATCGGCCGCAGTGGTTGTTGCCACCTTTGCAGGATGCGCCATGAATGAGCCACCGATTTCAAAGGAACAGTTTTCCGAGCATGTTGTGACGCTGCTGGCCGGCAAGGACTCGGCGGTGGTCGAAGCCGGCAAGCTGACCGATTTCCCTTGGAAGACGCTGTGCTTCGAGCGCGATGACAGCCTGTTGCTGAAGTTCGATCGCGACGGAGAGACATCCGTGCTGCCGTTGCCCTATGAAGAGTTCTTCGTGGATGAGGCACATGTGAGCAATTCCCTGGAGGACAGCTGTGTCACGCCATCCGATCGCATCCTGATCAAGAAGAAGTATCCGGGCTATCAAGGGCCTATCGAGTTTCAGAAGGCAGCGCAGGGAGGCTAGGCCATGGTCGATATCACCGATCCAAAGGGTGCCAAGCGTGAGATTGAGCAGGAAGCCTATCGGCACTACGAACATCTGAGCGGCATCACCTTGGCAAAGCGTCCCGATGGCACCTTCCAATCGCAGGGGCACAACGACGAGCTCGATGCCTTTCGGCATGCGTATACCAGCGGCCGTGTCACCCAGCTTGCGTTAGGTCAGCAATGGATCGCACGCAGGTTCGGGGATGATGCCGAGATTGGGCCAGCCCATCCAAATGATCCCTACGAACATCGCATGGATCTATGGAACAACGAAGCCGGTCGCCGGCTTGGCGATCAGACCTCCGGGCAGGATGAGCTGGCGCGACAGGCCTACGCTGCGCTGCGCCAGGGCGATCTGGCGACCGGTTTGAACGATCCGCGGCTGAGGCAGCTGTTTCCCGACGATCCACGCCTGGCGCGCCCCCAGGGAGATCCAGAACGGGACCTTGTGACCAGGAGCGACGTTGACCGTATCAACAAGGATGTATCGCGTTTGCAGGACCAGGCGCGTGACAAGTTCCCAGACACGCATCCGGATCGTGCGTATTTCCAGACGTTGCGTGGGCAGCTGCCGGCATCCGTTTCCGATACCAAGGTTGCCGAGGTCATGATTGCCGCAAAGCAGGCCGGCATGGAACGGGTCGACCAACTTGCCGGCGCCGTGTTACGTGACGATCACATCTTCGTGGCTGGAAAGACGCCGGGATTTCGTGCGCAGGTGGACGCAACAACTCCGGCACCCGATATGCGCCAGAGCCTCTACACGGCCGACCAGCAGAATGCTGTCCACGCCTATGACCAAGCGCAGTCGCAAGCTGCACCACAAGCCCCTGCACCTGCACGTTAGCCGGCCCACGGGGGCCTAGCGGGCGGTTGGAGATTGTCGCGTGCTACCCGATGTCTTTCGTATCCCAGCCTGTCGGTCACGACTAGCCCTTCTTTTGCCTGGCAAGCCCTTTTTTGCATAACCCAATATTGGTTCTAGCTGCGCGAACGATTGCCAGATAGCGATCGGCAAGGGCCGGCGGCCAGTTGTCCGTCACCGCATCGTCTGGTGACGCTGCATCTTCAGCGTAGTCGTGCAGCGTTTCCAGGCATTGCGTGTACTGGGAAGTCTTGTACTGGGTGATTGCCAGGTCGTTGCGCATATCTCCCTTCTCGTCCCATTCCAGTGTCTGCCCGCACCGCGTCAGGATGGGAGACAGTGTAGGGAGTGCTGCTTGATAGTCCTTGCGATCGTAGTGCTGCTGAAACATCGCGCGCGTGCGGGCAATGGCGTTGCGGTCGCAGCCTGTCGTGGCACGAAGGTAATGCGCCTCAAAACCGCCGTTATAACCGCACAAGGTTTTGCATTCCATCGGGGTAGGCGTCGTGACGTCGATGCCTCCGGCGACTGGTGAGAACTGAACCTTGCAGCCTGTAGCGCCAGCTTCATTCTCTGCGCTGCCTTGCGTGCTTTGGACGGTGCCCTGCAGTGAACACATCGATTGGCCGGTCGTGCTTTCCAAGGAGAATCGAAGCGCGCCATTGTCGTTGGTCAGCAGCAACCGGCCCCACCCCGCGTCTGTAATGTATTCACCTGGCTCAAGCGGCCTGGCTTCCACATGCTGCGCAACGGCAGATGTATGGGGAGCTGCCGTCAATGCGGTTGGCCCAGGCTTGCCGATGGTTGACTGTGCAGCAATTGGCGCGATGAAGAGGGTGCCGGCCAGCCCTGCGAACATCCAGGCGGTAGGTATGAGGTAGTCCATTACGTTGGGTTCCCTTTGCTTTTATGCGTGTGGCGTAAATTGGCTGCCTCGGTCTACGCGGTGTCTGAATCCGGATGGCAGCTTGCCCTGATTCCATCATCAGCACTGCAGACGATAGTCTGCCCGTTTCGCTTTGCATCTGCCGTATGTATGTGCCTGCTGACGGCAATGTGCGGCTCATTTGCTCTCGGGTATGCATTGGCCTGGTGCACGCGTCGCAGCAAGCGGCGTATTCGTTGTCTGCAACTGCTGCAGCGCGCCGCTTTGCTGTTTGCTTGGAGTGCGCGGGAAAAAGCGTTGTAACCGTGCGATGCCGCGGGCAGGACTGCGCTTGCAGCGACCAGGTGTGGAGTGCGTGGTGATCTCGACCGAGGCTGACTAACACCCACAACGTAGGGGGTTAGCATCGCTTGCCGTCATAGAGGAAGAGGTGGGGCTGCGGTTCGGGGTGCGGCGCCCACCACCCACTCTCCATCTTTCGGCTGCACTGCTCATGTTCAGATCCACTTGCATGACCCTCGCGCGCGCGTTGCGCTGGTGCGTCGTGTCGCAAGATGCGTGGGGAAGTTGGTGGGCAGCGGCACTTGGCCGAAGGCGCGGCGATCACGATGAGCTCGCGTGACGGGCCGCCCATGGCGCGCGGGCAGCCGTCGCTCGCCGAGAGGGACCGTCTCCGCGCCGAGTTCGACCAGGCATTGGCCGCACTGCATGCTGAGCTGTTGGTGTACCTGCGCCGCCGTACGCGCGATGCCGAGACCGCTGCAGACCTGGCACAGGAGACCTTCTCGCGGATGATGGTGTACCGCGATGCGCCCAACATCGGCGACCGCCGGCTGCTGATGTACCGCATCGCGCACAACCTGGTGATCGAGCAGCGGCGCTCGCGTCAGCGGCGGCTGGCGGCGCAGCACGTGTCGCTGGACCAGGTTGCACCGATCAGCGCCGACGAGGCCGGCGTGGACGAGATCGCCGATGCACGCCAGACACTCGATGTGCTGCTCAAGCGCACCTTGCTCGAGCTGCCGCCAAAGTGCCGGCTTGCGTTCAAGCTCAGCCGGTTCGACGGGCTCACCTATCCGCAGATCGCCGCGAAGATGGGGATCTCCACCAAGATGGTGGAGAAGCACATCAGCCGTGCGCTGCTGGCGTGCCGCGCGGCGGTGGGGGAATTGCCGCAGTAACCGGGCTGCAAGGCGGCTGGCTGGCGCCGCCGGAAGATGCTGGTAGCATCGTGCGCGAGGCCGCAGCAGACGGCCCGTCGGGAGTCACCAGCCATGCGTGCAGAGTCCGGGCGCATCCACGCGCAGGCGGCCGCCTATCTCGTTCGACGCGGCAGCGAGACTGCTGCCGAGCGCGCTGCGCGCGAGGCGTGGCTGGCTGCCGATCCGCGCCACCGTGCGGCCTACCAGCAGTTGCTCGACGTGGACGAACACGCGTCGGCAGTGCTGGATGACCCCGAGTTGCAGGCCGCCACTGCACGCGATCTGGAACTGCTGACGCCGGCCTCTGCCCGGCGTCGTCGCTGGCCCTGGCTGTTGCTGGCAGCGATGCTGGTTGCCGCGATCGGCTACGCGGTGCATCACCTGCTGGTGCAGTAGCGCGCACTCAGCGCTCGGCACTCAGTAAACCGCACTGCGTGTTGCAGAAGCCGTTGAATGTGCGCTCTGTTGCAGCGCTGCCTGCATATTGCACACGTTGCTGGTAGGGCATTGCGCTTGCGCAACATCACTTGTTGTCGGGGGACGCAATGGCGATGGTGCCGCGCCCAGGACGCGAAGGATGCACATGCAAGCACGACGGGCAGTATCGGGGAGTGGTGTCGGTTTTGATCATGCACGCAGCAGACTGGCAGTGGCGGTTGTCTCGCTGCTGTCGCTGCACAACCTTGCGGCGCAGGAACGCACTGCTGTGCAACGCGTGCAGACCCCAGCGGTGGAAGCGGATGCGCAGCTCGGTGATGCGCCTGTGCACGTAGCCACGGCCGGCATGCTCTGGTGATGGCGATGCAGGCGTAGTGGACGCGTAGGAGGTAGTGGGGAAAGGGCAATTGCATACACAGCGATGACGTGTCGGGCCCGGATGGGTGCCGAGCCATTTTGCGTGCGCAATGATTGCTCGAAAATCAAACAGTTAGTGATACTGGTCGCTGCCCGCCGCGCTGCGGTGCCCGCGTTTTCAGCAGTCGGGTGCAGGACCGATCTTGCTCAGCTGGCGATGCGCGCCGGGTCGACCCGGAGTGCGCCGTCGGCGGGCCAACCCAGGCAAGCCAAAGGACGCAGCATGAAGACACGCACGTTACGCAACGCCATTTCCATCGCCCTGCTAGCCGTGGCGAGCGGGGCGGCAGGTGCGGTGGGGGCACGGGCAGCGACAGCGCAGGGGGCGACGCAAGCTCCGGCAGCGGCGCAGAAAACGCCGGGAGCCGTGGCACCGAACGCAGGCGAGCCGCCCAGGCCCGGCTCGCCGGAGGCTGCGATTGCGGCGACCGCGCCGGCGCAAACCGCCGCGACCGAGTTGGAGTCCATCGAAGTCACCGGCACGCGCATCAAGGGCGGTGCAGTTCCGTCGCCGGTGATTTCGATCAGCGCGGCGCGTATCCAGGAAGAGGATTTCAGCGATCTGGGCGAGGTGATCCGCAGCGTGCCGCAGAACTTCTCCGGTGGGCAGAACCCGGGCGTGCTGAGCGGCAATCTGGCCGGGGCCGGCAATGCGAACCAGAACATGACCGGCGGCGCGAGCCTCAACCTGCGCGGGCTGGGCGCCGATGCCACGCTCACCCTGCTCAATGGGCGCCGGCTGGCCTATGGTGGATTCACCCAGGCGGTGGACCTCAGCGCGATCCCGGTGGAGGCAGTGGAGCGGCTGGAGATCGTGGCCGACGGTGCGTCGGCAATCTATGGGTCGGACGCGGTGGGTGGCGTCGGTAATGTGATCCTCAAGCGCGACTACGACGGGGTGAGCGTTGGCACGCGCTTCGGGCGGGCCACGCAAGGCGGGCTCACCTCGCGGCAATACAGCGTTACGGCCGGCACCACCTGGCGCAGTGGTGGAGTGATCGCGACCTACCAGGACGTCTCGGCAGACCCCATCTACAGCCGTCAGCGTAGTTACACCACTCAACTCACCGACCCGTCCACGCTGTATCCGGGCAGCGACCTGCGCAGCGGGCTGCTGAGTGCCTACCAGGCGCTGGGCGACAACGCCGAATTGCGCCTGGATGCGTTACGCACTGAACGCGACCAACTGCACTTTTACGCTGTCAGTGGCCGCAACAGCCGGGTCACTCCGACCACCACCAGCCTGCTGCTGTCACCGAGCCTTGTGGTGTGGTTGCCCAACGACTGGACGCTGACATTGGGCGCCACCGACGGCAACAGCAAGCACGATCAATACCGCCAGGAGACGGCGCTGGCTAGCGGTGCGGTGAGCGTGACCGACCTGTGCTATTGCAACGACAGCCGCAGTTACGAGCTGGGCGCCGAAGGGCCGCTGTTCGCGCTGCCGGCAGGCGATGCGCGCCTGGCCACCGGGGTGGGGTATCGCAGCAACACGTTCCGTAACGTCAACCACGTCAGTGGCGTGGAGACGATCGACGGCAGCGAAAGCGCGCGCTTTGCCTATGCGGAGCTGAACCTGCCGGTGGTGGGCCCGGCGCAGGGCGTGCCCGGTGTGCAGCGACTGACGCTGACAGCGGCGGTGCGCGGGGAGGACTACAGCAGCTTCGGCGGGGTGACGACGCCCAAGTTCGGTGTGCTGTATGCGCCTGGCAGCGATGTGACGCTCAAGGCCTCGTGGGGCAAGTCGTTCAAGGCGCCCACGCTGTTCGAGCGCAACTACGCGCAGGAGGCGTGGCTGTTCCAGCCGGGCGCGTTCGGCGGGGTGGGCTTTCCCGCCGGGACGACGGTGCTGGTGGCCGATGGCGGCAACCAGGATCTGCAGCCGGAGCGCGCCATCACCCGCTCGGTCTCGCTGGCCTGGCACCCCGAGGCGCTGGATGGCCTGGAGGCGGAGCTGACCTGGTTCGGGGTGGACTACAGCAACCGCGTGTTGCAGCCGATCGCCAATGCCAGCCAGGCGTTGCGCAATCCGATCTACGCACCCTTCGTGGACCGCACGCCGACGCCGCAGGCGCAGGCCGATGTGATCGCGCTCGCCAGCCGGTTCTCCAATTTTGCCGGCGTCGCCTACGACCCGAGCCGGGTGGCGGCAATCATCTACACGCAGTACGCCAACGTGGCGCAGCAGGACATCGAGGGTCTGGACCTGAGCGGTAGCTACCAGGTGGCGTTGGCGCGCGGCACGCTGACCTTGCGCGGGGCGGCGAGCTGGCTGGACAGCACGCAGCAGACGTTGCCCGCGCAACCGGAGTTCGATCTGTCCGGCACGCTGTTCAATCCGCCCAGGCTGAGCAGCCGCGTGGGTGCGGTATGGAAGCAGGGCGGGCTCACTGCCTCGCTGTTCGGCAACTACCGCGGCGGGGTGCGCAACCGCGCCGATGGGGTGGAGTCTGCATCGTTCACCACCTTCGATATGGCATTGCGCTACGCAACGGGCGCACGCCGCGATGCATGGGCCGGGCTGGAATTCGGGGTGTCGGTGGACAACGCCTTCGATCGCGATCCGCCGCTGTATCGGGTGACCTCGCCGCTGTACGTGGCGCCGTACGACTCCACCAACTATTCGGCGATTGGTCGCTTTGTGAGCGTGTCGGTGTCCAAGCACTGGTGATGCGTCGGCTGCCTACTGCCGCCGGTGTACAGGCATTGCCCTTGAGCGTTGCTGAGAGGAGTGTGTACGTGAGGAATCACAAACCATGGCGCCTGCTGCTTGCTGGCGTGCTGATGGCGGCAGGTGCGTGCGTGTGCCACGCGCAAACGGTATCGCCCCAGCGATTGCTGGAGGTGGTGGATATCGGCAGCCCCACGCTGTCGCCGGATGGCCGCAGTGTGGCCTTCCGCACGGAGCAGGCATCGGTGCAGCGCAATACCTACGACAGCGTCTGGTATGTGCAGGGCCTGCAGGATGCTGCGCCCAGACGCGTCGCCGATGGCGGCGTGCCGTTGCGCGACTCGGCTGGCGGGTCCTTGCCTGCAAAGGTGCTGTGGTCGCCGGATGGCCGCTGGCTGTACTACCGCGCGTTGATCGATGGCGTGATTGCGGTCTGGCGCGCGGCGGCGGACGGTTCCGGGGCGGAGCCGGTGACGCACGATGCAGCGGATGTGCAGGAGTTCGCGCTGGATGCGGACGGGCGCGTTCTGCGTTACCGCATCGGTGCAACGCGCGAGCAGGTGCTGTCGGCCGAGCAGGACGAGTATGCGCAGGGCATCCGGATCGACGAGACGGTGCCGCTCGGGCAAGGCCTGTTCCGTTCGGGCAATGTCGACGGGCGCTTGGCCACGCAGCGTTTCGGCTCGGTGTGGTTCGACCGTGCCGGGCTATCGGCGGGAGTGCCGGCACGGTGGATCGCGCTGGATTTGACGACTGGCACTACACAGGTGCTCGCCGATGCGCAGCGACCCGAGGCGGAAGCAGACGTCAGCACGCTGCGCGACCTGGTCGGCGATGCGTGGAAATCTGCGCGCGCGCCACAGGGCGGCGCGGTAGCGGTGTTGTCGCGCGTGGGCGACGGCACTGGGCAGCTGTCCCGGCCGGACGTGGCGCTGTCGGTAGTACCGGGTGCTGGCCCACGCAAGGCAGTGCAGTGCGTGGCGGCAGCCTGCGTGGGCAAGGCGATCAGTGGCATGCAGTGGCGCCCCGGGAGCACGGAGGTGCTCTTCACCATCACCGATCCTGCCTTGGGGCTGGCGCAATCCATCCACCGCTGGGACCCCGCCAGCGGGCAGGTGCAACTGGTGGTGCAGGGCGGCGGGTTGGTCAATGGCGGGCGCGATCCATCCGCACCCTGCGGCGCATCGGCTACGGCACTGGTCTGCGTGACAGCCGAAGCCGATCGCCCGCCGCGTCTGGAACGTATCGGCCTGGACGATGGCACGCGGCAGGTGCTGTTCGATCCAAATGCGGAGCTTGCAGCGGACATGGCGCGTGCGACGCCTGCACGGCTTTTGCAGTGGAGCGATGCACGTGGGCGGCGCTACAGCGGGCAGTTCTTCGCGGCACACGGTACCGGCGCGGGCAAGCTGCCGTTGTTCGTCACCTACTACAGCTGCCCTGGCTTCGTGCGCGGTGGCGTGGGCGATGAGTGGCCGCTGGCCGCGTTGGCGCAGGTCGGCATCGCAGCGCTGTGCATCAATCAGCTGCCCGGCTACACCATGGATGCGGTGGAACGGCACGGCGAAGGGCTGGCGGCGGTGGAAAGCGCGGTGGCGTTGTTGTCGTCACAGGCCGGCATCGATCGCACGCGGGTGGGCATGGGCGGGCTGAGCTTCGGCGGTGCGGTGACCCTGTGGACGGCCACTGAGTCGAACCTGCTGGCCGCCGCTTCGGTGGCCAACCCGGTGGTGTCGCCATCGTACTACCTGTTCGGCAGCATGAAGGGCGAGCCCTTCCTCAAGGGGCTGCGCGACATGTGGGGCCTGGGTGCACCGGAGCAGACACCCGAGCGATGGAAAGTGTTGTCGCCGGCGTTCAAGCTGGAGCGGATTCGCGCGCCCATCCTGTTCCAGCATTCCGAGCAGGAGTATCTGTACGCGCTGGATTACCTGATTCCCCTGCTGCGTGCGCAGCGCGCCGAGCTGTACGTGTTTGCGAACGAGCCGCACCAGAAGTTCCAGCCGCAGCACAAGTTGGCCGTATATGCGCGCAACGTCGATTGGTTCCGCTTCTGGTTGCAGGACTACCAGGACGCTGCGCCGGAAAAGGCCGCGCAGTATGCGCGCTGGCGTGCAATCAAGGCGGCATTGCCGGCGCGTGGCGACTAGCGTGTGTGGTGCAGCTGACGCGTGGCACGTTGGCATGCGGGCGGCACGCACCTACACAGTGCAGGCAACCTCAGCGCTGATGACGGACCCAGTTCTCGACCGCACACAGGTCAAAGATGCGCATGACGCTGTGGTCGCCGTCGGCCACTGTGTGGTCGAAATGGTGGCGCAGGGCATCGGCGTCCAGCAGCCCCTGGCCTGCAAGCCGACCCTGCAGCAGATAATCGCGGATCTGCTGCCTGCCCCGACGATAGACCGCGCCGGAGTAATTCATGAAGGTGCCTTTGCTGCGGCGATGCAGGATCTGCGCAGGCAGCACATCCGCAAACGCGTCGCGTGCGACGGCGCGATTGCGGCCACCAGCGATCCACATCCAGCTCGGCACTGTCAGGCAGGCCTCCACCACCGGTTGCGACAGCAGCGGCATGCGCAGGTGCCACGACGCACTGCGTGCCAGCCCATCGCGGAACACCTGGGTGCCGGCCAGATCGACGATACGTTCGCGGTCGCCGGGCAGGCTGTCGGGTGGGGCATCGAACCAGGGATGCGATTGCAATGGAACAGCAGCCTGTGTGCTTGGCAGGAACGATCTCTCCGGCTTGCGTGGCGGTCCGGCCTTGGCGAGGAGTTTCTTGATCGTCAGCCTGCCTGCCTTCCAGAGCGTGCATTGGTGCAGTTCTGCAAGCGCATGGATTGCGCTGAAGCCGGCGCGCAGGCCGCCTGCACGGAAGGCGTCTGCAGCGGGCGCGGCGGTTCTGGTGTTGCAGAACACGGTGTCGCCACCGCCGCCGGAAAAGAAACTGGTGATGGCCAGCTGCGTGCCGATCGCTTCTTTCAGCGCATTGGAGGCATGCTGCAGAAACCAGGTGCTGGGCGCGACCGCATGTGCCGGCGGTGCGAAATCGACTGGTGCAGCGTCGAACCCCAGGGTGCGCACGATCAGCTCGGTGCCCAACAGATCGCTCATCTGCCGGGCATAGTGCCGTTCGTCGGCGCCAGGCACCGGCGTGACCAGATTGCAGCACGCCACGCGCGCGGTGGTGTCTTTCAGGCATGCAGCCAGGATGGAGGAGTCCAGGCCGCCAGAGAGTTCCAGCAGTACGGACGCATCGGTCCGCGCCCAACACGTGACGCTGGAGGCCACCGCCTGACGCAGCTGTGCCTGTGCGTCGAGTGGGTCGTGCCGGCGCCGGGATGCTGCGACGAAATCCCAGGGGTTCCAGACTTGCTCGACACTGCTGTGGTTGGACTGCAGACACAGCTGGCTGCCCGGCAGCAATTCGCGTACGCCAACAAGCCCGGTGCGCTCGGTCTTGAGGTGCGGGTAGTGCAGATGATGGGCGATGGCGTCCCAGTCGATCTCACGCGAGTACACACCGGCATGCGTGGCGATCGAAATGTCTGAAGTGATAAAGCCATGCTGTAGCGCGTAAACGCATGCCACGCCGCCGGAAGGCTCGCGCATGACGGTGATGGCGCTCGGGTCCGCGCGCGGTGCATGCAACAGCAGGTACTCGCCCCAGTGCGTCTCGATCAGGTGCCGTGTCCGTTGTGCTGCGGAAAACGCATGCAGCGATGCGCCGTCCAGCAAGGGGGCGTTGTCGCGCTGCGAAAAGACATGGCCGATCAGTGCGCCACCACCAGGCAAGTCGAGCACGGGCGTGTCGTCTGAGGCATACAGGTCGATGTGCCCAGCGCGTTGCCGTAGCTGTAACCCGAGCTGCCGCAACGACGCCTCGACGCCGGCGCGGTCGCCATCGCGGTGCGCCTGCGCATGGTTGAACAAGGCGATGTAGCGGTACATCACACCACCCGGATGGGGGTATGCGCGTGGACGTTGCCGACCGTGTCGTTCAGGACCAGATCGCCTGTCTGTACCCAGCAATGGGCCGAAAACGGATCGAGTGCAACGCCGAAGACAAGCTGGGCGTCGAGCTGGCGCCTACGCAGGAATCTTGCCAATGCGACTGAATCGAGCAGGCAGCGCATCTCGACCGGCACCCACAGGCGTGCGTGCCGGAAGGCGGACGCCGCATCAGTGAGCCGTTGCTCGACTCCGGCGGCCGAGCGTTGCTGCGTCCCCCGACGCTGTGCTCCAGCGGAGAGGCTGCCAAGTACCCTGCCAAGCGGGTTGCGCTTCAATGCCAGGCGTGTGGACAGCACAAGTGCCAGCACCTCGAGTTTTTCAAGCAGCTGTGGTCGTCGTGCTGGTATGGGCATTTCCATCGCGCTACGCGCAACAGGCATGACGGAAGTTTGTGGGTCGGCGGTTGCTCGCGACCGCTCAACCAGCAGGCCCCGTTCGACAAGGTCGTTGATCTCCAGGTCCGACACTGGGTCTTGCGCCAGGTAGGTGAGCAGGGAGTGCTCCAGTGCCTCGGGCAGACGGAAGTAGCGGTCGTTACCGACATCCAGGAACACCAGGCGCTCGCCAATGCGGCAGAACGCTAGGTCGTCGCGCAATGTGTAGCGTTGCATGGCGCTGTCCTTGAGAAAGAAGGGGCGCACCGTTGCAGTGCGCCCCGTGGCCTGGGAAGTTGCTCACCGGCATGTACGGCCGAGTGGCGACTGCCGCGCGTTGGCCGTGCCTAGTCCTGGCTGATGCCCAGCGCGGTGATGCCGCCCATTTCTTCGCCTGCGAGTGGCCCGCCCTGTGTGTCCAGGCTTGCGATGCCAAGCACGATGAGATCCTGGCCAGACGTCGTGGTATGCGCGTCGTTGTTGCTGGTATCCATGGTCTCTACTCCTGGTGGGAGAGGCGTGCGCTCAGGCACGCCTCGGGTTCACTCTTCGGAAATGCCCGGCACATTGAAGCCGCCGATTTCTTCGCCAGCGAGCGGGCCGCCCTTGGTGTCGGTGCTGGCAACGCCAAGCACCGTGATCTCGCTGGATGCATCGGTGTGGGTGGTGTCATTGATGTTCATCGCTGTCTCCTGGTTGTGTCATGGGATCCATGACACCAACAGGTTAGGAAACGGGATTGTTGATTTTCAAATGATTAAGTCGTAACACCGCAATAATTAAATTCACTGTGTGACCGCCATCGAAGATGGCCGTGGAAACTTTGCCGGTAGCGTCGCATCGCGCCGCTTATGCCGCATCAGGTGCACGTTGCCGGCAGTGCCCCAGCGCAGCATGCAGATCTTGCGAGGCCATGCGCTGGCGACAGTCAGCCGCCAAACCGTCAAGCCTGACGGCTGCGCTCATGCATGGCGGCCACGATGCGCGGCACGGCCTGGATGCGGCGCACGTGATAGGCATGCATCGCCGTTTGCAGCGCCGCAAGGTCGTGCCGCTGCCAGTGCAACGTGAGTTCTGCCAGTTCTCCCTCGAGGGCGTCGAGCAGGCCATGTTTGGCACGTCGCACCGGGGCCAATCGGTCATTGGTCTGCCTGACGGCTTGATGCAGCGACCAATGCGCAGTGGCGTGGGCAATGGCGTCGAAGAGCTTCCAGGTCTCCTTAATCACATCTGCAGGGGCTGTGGTGGGCTCCTGCTCGCCGGGGGCATGCGGCATCGATGCAACGCCGATTTCGCAGGCCATCTGCAACAGGCGATCCATCCAGTCATAGAGATCCCGCAGCGCGACTTCGGTGAGCAGCGGTACCTGCAAGCCATAGCGTGCGTGATCGATGAGCAGGCCTTCGCCAACCAGGCAATACAGCGCAAAGCGCACCGGCGTGGGGCTGACCTTGAACTCTTTCGCCAGTGTTCCCGGGTCGATGCGTTGACCGGGCGGATACCGGCCGGATTGTAGTGCGCGCCTGACCTGTGCGTAGGCGACAGCACGTTTGGAGTGGGACCCGGGCATGGCGAACTCCTTGTCTGACCTCGACTCTTCCCCTGGATGGATCGTACATGCAATGACTGTGGCGGGTGGCTGCTGCAGTAGCCTTTTCAGTCCCAGGCTGGGCACAGCGCGACGCGTGTTAGGCAGTTCCGAGCCAATCGCCTGTCCCGACAGTAATAGTTTTAATAACGTAGAAAAGAGAGAAAGCCGAGGGCCACCCGATATGCCCGGGCGGCCCTCGTGCGTTGTACGTTATCTGTCCCCGCTATTGCGGGGCACCACCGCTGTGCCAAGCGCGGTGGCTTGTCTAGCGAAACGACTCACGCAGCCGCTTGCCCGCATACTCCTGCGCGGCCTTTGCCTTGGCAACGACTGCCGCACAACCGAAGAACTCGTGCGTCACGCCGGTGTAGACCTCGCGCTCGACCGGTACATTGGCCTCCTTGAGGGCGTCCTCCAGCTTGGCGCCGTCGCTGCGCAGCGGGTCGATGGTGGCGTTGATGAGCGTCACCGGTGCCAGGCCGCGCAGGTTGGCGTTGACCAGGTCCAGGCGCGTATCTGCCTTGTCCGCATCGCTACGGATCAGGTGCTCCACGAACCACTCGATCATGGCCTTGTTCAAGGGCTTGGCGATGGCGTTTTCGATGTAGGACTCGGTGTGCAGGCTGCCGGTCTGGCCGACCGGGTACACCGCCAGGATATGCGTCGGTGCCTGCAGCCCCTTGTCGCGTGCGGCTACCGCCGTGGCGATGGCGAGGTTGCCACCGGCGCTTTCGCCCGCAAGGGCCACGCGCTGGGGATTACCGCCGATGCTGGCCGCATTGGCCAGCACCCATTCGTAGGTGGCGAGTGCGTCGTCCCAGGCAGCGGGAAACTTGTGCTCTGGCGCCTGGCGGTAATCGACCGAAACCACGATGGCGCCGGTTTCCTTGGCCAGCCCACGCGCGCCGCCGTCGTAGACCTCGGCATTGGCGATCACCCAGCCACCACCGTGGAAATAGACGATCACCGGCAGTTGCGTGCCGCCGTTGGGGGTATAGATCAGTGCCGGGAGATTGCCTGCTGGCGTCTCCAGCGTGTGAGCCGTGCGTTTGACGCCGGGCACCAGGACTTCCGGGTCGGTGGTCTTGCCCTGGTCCTGCAATACCTTGTTGACCGCATCGGCAATGGTGGGCTGCTGCCGTGCTTCCTGTGGCGTCAATTTTTCGATGGCCTTGGGTTCCAGCGCATCGTGCGCCAGTGCTACCTGGTGCATGTCGTCATCGGCGCGAAGGGTGCCGATGATGTTTGCGAGGGTGTCGATGATGGGATTGGGTTTGCCGTTGTCGGTCATCTGCGCGTCTTCTGAGGAGTGGTGCGACGCTAGCGCCGATCTGATCAATGGTGTGGCAAGGGAACACGACCGTTGTGCACGTGGTTGCAACAATTGAGCTCGCTTGGCCGCACGGCGACGCCGGAGCAGCTGGAGCAGGGGCAACGGGCCGCCCTCCACCAAGCGGGTGCGTTGGCCGGGACATTGATTGACCAGGGTGGATCGTCGCTGCTGGCGCTGTGCGATTGCGCCGCGAACCGTCTGCTGCGCGCGCAGCGCGGCAACGCGAGCCGCGTGCGTTGACGGATGAGTGACCGTTTCATGCCCCCCAGGGCACGGGAAGCCTTGCAGGCGTGCGCTGGCGCAGGCGCCCTATCGCCGGATAGGGCAACCAGCCGACGGCGTCTGGAATCAGCTGCCCGGGCGGCGGACGCCGGACGGCATCGCAGCGTGACAATGTGCCGAGACGCGCCGACCTAGTGCAGGTGCGTGAAAACCCAGCAGGCGCCACTCAGCAGCGTGACGTAGCCAGTGACAAGTGCCGCATGGATGGCACGTTGATGCGTTCTGATCAGCTGCATGCTTCCCCTCGCACACAAACATCTGCTGTTGGAATGCCGGCTCTGGATGTGCTCCGCATCCCACGAGATGAGCGGCCCATGGCCTCGTGTCCGACAGCGTGATGTTGGTGTGAAGGTGGGCGCCAATCCAATAGAAAATTTCTATCCCTCGATTCCGGAACGAACCCGCCGGCTCACAGGGTCTCGACTCGCCATTTCCGATCATTGCGCGCATGAATAGTGGTAACCAGATCACAGCGCGAACCGTGACTGTCGCGCCCGGCGACACGGGGCGCGCCGGCAGCAAGATCACCGTCGAGTTGTCTGCCCATCCCGACCCGCGGTGGCAGGCGTGCTTCCAGTTCGTGGTGCAAGGCCGCGACGGGTTCTTCATGGAAGCCAGGCCGGTGTTCGACCGCGGCAGCTTCGAGGGGATGGTGCCGCCCGCGCACGTGGATGGGTTTCGTCAGGAACTCAATGACGTCATCGCAGCGGCCAATGTGCTTGCACGTGCGCAGGCCAACAAGGACGCGCCGCCTCGACGCCGCTGAGCCTGGCGGGTGCAGGGGGATGTGCGAGGGCAAGCGGTCAGCTGCGATGATGCGCCCCCCACTGCGTCACCGCTGGCCTAGCGCCGCGGAGACTCGATCCAACCGCTCACTCAGTACCTCACGACCGGCATCGAGCGCGGTGTTGCCGATCCGCTGCTGCCACGCGGCAGTCGCCGATGCCATCTCGGCAGGCAGGCCCAGGGCGGCCACGGTGGCGGCAACCTCATGCATCTCTGCCGCGCGGCGGACGCCGTGCACCATCATGCGCTCCAGGTTGTAGCTGGCCTGCTCGCCCCACTCGCGTTGTGGTGAAGACGCATTGAGCGATGCGATGACCTGGTCTTCGACACCTGCACGCCGGGCGGCGATGAAGCATTCGGCGCACAGCGCCTCGATGCCCTTGACCATCACCGAGCGCAGCATCTTGATGGACGACGCCTGGCCCACGAGGTCGCCAGCGATCTCGGGCCGCATGCCCAGCGCCTGCAGCATGGTCAGTGCGGCAGGCGCATGCGGGCCGCTCACCAGCAGCGGTACGTGGTGCCGTTGCGGCAGCACCGGGGCCATGACCGCAACGTCGACATAGCGGCCGCCGGCCGCTTCGATCACGGCCGCTGCCGCCTGTTTGGTGCCGGGTGCACACGAGTTGCAGTCCAGCCAGAGCGCTGCCTTGCGCAGGGCGGGCGCTGCTGCGTGTGCTGCCGCTTGTGCACAGTCGGCAGTGACCAGGCTGAAGACGATATCTGCCTGTTCCACTGCGGCTGCGGCGCTTTCGCAGCCCACCACGGCATGGTCGAGGTAGCGCGCATGCATGGCAGGTTGCGTCTCGGGGTGGTCGCTCTTGATGTCGTAGGCCGTGATCCGGCGCTGGCCATCGAGTGCCCAACCCTCGTGGAATGCGCATGCGGCTTCGCCGAAGCCGATAAAGGCGAGTGCGCCGTACGATGCTGACATGCAGGAGCTCCTGTGCCGCGGGTGGTCGATCGGGCGGGTGTGGGTTGTCTGATGCAACGCTAAGAGGTGCCGTCAAGCCGGACTGTCTTGGGTTGGATGGAGTGGCCCACTCATGCGTTGCCTCGTTGATGCAACTTCAAACGCGCCCGGGGCTCGGCGACGCGTTGCAGGCCTCCACCCTGACCTCATGCGTCTTGTACGTTAGGGCCGGCGATGCGAGGGAGGACAGTTCAACATGCATGCCGAACCGGCACGGGGCCGAGCGCGAACCGACGCGTGCTTCCGCGAATCAATGCAACGCCACGTGAGGCTGCGCACGCACTGGCCGGTGCGTGTGTGCGGAGCCGGCATCGCATCGCGATGCGGTGCGCCGGTGCGGCCTGATCCATCACCAATCCGTCGGCGCGTAATCCTTCAGGAACTGGCCCCACACGTGCTCGCCGGTATTGAAGCCGTGGATGATCGGGTCGACGATGCGGGCGGCGCCGTCGACGATGTCCAGCGGCGGATGGAAGCGTTCCTGCTGGACCTTGAGCGCGGCAATGTCGGCCGGATCTTCGTCGGTGACCCAGCCGGTGTCGACGCTGTTCATGTGGATGCCGTCGTTCTGATAATCGGCCGCCGAGGTGCGCGTCATCATGTTCAACGCGGCCTTGGCCATGTTGGTATGCGGGTGGCGCGTGGTCTTGAAGTTGCGGTAGAACTGGCCTTCCATCGCCGAGACGTTGACGATGTGCTTGTCGCGTTCGGGCGTGCGCAGCATCAGGGGCTTCAGGCGCGCGTTGATGATGAACGGCGCGATGGCGTTGACCAGTTGCGTTTCCAGCAGCTCCACCGAGGGCACTTCGGCCATCAGCAGGCGCCAGGAGTTGCGCCCGCGCAGGTCCACCTGCTGCAGGTCCTGGTCCAGCCGGCCTTCGGGGAACAGGTGTTCCTGACCCACCAGCTCGTCGTCCAGCAGCGCGATCTGCGACAGCTCTGCAGCGCGGGTGAGGCCGTCTGCATCGTCGAGGCCGCGCCCATGCACGGCCGGCAGCGCGGTGGCCGATGCGTCGCGCAGCAATTCGGGCGTGCGCAGGCCTTCGTAATGGCCAACGAGTTGTTGCACCGTCTCCGGCAGGTCATGCAGGGCGGCGGTTTCATTGGCCATCATGTGCGCATAGAACTGCGGTGGGCGGCGCACCGTCTGGCAGGCATTGTTGATGATGAAATCCAGCCGCTCGCGGGTGGCCAGCAATTGGCTGCAGAAGGCTTCCACGCTGGGCGTGTGGCGCAGATCCAGGCCAAAGACCTGCAGGCGGTGGCCCCACTGCGCGAAATCCGGTTCTTCCGCATAACGCGCGGCCGAATCGCGCGGAAAACGCGTGGTGACGATCAATTCCGCGCCGGCACGCAGCAGCTTCAATCCGGCCTGATAACCGATCTTCACCCGCCCACCGGTGAGCAGCGCCACGCGCCCGCGCAGGTCGGCGGTTTCGGTGCGCTTGAAGAAATTGAGCTCGGCGCAGGCCGGGCACATCTGGTCGTAGAAGTGATGCAGCTGGGTGAACTTCTGCTTGCACACATAGCAGTGCCGCAGCTCCGGCGAGTGCAGCTGCTCCGGTGCCTCGGCGGCGTTCTCGCCGTTGTGTGCGTCGTGCAGGCCGGCGGCATGCGGCGGAAAGTAGTTCGGCGTGCTGAACACCGGTTTGCGCCGCAGTGCGCGGATGCCGCGTTGTTCCAGCAGCGCTTCGGCCTTGCGCACCTTTTCCTGATGCCGCTCGCGTTCGCGCTGCTTGAGCAGCTGCCGTCGCGCCTTGGGCTCGGGGTGATAGACCTTGGCGACCACCTGATGCAGGCGCACGCGATCGGCCTCGGGCAAGGTGTCGAGCACACTGCGGTCGGCCTCGATGGCCTCCAGCAGATCCAGCGCCGCGCGCAGGCGGTCGGTCAGGGGCAGGTCGTCGTTGGCGGGCAGGGGCGGAGCGTTGGTGTTCAAGGCAGATCCGGAAAAGACGTTGGGCATCGGTCGCGTGCCAGGCACGCGTGGAGGAGGCCGCGGCAGGGTGCGGCGAGTGTGCGCGCCGGGCGGCCCCAAGGCGCGATGACGCATTATTTTCACCGATCCGGGCAGGTTGGCGCCAATGCCGCGGGCCGGGTGGCCAGCTACCTACCTACGACGATGCGTGACCGGCAACCGAGCGGCTGCCCAGGCGCTGCTCGCGCCCGCCGCGGATGTGTGCAGGCCCGTCTCCGCTGCCTTTGCCTAGCGGCAAGCGGTGCGGTGTGGATGGCGTAGCGCTCACGCACCCTCCAGTGCTGCTGGGCTAGGGTGGCCGCTCATGCTGTGGCGGGAGAACACGATGGGCCTGTTGGTCGATGGCAAGTGGCAAGACCGGTGGTACGACACCGACAAGAGCGATGGGCGATTCGAGCGTTCTCAATCGCAGTTTCGCAACTGGGTGACACGCGACGGGTCGGCCGGGCCGCATGGCGAAGGCGGGTTCAAGGCGGCCGCGGGCCGCTACCACCTGTATGTGTCGCTGGCCTGCCCCTGGGCGCATCGCACGCTGATCTTTCGTCGGCTGAAGGGGCTGGAACCACTGATCGATGTGTCGGTGGTGCACTGGCTGATGGGTGAGCAGGGCTGGACCTTCGACCCTGGTCCGGGTGTGGTGGCCGATTCGGTCAACCATGCCACGCGCTTGTACGAGGTGTATCTGAAGGCCGACCCGCGCTACTCCGGCCGCGTGACGGTGCCGGTGCTCTGGGACCGTGAGCGCGGCACGGTGGTGAGCAATGAATCGGCCGACATCATCCGCATGTTCAATAGCGCCTTCGACGACGTGGGTGCCCGCGCGGGCGACTACTTCCCTGCGCACCTGCGTGAGCAGATCGACGCGGTCAACGCACGCGTGTACGACACCGTCAACAACGGAGTTTACAAGGCGGGCTTTGCGACCACCCAACACGCCTACGAAGAGGCCGTGACGCCACTGTTCGCCTCACTGGACTGGCTTGAGGCGCGCCTTGGCCAGCAGCGCTATCTATGCGGCGACACCCTGACCGAAGCGGACTGGCGCCTGTTCACCACCTTGGTGCGGTTCGATGCCGTGTATGTGGGGCACTTCAAATGCAATCTGAAAAGGATTGCCGATTACCCGCAGTTGTCCGGCTTCCTGCGCGAGCTGTACCAGCTGCCGGGAATCGCCGAGACGGTGAATTTCCAGCATATCAAGGGCCACTATTACCAAAGCCACGGCATGATCAATCCGACCGGAATCGTGCCGATGGGGCCGCTGCTGGATCTGGATGCACCCCACGGGCGTGGCGGTTGAAGTGCAGGGCGTTTCAGGCAGCCTATGTGCCCGATTGCAGCTTGGCGATGGAATGTGCAGCAATGGTGGAACGCAGTGGCCCAGGCGCCCGAAGCACCCGCCTAACGCCAGGCGGGGTACTGCAGCACGGCCGTGCTGCGGCCACGGTGCAGAAGTTGAACCATGGTGCAGCACTGCATGCAGGCACGTCAGCGGGAATTAGCGCTTTGCGGCGTCCCGGATGATCAAGGTGGCCGCGCCCACCGAGATGGCGTCTTCGACAATGCCGGTGCTGGTCTGGCCGTAGCGTTCGATGGCGCGTATGCGGGCGTTGAAGGTGAGATAGGCAGCGGCGACCGCGGTGGTTGCACCGAGCAGGGCGGCAATGCCACGTTGCTCGCGCGGCGCCAACGCAGTGCCGACGATGACGCCGGTGGCGATGCGGGCGATCATTCCGGGGAGCACGATGCGGTCCGGGGCAGTCTTCATCTTGTCGCCCGCCAGCTCACCGCCGGCCAGCGCCAGCATGCCGGCCGAGGCGACAGGGTTGGCAAGCAACGACGGGGCGCCATTGTCAGCAGGAAGCTTGCCGGTGCGGGCGGCATTGGCCACTGCTGCCAGCGGCGTCATCGAGCGCATGCCGGCGACGGCGCTCATCAGGATGGAATGAATCAAAGCCATGTGCACCTCTGCCTGTGGTCGACGAGCGCAAACCAACGGCACTGCGAACGTCACGCTGTTGTGGATCGCTACACACTAGGGCCGGGCATGTGTGGGCATTGGCAAGACGTTGTGCACGCCGCGCATCGGTCGCGCCCGTATGCCGGTGCTTGCTGTTCGCCACGTGCCGCCGGGTGGTGCGTAGGTCATGTGGCGCGCAGCCTCTGCAGCTGCCGCCACAGCGAACGGATCAATAACGCCTGCGAGATGCGGGCGTTACCCCATTGCCTGGCGAACTGACCGCGGCGCCATGCCAGCCGCACGACCGTGTCGTAGTTCTTGTGGTAACGCACCTGTTCGTACTCGCCGACATCCAGGTAAACCTGCGCGGGGAGATCAGTGTGGGTGGTGGCGTAGGCAGCTTCACGCTGCGCCATGACATGCGCGCCGTACCAGTACGACGGGCTGCCCAGGATGTAGCCGGAAAACATCTGCGGTGTGCTCAGCAGGATCTCGGTTCCGAGCAGGCCACCATACGAATAGCCCAGATACAGGCGCCGCTCTTCGTCAGTGGGGTAGTGCTGCGCGGTGAAGGGCAACACCTGGTCACGCAGATACGCGACATACGCCGCGCTCTTGCCGTGCCCGGCGTCTGAGACCAGCGCGACGCGCCGCTCACCGGCTGCGTCTCGACACCTTGATCGCGCATCTCAGTTCAATTGCCCGACCACGGCGAGCGCTGGTGCGCGCGCCATATCGTTCGGGTTGCTGCCGGGTACGTCCTGCGGAACCTGCATGCCGCGGCTGCGGTAGAAATCGGTCCAGTATGGCGAGATCCTGCCGGTCTGCAGGTTCTTGAAGTTCATCGGCTGCAGCGCAAACACATGGTGTGCCCGGAACGCGCGCTCGATGAAGTCCGAGCAGTAATAGCTGTCTTCGTTCGGCACATAGGTGTCGTTGTAGGGTTTGCCGAGCATGCGACGCGCCTGGGCGACGGCGTCTGCAATGGCAGGGCGATGCTCCGGCGTGAGGCGATACACGATGATCTGCCGGTGCTTGGTGGTCGCCTCGTCGATGAACGTGTGCAGCGACTGCTGGCGCGAGCCCTGTTCGTCGGCGTGCAGGACGATCTGCGTGTTCCCTTCGTGCGCGACCAGTGCCACATGGTCGAAGCTGGGCGCGCCCGGTCTTGCGGTTGCATCGTCGATCGCACCACTGAGGCCGGTACGTGCGGCGGTGACGAACAGCAGGTCGCCCTCGTGGACGCGCAGGGCTGATGCCGTGACGGGCAGCAAGGCGAACAGGAGTGAGAGCAGCAGGGCGAAACGCATGGTGCGGGCCTGAGGGCAATAAGACCTGCATTATTGCCTGGACGGGCAACTGGTGCGTTGCTGCAGCCAGATGCACTGCAGGAGTGGGCTCGGACCTCGGCAGCGGTGCATTGGCACCCGCTGCGGTCACCACCTGTAAACTCGGTGGGCCAGCGGGCGTCGCCGCCGCCATCGCGTCGCGGCAATCCCTGTGTCCACTGGAGTGTTGCATGCGTTCTGCTGCTGCGTTGTCGTCGATGGGTCGGCTGTTTGCGGTTGCCGCGTTCATTGAGGGCGTGACCTGGGCCGGCTTGTTGCTGGGCATGTGGCTCAAGTACGGCACACAGACCACCGAGGTGGTGGTGTGGCTGTTCGGTCGCCTGCACGGTGTGGCCTTCCTGTTCTACCTGGCGGTGAGCGTGCTGGCCGCGCTGCGGCTGCGCTGGCCGTGGTGGGCCTGGGTGCTGAGCCTGCTGGCCGCAGTGCCGCCGCTGGTGACGGTGCCAGTGGAGATGTGGTTCCGGCGTATCGGATTGCTGGGGCAACGACGAGTTGCCGTGCGCTGACGCATCGGCTTGCGTGCGTGACACCACCCAGCGTCAATCCGGCATTGGTGTACGGCTCGCGTAGCGACCCTGACGCGGGGCTGCGCTGCGCGTTGGTTGCGCACCTGCCACAGAGGGCATCGAGAGCGACGCGTTGCCTGGGCATGGACGCCACCGCATGCCTTTGCCACCATGGCGGCCTCAAGGACAGATCGTGGAGGCGCTATGCGGTGTTGGGTGATGGGGGCGGTGTGTACGTTGGCGCTGGTCGTGGCGTCGCCGGGGCAGGCGCAGCAGGCAGTGGACCTGACGCCGTATCTCAAGCATGACAGGTTCGAACGGATCAAGATCTCGCCGTCGGGCGCGTACTTCGCGCTGACGATGCCGCTGGAAGATCGCACCGTGTTGGGGATCGTGCGGCGCGAGGACAAAGTGGCCACCGCCAAGGTCACTGGTGGCGTCAACAGCGTGGTGGACGATTTCTGGTGGACCAGCGACGAGCGCATCGTGGTATCGATAGCGCAGCGGCTGGGCTCGCGCGACGAACCGGTGGCCATCGGCCAGCTGCACGCCATCGATGCCGACGGCAAGAACGGTCGCCTGCTGGCCAGCCCTTATGGCACCAATCCGGACATCAACGGCGCCCAGCTGAAGATGGACCTGGACCCGGCGACCTTCATGCTGGATACCTTGCCGGGCGACCCGCGCAACATCCTGGTGTCCACGGTTCCGTTCGTGGGCGACCCAAGCATCCGCATCGACAAACTGGATACCCAGACCGGCCGACGCAGTACCGTGGCCACATCGCCGGTTCGCCGCGCGGGCTTTGTGACCGACCAGCAGGGGCGCATCCGCTTCGCCAATGGTTCGGACCTCAGCAATGTCAGCAAGTTGTATTACCGCGATGACGATACTGCGCCGTGGCGGCTGATCAACGATTCCGCCAGCAGCAAGCATCGCGAGTTTCCGCTGGGCTTCTCGGCCGATGGCAGCCGTGCGTATCTGCAGGTGGAACAGTCCAGCGGTCCGGATACGCTGGTGGCCTGGGACCCGGCGACTGGCACTGCAACGCCGGTGCTGCACGACGACACCGTCGACCCGTACCGGATCCTGCGCGACCTGGATGGCGCCACGCCGATCGGCGCGTCGTACATGAGCGACCGCGTCCGTAATCGCTTCTTTGACGAAGCCTCGCCCACTGCCAGGCTCTATCGCAGCCTTGAAAAGGCGTTCGACGGCAACGCGGTGTATATCACCTCGGCCACTCGTGACCGCCACCTGGTGCTGGTGTATGTGTGGAGCGATCGCAATAACGGCGATTACTATCTGTTCGATACGGTCAGCAAGAAGGCCGACCGGGTGTTCAGTCGCCGCGAGTGGTTTGCACCCGACGGCGTGCCGGCCAGCAAGCAGGTGAGTTTCAAGGCGCGCGATGGGTTGGTCTTGCACGGTTACCTGACCCAGCCACTGCATGCGGCCGCCGGAAAGCCGTTGCCGCTGATCGTGATGCCGCATGGCGGCCCGTTCGGCATCTTCGACGAGTGGCAGTTTGACGACGACACGCAGTTGCTTGCGGCCGCCGGCTACGCCGTGCTGCGCGTCAACTACCGCGGTTCGGCCAATTACGGGTACGCCTTTACCCAGGCCGGCGCCAAGGAGTGGGGCGGGCGCATGCAGGACGATGTCACCGATGCCACCCGGTGGGCGATTGCCGAAGGCATCGCCGATGCGTCGCGCATCTGCATCTACGGCGCCAGTTATGGCGGTTACGCGGCGCTGATGGGCGTTGCCAGGGAGCCTGCGCTCTACCGCTGCGCGGCCGGGTACGTGGGTGTCTACGATCTGGAGATGATGGCACGCGATACCGCACGTTACGCGCGGTGGGCCAAGAACTGGACAGTGGATTGGCTGGGCGCGCGCGACACATTGGCCGCGCGTTCGCCGGTGACGCTGGCGCGGCAGATCAAGGTGCCGGTGTTCCTGGCCGCCGGCGGCAAGGACGAACGTGCGCCAATCGAACACACCAAGGCGATGGAGCGCGCGCTGAAGGGCGCCGGCGTGCCGGTGGAGTCGCTGTACTTCCCCAACGAGGGCCATGGTTTCTACACCGAAGCACACCGCCGGGAGTACTACACGCAGCTGCTGGCCTTTTTGCACAAGCAGCTGGGTGGCGGTACGGCACAGTGAGGTGCTGCCGCACCACCCGCGGCGTGCCTGATGGCATGGTGGCGGGAGTTGCGCTGTCGTCTGGTCGGGTGGATTGCCCGTCTTCGCCAAGAATGCGAGGTGCGCGAGCGGCAGCTGTGGGTGATGCTGATTGCAGCTGGTGCGGTTATCGCCGGTGCATCGCGCGGCCTGGGCCGCTCCTACGAAGGGCGGGGTGCAGCGTGCTTTCGGTAATGCTTGAAGACGCGCCACGCGGCACCGATGGCGGTGCCGCGTAGCGGGGTGGTCACTCCTTCGGCATCGGCTTCATCTGGTACTGCGCCGGTGGTGTGGCGCCGAGCAGGTACTGCACGAAGTAGTCCCAGCGACGGCGGGCGACGTACGGGGTCAGGTCGCCGTAGCCGTGCTTGGCGTTGGGCAGCATCAGCATGTCGAAGTCCTTGTTGGCCTTGATCAGCGCATCGGCCACCAGCAGGGTGAGGTAGGGCGGCACGTTGTCGTCCAGGGTGCCGTGTACCAGCATCAGCCGGCCCTTGAGTTTGCTGGCGTGGTTGGCGTTGGCCTGGTCGTCGTAGTTGGATGTGCCGTCGGCGTTGACGATGTGCTCGCCGTGATACTTCTCGGCCCAGTCGTCTTCGTAGCCGCGGTTGTCGTGGTTGCCGCTTTCCGACCAGGCCACCTTGAAGAAGTCCGGATAGCGCAGCATCGCCGCGGTGGACGCATTGCCGCCGCCGGAATGGCCCCAGATGCCGACGCGGTCCAGATCGATCCATGGATGGCGCTGGCCGAGCTCCTTCAAGCCGGCCACCTGGTCGGGCAGGGTGTTGTCGCCCATGTTGGCGTACCAGGTGTCGTGGAAGGTCTTGGAGCGCCACGGCGTGCCCATGCCGTCGATGGCGACCACGATGAAGCCGAGTTCGGCCAGCGATTGATTGTCGCCGTGGCCGGCCAGGAAGCTGCGGCCGCGCACCGAGCCGGTCTGCGGGCCGGGGTAGACGTAATCGATCACCGGGTATTTGCGCGTCGGGTCGAAGTGGCTGGGCTTGAACATCAGCCCGTACAACGTGGTCTTGCCGTCGCGCGCCTTGACCGTGATCGGTTCCGGCGGCACCCAGCCGGCCGCCTTGAGGCGGGTGATGTCGGCAGTGGCCATCGTACTGACGGTGCGGCCGTCGCCGGCATCGCGCAGCAGGGTGACCGGCGGGGTGACGGAGGTGGAATAGGTGTCGACAAAACGTGCGCCATCCGGTGACAGCGCAATGCTGTGATCGGCTGCTTCGGGGGTGAGCAGTACCGGCTCGCCACCGTCCAGGCTCACTTTCCACAGCTGCTGGTAGTAGGGGTCCACGCCCGGGCTGCGGCCGACGCCGACAAACCAGGCAGTACGGCTCGCCGGGTCCACGCGCAACAGTTTGGTGACGTTGCCCTCGCCGCTGGTGATGGCGCGCTTGGGTTTGCCGGTGGCCAGATCGTAGAGATACAACTGGCCCCAATCGCTGCGCTCGGAAAACCATATCGCTTCGTTGCTGGCTGGCAGATAGGCCCAGTTGGCGGCAACCTGGCCGCTTTCGTAATAGGTCTTGGCGGTTTCCTCAAACGCGGTGCGCACGGCGCCGGTGCCGGCATCGGCGATACGCAGCCAGGTCTGCTTGTGAAAGCGCGAGGTGGAGGCGAACGCCAGCGTCTTGCTGTCCTGCGCCCACTTCACGTCGTCCCACAGGCCGGGCGAGCAACTGACGTCGTCGCACAAGGTGGAGCGGTGCTGATCCGGCGGCAGCTTCAGACGCACCATGCTGCGCGTGGGCACGTCGATGATGACGCGCTCGATCATGGTCACGTCCTTGTCGCCGGCCAGCGGGTATTTCCAGGATTGCAGTTCTGGATGCCCGAGCTTGGTGCTGACCAGATACATGTCGCCGGTCTTGCGTTGGTCCTGCTGGAACGTGGCGATCTTTTGCGAATCCGGCGACCACGCCACGATGGCGTTGTCGCTGTGCTGCCAGCCGGCGTTGTCGGTGGCGTAGCCGAAATTTTCCACGCCATCGCGGGTGAGCTGGGTTTCCTGGCCGCTGGCCAGATCGCGCACCCACAGGTTCCAGTTGCGGATGAAGGCTTCGCTGCGTTTATCCGGCGACAGCACACCTGGTTCGGGTTTGTCCTTTGTGTAGAGCTTGCTGCAGCGCGCCCGTGCATCGCAGACCACGGCGGTATTGCGCACATTGAGGCGGTAACGACCATCGGCGGTGCGCTTGACCACCGGTGCGAAGGTATTGGCCTTGAGCGGTTTGTCGCCGGTCTTCAGCAGCGTGTTGAGCGTAGCGACCAGCGTGGCCTGTTTGAACAGCGGCGCGCTCTTGCCGGTGGCGGTGTCCAGTTGCAGCAGGCGGTTGCCCTTGGCATCGTGATCGACATACACCACGTGCGTGGCGTCCAGCCAATCGATGCGCGTGAGGGCATGGTCGACCAGCGGCTGCGCGGCGTAGTAGATCAACTGCTCGGCACGCGCATAGTCGGCCTCGGTGACGGCAGGCGCCTGCGCGCTGGCGAGGACTGGCAGGGCGGCCAGGGCCACGGCGGCGAACAGGTGCCGCATCGGCAACGGGGTGGGCATGTAGGACTCTCCGGGACGAAAGGAGCGCGCAACGCGGTTGGCGCGACCGCACGATGCTACCCGCTGCCTGCCAGGCGTGCCTCTGCCGGAAGTCTTGCTTCTCATTGAGCGACATCGCATCGCCTGCGCGACGGATCAATGGGCGAGGTACCGAACAGGCAGTGCCGTGATTGCCTCCAGAAACTGCTGACGAGCGACTGCCGGAGCGCGCTGCCGGCATCTGCTGCGGTTCGCCGCAGATGTGCCTGCAGGCAATGCGGGTGTCTGTACAGGGCGCTGCGTCCGGCGGGTGGGTTGCGCTGCGCACCGGCGCAAGGGTGTGCAGGTGCTGCGGCTGATGCACCTGCCCGCTTACTTGCCCATGCAGCGCTTCCAGCGCTCATTCACCCGCTGCGCAAACCAAGCGGTGGTGAGCGTGCGGGTGATCTTGGGGCTGTCCAGGGTGATGCCGGGCAGCACGGCGCGCGGCAAGGGCGCGCCGGCAGTGCGGTCGGCAAGGGCGAACACCTCGCGGTACAGCGAGGTGCCTTCGAACTCCAGCGTGTTGCCAGCCTCCAGGGCGCGACGGATCTGGCGGTCGTTCATTGCCAGCTGGCTGGCGAGTGCGCGTGTGGCACGTTCGGTGCCGCCAGGCGTATCCAGGCTGGCGCCGGGCGTGAGCAGGTCGCCATCCAGTGCCAGCGAGATGCCGCTGGCCTTGCTCAGCGCGGCCTGGAAGGCGGCATTGCGGCTGGCGTACCACCCGGCGTTGAAATCGGCGAAACGGTACAACAGCTTGTCGTAGGTGGCCGGGTACCCAAGCAAATGCTGGGTGCCGAACCACAGCCCGCCACGGCGGCTGAAGACCTCGTGGCGGATCGAGTCGCCGGGCGGGTAGGGGTAGCGCTGCGCGTGTTGTTCGGCGAAGGCGATGCTCACCTGCATCGGCCCGGCGGTGTGCACGGGGTTGAGACCGTCGAACAGGCGCGCGCCCAGCGGCACGCTGCCGGTGAAGTCTTCGAAGACGTGGCTCAGCTCCTGCTCGGTGCGGGCGGCGGCGATACGCGTGGCGTAGCTGCGGCCGTCCGGCGAGGTGATGCGCAGCGCCGCATCGACCATGAAGGCGGGAATGTGGTGCGCGCCGGCGCGGCGATCGATTTCCGCGCGCGAGATCTTGCCCAGGTTGGGCACGGTGGGATTGGCCTGATAGGTGGACTCCTGCTCGGTGACCGCCAGCACCGCGCAGATGTGCTCGGCGCTGGTGTCCAGCGCCTGCGACGACAGCGCCACGTAGACATCGTTGGCCCAGCCGGCACGGTCGGGCAGGTTGGCCGGCAGGCGCCGTGCGATGTCGGCCTTGACCGCCTCCGGCGAGCGTTGCGGTGCGCGCGGCGCCTGGGTGGCGCAGGCCGACAGCAGGGCGATGGCCAGCAGCGTGAGCAGGCGGGGCAGGGGGCAGGTCACGGTGTCTCCAGGATCGATGGCGGCAATCGCCGTGGCGCAGTTTACGTGGCCTGGGTGTGGCGGTTTTCATGGCGCGCGAGGTGCCGCGTGGCGGCCGGCGGCATCGCCGATGTCGATCGTGTCAGCTGGCCGGCAGGACGCACCGCCTGAGCGCACGGCCTGCCGCACCGCACGGCAGCCAACGACAACGGCGATACACCCCCTCGGCTGCGTGCGGACGAGCCGGTGAGTGACCTCGATCTGCGCAGTGAACCCCGGGCACCGTGTCCAGCAGGCCACCCGGTGTGCCACGGCCGGCATGTGCACGCGGGCCGCGCCCAACCGATTCATGCAGCCCGATTCAAGACGTGCGCAACGCAGCCGATAACGGGCTCGACCCCGCTGCGCGCTCACGTGACCTGCCGTGTCTGCCAGTCATCATTGCAGCCGCAAGACATCGAGCGCGCCGTGCAGGCGGCTCACCGGATTCCACCGCTGTCAGACCAAGGGAGTGCCCGAGATGCCGCCGCAAACAGCCAGCCCGGGCCGGGCCACGGGTCTTGCCACGTGTAGTGCCATGGGCGCGCTGCGCATGCGGTCTGGTCCGCAGCGACCGTGAGCACCGGTTGAGCAGGACCGCGACCGCCTGGCGAGGTGTGCTCACCGCGTGCATGGTGCTGTTGTTCAGTGCACCGGCCTGGGCGCAGCCGCAGCCGTGGAAGACCATCGAATCGGCCACGCTCGACGACCCGATGCAGGCCCTGCAGATCGCCCGGCAGGCGCTGCAGCGGGCGCGCGCCGATGGCGACAGCGATGCGCAGTTCTGGGCGCAGCTGGCGCAGGCCCGGGTGCTGATCTCCCTGGAAGACACCGACGCGCGACAGGCGGCGCTGGCGCAGGCGCGTGGCCTGCTGGACCAACTGCACGGCAACGCCGCGCAGGCGCGGCTGTGGCTGGAGATCGTGCAGGCGCTCAGCGACGTACGCGAAAATCCCAATCGCGGCATGGTGGCGCGGTTGAATGCATTGCGGCAGCAGGCGCGCGCGCTGGGGCGCAGCGATCTGGTGTGCGAAGTCGAAGCCGTGGACATGTGGAGCATGCTGGCTTCCGGCAGCAGCGACGAGGCCTGGAGCGCCGCGCAGACCAGCTACCAGTGCGCCGTGCGCGAACATCAGCTGGGTCTGGAAATGGACGGGCTGACCCAGCTCGGGTCGTTGGCCAGCCGCGTGGCCGGCCGGGTTGCCGACGACACCGACGCGCAGGATTACCTGCAGCGTGCCCTGGCGCGCCTGCAGGGCCAGCCGGCGCGCTTCCAGCGCAGCCTGATCGAATACGAATACGGTACCTCGCTGGCGCAACAGCAGCCGGCAGCGGCGTTGCTGCATTTCCGGCGCGCGCTGGCGCTCAGCCGCGAGCTGGGCGATCAGGCCGGCGTGGCGGCGGCGCTGACCAGCGCCAGCGAGGCATTGATCGACACCGGCGATGCCGCGGCGGCGCTGAGCATGGCGCGCGAGGCGCTGCCCGTGATGCAGTCCCAGGGCAATGTCGGCCGGGTCGCCGCGTGCCACACGGTGCTGCTGCGGGCATTGATCGCGCTGAAGTCCGCCAGCCTGGGCAGCGCAATCATCGCGGCCAGGGACGCGGACGACCCGAACCTGACCCTGAGCCGGCGTGCAGAGCTGGTCGAGGCCATCGCCCAGGCACTGGCGGCCGAAGGCCGGCATGCCGAGGCATACCAGGAGCTGCAGCGTGCCAACGCACTGCGCGCGCAGAGCCTGGAGCGCCAGCGCGACACGGTGATGCTGCGCCTGCAGGCGCGTTACGAAGATGCGCGCCGCGAGGCGGAAAACGCCGAGTTGCGCCGCCGCAGCGAAACCGCGCAGCTGGCATTGCAGGCGCGCGAAGCCGGCCAGCGCGCGCTGTGGATCGCGTTGTGCGCGGCCTGCCTGCTGTTGCTTGGGGCGCTGGTGGTGCTGGCCTTCGGGGCGCGGCATCGCCGGCAGCTGTCGCGCCTGGCCATGCGCGACGAACTCACCGGCCTGCCCAATCGCCGCGCCATCCGCGCCGAAGCGCAACAGCAGATCGAGCAGGCGTTGCGTGCGCACACCCCGTGCATGCTGGCCTTGATCGACCTGGACCACTTCAAGCTGATCAACGATGTGCACGGGCACGCCATCGGCGATGCGGTGCTCAAGGCGCTGGCCAGCGCGTCGACCCTGGCACTGCGTGCGCAGGACCGCCTGGGCAGGCTGGGTGGCGAAGAATTCCTGCTGGTGCTGCCGGGCTGCAGGCCGGATGAAATTCCGGCCGTGTTTGCGCGCTTGCGCAATGCGGTGGCCGCGATCGAGATCCCCGGTCTGCCGGCAGAGCAGCCGGTGCGCTTCTGCATGGGGGCGGTGAGCGTGGCCCCGGCCACCGGGCTGGATGTGCTGCTCGGTCAGGCCGATCTGGCGCTGTATGCCGCCAAGACGGCCGGGCGCGATCAATGGGCGGTGTGCTGAACCAGCAGCGCTCAGCCGGCAGCACGCTGCGACAACCGCAGGGCGCTGCGGCACAATCGCGAGCTGACGAGGGCATGTCGTTCCTCTGAATCAACCAGACCAAGCCTGAGACCGCGTGCGAACCGATAGCCGCCTTTCCCGCATGTTGCATGTGCTGCTGCACATGGCCAGACGCGAGCAACCGATGACCTCCGAGCAGATCGCCAGCATGCTGGCGACCAACGCGGTGGTGGTGCGCCGGACCATGGCCGGGCTGCGCAGTGCCGGCTACGTGCAATCGAGCAAGGGGCACCACGGAGGGTGGCAGATCGCCTGCGATCTGACGCAGGTGACGTTGCTGGACGTGCATCGCGCGGTCGGCGGGCCGCATTTGTTTGCAATCGGCGCCGATCATCCCAACCCGCAGTGCGGCGTGGAGCGTGTCGTCAATGCGGCGATTGCCGATGCGCTGGCCGACGCGGAAGCATTGCTGCTTCGCCGTCTGGGAACGGTGACCCTGGCCGCGTTGGCCAGCGAGTTCGATGCGCTGTGCAGCGCCGGCACGCCGCCTGCCGGCACGGGTGCAGGCAGGCGCCGGCAGGCGCCGCAGCAGTGAGCAAGGAGCGCCACGCACATTGATCGCGCGGCCGGCAGGCGGGCGCAACCGGTGCTCGAGCCGGCGTGACACGCGTGGACCGCACTGCTGCTGCGCCGTCCCCCCCTGACGGGGGCGTGCTGAAGGGTGTTGCAGCTCCAAGGCGTTTTCCGGTTGCGTGACCGAGGGTTGTCTTGTCATCTTTTCATGTAACATCGAAAAGTACATCAATTCATGCGACGACCCGGAGCGACCATGCACCACGACGTACTCATCATTGGCGGCAGCTATGCGGGGCTGTCGGCCGCACTGCAGCTGGCACGCGCGCGGCGCACCGTTTTGCTGGTGGACAGCGGCCAGCGGCGCAATCGGTTCGCCACAACCTCTCACGGCTTTCTGGGCCGCGATGGCGCATCGCCTGCGCAGATTGCCGATGAAGCCCGCACGCAGGTGCTGGCCTATCCAAGCGTGCAGTGGGCCGGTGGCGAGGTGGTGCAGCTGCGCGGCCAGGCCGATGCATTCGAGGCCACGCTTGCCGACGGCAGCGTCCACGTCGCGCGTCGGCTGATTCTGGCAATGGGCATGGTCGACCGCCTGCCTGCGCTTGCAGGCCTGGCCGAGCGTTGGGGCAGGCAGGTGTTTGTCTGCCCGTACTGCCATGGTTACGAGCTGCAGCAAGGCCGCATCGGTGTGGTGGCCACATCGGCGTTTGCCGTGCACCAGGCCAGCATGCTGCCGGATTGGGGCGCCACCCGCTTGTTCTTGAACGACACCTTGGTGCTGGACGAGGCGCAACACGCGCAACTTCAGGCACGCGGCGTTGCGCTGGTGACGGGTGCGGTTGCAGGGCTGCAAGGCGAGGGCGACGCGCTGGCCGTGGTGCTGCACGACGGCCAGGCATTTGCGCTGGACGGCGTGTTCATCACCCCACAGACTCAGATCAGCCCGTTGGTGGCAGCGCTAGGATGCGGCACAAGCGAGGGACCATTGGGCCACTACCTCGCAGTCGACGCATTACAGGCCACCACGGTGCCGGGCGTGTTTGCCTGTGGCGATATCGCAAGCCCCGCGGCATCGGTGGCGTTTGCGGTTGCCAGCGGCGCCATGGCCGGTGCCGCAACCCATCGCACCTTGATGTTCGGCCTGGGACACTGATGGCAGCGTTGTGCATCGGTCGCCTGCGCAGGCGACCGATTGCTGCACTGCCTACTGCCGGGCTTCCCGCAGTGGAATCTTGTGCGCGGTGGAATAGGCGCGCTGGGCGGTATTCAAGGCTTGCATGTCAGTGTTGAGTCGGGTGGAGACGGTCTCCAGGTCCTGCGCCAGCGGCGCCAGCTCGGTGTTTGTGTAGCCATTGGGCAGCGCGGCAACGCGTTCCAGTGCCGCCATCATTGCATCGGCGCTGCGGAGATAGGCCGTCAGCTTGCTGTCCAGGTCCTTGGCGTCGTCCGGCACGCCCGAGGCCATGGCGGTGTTGGCCTGCGCGTTGGCGGCCAGGGCCTTGCGCCGGCTACCCAGTTCGGTCTTGTAGCCTTGCAGCGGCTTGAGCGCCACGGCATCGGAGATCAGGCTCTGCCCACGGTCACCGGCAACCCACGGATCGATGATGCTCACCGCGCCATTCCACACCGAGATGTTGTGCAGCAGGTAGTCGCTCGACGAAAGTCTGGAAGCGCCGCCGGTGGCGCTGCCACTGCGGGACGCCAGCAGCAGGCTGAGAGAGACAAGCAGAAAGGTAGCGAACGTTTTCAACGAGAGATCCTTGGTGCGACGCTGTTGCCATGACATGGCACATCAGCAGGAACTCAAGGAAGCGTCCGGGCAATCGCCGTTGCGCGGTTGCAGGCCATCTTCCTTGAGGCGAAAGCAGCGTGGAGCGATCCATGCACCCGACCGGGTGTGCTGCCCGGCCAGTATAGCGGCGACCTGCGCACACCTTGCAGCGACAGGCCTGTGGCGGTGTGTTGCATCGTGGTCTGCGCGTCTGCGTTCTGGACGCCGGCAGACGTGCAGAGCGTTGCCGCCAACCTCGCCAGGCGTCAAATGAAGCGGGATTCGCGCATGCAACGTCCGTGTCGAGGACGGTGCAGTATCGAAAATCCTCCTGCGCCGCCGCGGGCGAAGGTGCGGCTAGCGCCGGGCCGGCAACGTCGCGAGTACGCCATCCAGCGCCAACTGCGCACTGAACCCGGCCTTGGTCAGGCGCTTGCTCACTTCATTGGGCACATCGCGCCCGCTGGTGAGCTTGTTGGGCGCGCCGGTGTAGTGGAACAGCCGCCCGCCACGGCGCAGCACGCGCGCCAGCTGGTCGTAGAACACCTGCGAATACAGCTCGCCGGCAATGCCGAAGCGCGGCGGGTCGTGCAGGATGGCATCGACCGAATCGTCGGCCAGCGTGGCGATCTGCTGTGCGACATCGGCATGCACCAGCTGCAGCCGCCCGCCGGCAGCGGCAGCCTCCGGGTCCGGCGACCATGGGTTGAGCGTGCGCAGCCACAGCACGTCGGCGTTCTTTTCGAACGAGCGCACCTGCGCAACGCCGTCTTCCAGCGCGCAGGCTGCGAAGTAGCCCAGGCCGCCACAGGTGTCCAGCACGCTCTTGCCGCGCGGGTTCACCAACGCCACCTTGCGGCGCGCATCCTCGAATGGTGAGAGTTGTGCCGACGGCAGCATCTTGATGCCGTCGATCTCGAAGGTGGGCGCGCCCCATTGGGTAGGCACCAGCTTGATCAGCGCGCTGCCGAAGCGCGAGATCGGCGCGAAATCGTCGCCGTCCCAGAAATAGAGCGTGCGGTCCTTGAGCTTGCCCGGATACGGGTAGCCCCGGCCGCGCCATTGCCAGGTCTGCGCATCCAGCTGCGCGGTCCCGGTGCTGCGGCCCAGATCCAGCGACCCCGTCCACGCGACGCGGCCGGCGCCACGCGCGGCCAGCAAGGCCTGGGCATCGGAAAGGGCGAGCAAGGGTCCGGAATAGTGGGGCACGGCTGGCAGGAACATGGAGGGCGGGCGCTGCGCGAGGCGGCGCAGAGGGCTGGCATCGTAACCGACCTGATGCTTCCGGGCATCGGCCCGGCAAATTGGCGAGGACGGCCAGCGTGAGAGAGACCACCACCTGCAGCCCGCCGGATCGCTGCGGTGCTGGCACGTGCCGGCCCGGGAGTGCACCGCTGCTGCGCAGTACGCTGCACGACTGCTGCCAATGCGTGTCCGGCCGCGCCCGGCCGAACGCGCAGCGAGCGCTGCGTGGTGCTTGCCGCGGTTCCGCTGACACATCCCGCACCGCATACTGCGGGCCGTCCGTATCGATACCCGCATCGATCGGCGTCAACCGTGGAGTATCGGCAATGCTGAAGGGTGTGTTGTTGGGGTTCGCCTGTTACGCGGCCTATTCGATCAGCGATGCGTTCGTGAAGCTGCTCGAAGGCACCTTGCCGGTCTACGAGGTGTTGTTTCTCGGTGCCCTGCTGATGCTGCTGGCAGTGCCTTTCCTGAAGAAGCCCGACGACCAGCTGCGCGAGCTGGTGATGGCAAAACAGCCTGCACTGTGGCTGCTACGCGCCTTCACCGGGGCCATCGGCAACCTCACTTCGGTGATCGCCTTCACCACCTTGCCGATGGCCGAAGCCTTTGCGTTGATCTTCCTGATGCCGATCTTCGTCACCGTGCTGTCGGTGATCTTCCTCAAGGAACAGGTGCATTGGCGGCGGTGGTCGGCGGTGATCGTCGGCTTCATCGGCGTGCTGATCGTGCTGCGGCCGGGCTTTCGCCATCTCACCCATGGGCATGTGGCAGCGATCGTGTGCGGCCTGGTCGGCGCCATCTCGGTGATCACCTTGCGCATGGCCGGACATAGCGAAAAGCGCCTGACCTTGTATGGCGCCGGCGTGATCGGCCCATTGGTGATGGGCGGGATCATGATGTTGCCGAGCTTTGTGTGGCCCACGTTGTACCAGTGGGGGCTGCTGGCCGGTTACGGCCTGCTGGCCGGGCTGGCCGCCATCTGCATGATGTACGCCACGCGGCTGGCACCGGTCAGCGTGGTTGCGCCTACGCAATACAGCCAGATGCTATGGGCGATCGCCTTCGGCTACCTGCTGTTTCACGATCATCTGGACTGGCCGATGGGCGTGGGTATCGCGCTGATCCTGGGCGCCGGCCTGTTCACCCTGGTGCGCGAGGAGCAGGTGTCCAGGTGGTGGCGGCGGACCAAGATCGTTTGAGGGCGGGGATTGGGATTGGGGATTCGGGATTCGTAAGAGCACTGCCAAAGGCGTCGGATCCACTGCTGTTCCGATTCCCGATTCCCTATTCCCTATTCCCTATTCCCTATTCCCGCCAGGCGGCAACGATGCGCCCATACTCGCCGCTGGCCTTGCTCAGATGCAGCCACTGATCGACATAGGCCTTCCAGGTTTGGTCGTCGCGCGGTAGCAGGAAGGCCTTTTCGCTGTATTGCAGCGGCTGTTTGGGGGCGATGGCGCACAGGCCCGGCAGCCGGGCCTGCTGGTACAGCGCTTCGGAGGCATCGGTGATCATCACGTCGGCGCGCCGATGCAGCAGTTCGTGGAAGATGGTGGTGTTGTCGGCAAACAGGCGCAGTTGCGCGCGTGGCAGGTCGCGCCGCGCAAAGGCTTCATTGGTGCCACCGGGCGGCTCGATCACGCGGACCTCGGGGCGATTGAGTTGCTCGATGGTGCGGTATCGCTTGCGGTCTGCACACCGCACGAGCGGGATCTTGCCGTCCACGTCCAGCACTGCGCTGAAGCTTGCCTGGCGCTGCCGTTGCAAGGTCACCGAAATCCCGCCCACCGCGATATCGCAGCGATCGGCCAGCAGGTCGGGCAGGAGTGCCGGCTAGCTGGTCTGCACGAATTGCACGCGCACCTGCAGGCTGTCGGCCAGCGACTGCACCAGCGCAATATCGCTGCCCTCGAAGCGGCCATCGGCGCGCAGCAGCGAGTACGGCCGATAGTCGCCGGTGGTGCAGACGCGCAGCACACCGGCCTGCAGTACCGCATCCAGGCGGGACGTGGGCGTGGCCGCCTGCGTGCTGCCGATGGTCATCAGCACGGCGAGAAGGACGCAGTGGTGCATGGCGTTGCCTCGGAGGTGAGTGCCCATGATAGCGGTGGCACGACCGGTGAGGCCGGTGTGCTGCGGAGCTTTGGTCGCCGTCCGCTGTGCAGCGGTGACCTGCAGCACCGGCAGTCATCGTCGATGAAAGGGGGAATGCGCTGCGGCTTGCGTGGTGCAGGAACACTGCGCTGTGCGGGACGCGTCAACAAGGCGTCACGAACGTCACCAGCCGGCTCACAGCCCGGTAGCACCGTGCGGCCTAGCGTTGTCGCTACCGTCAACCGTAAGGAGTCAGACATGCATCTCAATCTACGCACCGCGCGGCCGATGACCTCGTTCGCGGCAGGTCTGTCGGTCCACGGCACACCGGATCCGGATACCAACGAGGAGCAGACTCCTCTGGAAGAGCAGCCGCCGCAGAAAGGCGGCCTGCGCGATGAAGTTGGCGACCTTGAACAGGATGACGACCAGGCGCTGCCGGGACGTGTGGGGGGTGGGTTGGCTGGTGGTTGATGGATTGGTGGTGCTTGAGTAGTGCGCGCGGTGTGGATGTATGGCATGCGTTGAATGTGCGGTTTCAGCTCTAGTGCATTGCATTGCTTTGGAGCGCGCATGCTTTGAATGAATGCTATGAGATGTGCCAGCGTGATCGAGGCTGCGTAATGTGCGTGACCAATTTGGCCGCCGTACCCTCACCCCAACCCTTCTCCCGGTGGGAGAAGGGCTTTTGCATTGCGGTCTGCACAGTGTTGGCGATGGTTGGCCGGAGTGCCATTCGCTAGATGCGCCGAGGCTGGATTGCGCTAGCTAACGCTGGCGTGCACTCACTGCATCAGTGGCTTGCACTCTCTGCGTCGCGCCCGCCTGCATCACGCGGCCATGCAGAAGTTGCTTGACCGTGTAGATCACCGCTGTGCCGTGGTTTCTGCACGAACAACGAGACACATCGATCGGTACGCAAGTTGCTACGGAAACTGCACCTGGCCCGGCTGGAAATACGCCGGATGGCTGCCGTCTTCATAGAGCGCGGGAATGGTATCGAGGATGGCCTTGCCGCGGATGTCGGTGATGCGGATGGAGAGGGGTTGATTGCCGAGCTGTTCGCCGAGGAAATGGTTGTAGTCCATCTTCTGCAGGCTCTTCCATGTGCTGCCTTGTTTGACCTCGAACTTGACCACCGGATAGGCGTGGTTGCGCACCTGGATCGCGGCCCACCAGCGTGAGCTGCCTTCCTTGATGCGGTACTGCACGTTGCCGCTCACCGGTGCGCGCACCACCTTCCAGCTGATCGGGATGCGCCCGTCCACCATGTTGCCGATCGCAGCGAACGCGTTGTGCGACAGATCCAGCCCGCCGGAGGCGCCTTCCGGATAGAGATCGGTCACATAGACGGTGGTCTTGCCCTTGGGGCCGGTCACTTCCAGGTAGGCGCCGGCCAGCGCAGCCTTGACGCCACCGAAGTTCAGCTGCGTCGGGTTGAGCGCGGTGATGAAGGCGGTGCTCGGGATCGGGTCCAGCAGCAGCGCGCCGCCGGAGTAGCCGGAGCCGGTGTACGTGGCCGTGCCGGTGAAGGTGCCGTTCCAGGCGGTTGCCTTGCTTGCCTCCTTCGTGCCCGCCGCCTTTGCCGAGGCAGCCGACCCCGCTCCAGGGCCGATGCCCCACGCCTGATGCAGCACCTGCAGTTTGTCCGCACGCGGGCTGCCGTCCGGCCCGAGCAGGCCACCGTTGTTGGCATTGCCCACCTCCCAGCGACCGAGAAATGCGCTGCGCATGCCACTGCCCGAGAGATAGCTGCTCAGGGCGGTCTGCCATGCCGCATCGCGCGGATCGCCATCGCCCAGGCCGCCGCCGATGCTGACCGGGATCACCGCGTGGTCCACTGCAAACGTGCCGAAATCGCGTTGCCAGGTGGCGGGCAGCAGTTGCGCAAAGTTGGGTGCTGCAAACGCCTCGGCCGCATCACGATCGGGCCCGGCCAGCTTCGGCATCAGTACCAGCTGCCGCGCCGGAATACGCAAGGGCACGCAGGCCAGCGGTTGCAGATTGCTGCCTGCGGCCTTGCGTGCGGTGTCGCTGCACACGGTGTTGCTGCCGACGCCTTCCACACCCACCACCCAGCGCGGCGCCTGCGCAAGCACCGCTGTGGCGGCGCGCGAGGCTACGCGGTTCCAGTCCGACGCTGCGGCGCTTCCCGCCCAGGTCGCGTTGCGATAACCGCTGCTGCCAAGATCCACGCCCATCACGCCGGTGTGGTTGCCGTAGCGGCGTGCGAGGGTGACCAGATCGCGTGTCCACGCCTGTGGATGGCTGCCCAGTTGCGGCGCCTCCTCGTCGCAGCCGCCATCGGCCAAGGCAAACAGCACCTGCATCCCGCGTTCGCTGCTGGCACGCACCACTGCATCGAGCAGTTGCAGGGAATTGAGCGCGTGCAATGCCCGGTCGCCGGCGACTGCCGCAGCGGGCACCGGCCTGCCGTGCAGCGCCGCGGCGCAAACGGGCAGGCGCACGGCGTTGATGTCCGACGCCTGCATCTGGTCCAGCAGCTGCGCCAGTGTGCGGCTGTGCAAGCCGTTCGCCACCAGCGTGTTGCGATCGAATCCCGGCCAGGTCACGCCGCGGAGCTGCAACACCCGCCCCTGCACATCGACAAGCTGCCCGCGCGAGTCGACCTGCATGGCCAGCGGTGTGACCGGGGCGAGCAGCGCGAGGGCGAGCAGTAAGTGGACGCGTGAGTGCATGTAAGTCTCCTGGGTGGTGGCTGCGCAGGAAACCAGCTAGTGCCCGCGCGGTCCGTGCGCCCAGTCAAGGAAGCGGGCGCGAGTGCGCCTGCCACACGAAGCGGACCGCCGCACTGGAATGGGGATCGCTGTTTGTGCGAGATGCCGCACCGTCATCGTCGTGACGGGCACAGTGGGCGCCGCCTGGAGTGATGCCGCAGTGTGTCGGTCGCCGCGCAGGCCATCACGGGGATCTGTCGACGGGACCGACACGGCGATGCGCTGGTCGCGATCGCTTCGACGTGTGAGTCGCCGAGGTGGATGCCGGCCTTGGCACACAGCCACCTGACAGCGCTGGACGTGGAGCGGTGTCGATCGGCTGAGCCGCTGCATGCAGTCCATGCCGGCATGCGAGCGGGTCGCGCTGCGCACCATCATGGGGCGTGACGCCAGGCGTGGGTGGGGCCGGTTCGTTTTCGATGCAGGCAACTCCAGTCAAACCGCTGGTGCCAGCCGGCGCGATCTCGTATTTTTGACGGCTTGTTCACTTGCCGGTGCCGTGCCCATGTCCGATCCGTCCGTGCCCGATCATCTGCAACGCAGCCTGTCCAATCGCCACCTGCAGTTGATTGCGATCGGTGGGGCGATCGGCACCGGGCTGTTCATGGGCTCGGGCAAGACGATCAGTCTGGCCGGACCGTCGATCCTGTTCGTCTATCTCATCATCGGCGCGATGCTGTTCTTCGTGATGCGCGCGATGGGTGAGTTGCTGTTGTCCAACCTGGAGTACAAGTCGTTCATCGACTTCTCCACCGATCTGCTCGGGCCATGGGCCGGGTTCTTCTGCGGGTGGACCTACTGGTTCTGCTGGATCATCACCGCCATCGCCGATGTCATCGCGATCGCTGCGTATGCGCAGTTCTGGTTTCCCGGATTGGCGCCATGGATACCGGCCATCGCCTGCGTGCTGTTGCTGCTTGCATTGAATCTGGTGACGGTGAAGCTGTTCGGCGAGATGGAATTCTGGTTTGCGCTGATCAAGATCATCGCCATCGCCGCATTGATCATCACCGGCGCCGGCCTGGTGGCCTGGGGCTTCCGCTCGCCGTCGGGCAACGTGGCCTCGCTGTCGAATCTGTGGAACGATGGCGGCATGTTCCCGATGGGGATTGGTGGTTTCTTTGCCGGGTTCCAGATCGCGGTATTCGCCTTTGTCGGCATCGAGCTGGTCGGCACCACCGCTGCAGAAACCGCCGACCCGCGGCGCAATCTGCCCAAGGCGATCAACTCGATTCCGGTGCGGATCCTGATCTTCTATGTGCTTGCCCTGGTCGCGATCATGGCGGTGACGCCGTGGCGGCAGGTGGTGGCCGACAAGAGCCCGTTCGTGGAGCTGTTCGTGCTGGCCGGTGTGCCGGCCGCGGCCAGCCTGATCAACTTCGTGGTGCTGACCTCGGCCACCTCGTCGGCCAATAGCGGCATCTTCTCCACCAGCCGCATGCTCTACGGCCTGGCCGAAGAACAGCATGCACCGAAGGGCTTCGCCAAGCTCTCGCGCGCTGCGGTGCCGGCACGTGGGCTGTTGTTTTCCTGCGTCTGCCTGCTGCTGGGCGCGATGCTGGTGTACCTGATCCCGAACCTGGTCACTGCATTTACGCTGGTCACCACGTTGTCGGCAGTGCTCTTCATGTTCGTGTGGTCGCTGATCCTGTGCGCCTACATTGCCTATCGCCGCAAGCGGCCGGAGCAGCACGCCGCCTCGCAGTTCAAGATGCCGGGCGGTGTGTTGATGTGTTACGTGTGCCTGGCGTTCTTCGCCTTCGTCATCGTGCTGCTGACCTTGCAGACCGATACGCGCCAGGCGCTGCTGGCCAGCCCGGTGTGGTTCCTGATCCTGGCGATCGGGTATGCGGTGAAGGGGCAGCAGGCGCGCAGCGGCTGAGCGCTCGCACGGGCCGAACACATCCACCGAAGACATCCTCAAGGCCCCGCACTGCGGGGCCTTGGCGCGTGTGGCTGCAGGGCGCCGAGATAAAGGCCACTGGCAGCTAAGCGCGTTGTGCGCGTGACGTTGACGCGGATCGGATGGAACGGGATGCTCGCCGCCATCCATTGCCACGGCCCACCGCATGATCACCACGCACCCGATCGCCACAACGCAGCAGACACAAGGGTGCTGGGTCGACCTGTGCCAGGCCAGCGCGCAGGAACTGGCGCAGGCCGCAGACACGGTGGGGTTTGCGCTGCCGGATCGCGCAGCCATCGGCGAGATCGAATTCTCCAGCCGGGTGCGGCGCCAGGGCGAGGTGCTGTTTCTCAACGTGCCGCGCTTTCAGGACGACGACGGCCCGACCGCGCCGCTGGGCTTTGCGCTGTCGCCGACCATGCTAGTGACCCTGCGCGAGCAGCACATGGGTTCGCTGGATGCAGTGGCGGCGCAGCTGCAACATGACCCCTGCCATAGCGCCGACGATCTGCTGCTGCGCATCTTCGACCAGCTAGTGGGGCGGCTGGCAGACCGGCTGGAATCGCTGGAAGCCGAGGTTACCGACACCACCCGCCAGGTGTTCGACAACCCGCACAAGACCAAGGACCTGGAGCGCATGCTGCATCAGGTCGGTGGCATGGGGCGGCGTCTGGGCGGGCTGCACAATGCCGGGCAGGGACTGCTGCGCCTGGTCACCTATCTGGACGGCACCGCGCCGGACTGGTTCGGCAACGATGCGGCCAAACGCATCGGCTTGCTGCACAAGGACCTGACCACCTTGAGCGAGTTCCAGCAGCACATGGACGACCGCATCGAGTTCCTGCTCGACAGCGTGCTGGGCATGATCAACATGGACCAGAACAACGTGATGAAGGTGATGGCGGTGGCGTCGGTGGTCGGCATTCCGCCGACGGTGCTGGTCGGCATCTGGGGCATGAACTTCGCCTACATGCCCGAGCTCAAATGGCACGATGCCTACTACTGGGCGCTGGGTGTGATCGCGCTGAGCGTGGTGATTCCGCTGGCGTGGTTCCGCAAGCGCGGGTGGGTGTAACGCATCAGAGCCATAAACCCGTAGGAGCGCACCCGGGCGCGACGTGGCGTTACCGGTAAGTCCCTCGCGCCCGGGTGCGCTCCTACAGGGGGCTGGGGTGCGCACCTGTCACTGCGCACCGTGTCGTGGCTGGAAAACTGCCTAGCTGCCTAGCGTGCGACCAGCGATGCGCCTTGCTGATTGCTACGGGGCGGGCTGGATCAGCCCTTTGCCTGAAAACTGGCTTCTTCGTACGGCTGCACCACCACCCAGCCTTCGCCGGCGAAGCGCATCTGCAGGCTTTCGCCCGAGCCGCGGCCGAACAGCGTGCCGATCGACACGTCGGTGACCAGCTCCGGGGTCAGCGTGCCCGACCACGCCACGGTGGCATTGGGGTCGGTGAACACCGGGCCGCTGGCGGCGGTGACCGGCAGGGTCAGCGGCTCGTAGTGCGAGGTGATCGCCACGATGCCGTGGCCGCTCAGGCGCACGTTGAACAGCCCGCCCGACAACATGCCGGCCACTTTGCGCATCATGGTGATCTTGTGCTCGACGCCCGACTCGAACGCCAGCACATCGTTGCCGTTGACGAAGATCGCCTCACCATTCAAGCGCAGCAGCGTCACCAGCTTGCCGACATCGGCCAGATACACCCGGCCCTGGCCTTCGGCCTTCATCAGCTGCATGCCTTCGCCGCTGACGGCCTTCTTCAGCAGGTTGCCCAGGCCCTGTTCCAGCAGCCCCTCGCGGGTGAACTTGACGGTGCCGGTGCGCGCCACCATGGCGCCGGCCTTGGACCACACCATGCCGTTGAGGCGCACTTCCAGCAGGTGCGGGTTTTCCAGTTCGAACGGATCGGGGCTGACGTCCTTTTCCTTGGAATGGGCGAGAAATTCGTTGAGCGTGCGTACGGCCATGGGTCCGTCCTGGAGTGAAAGAGTGCGCATGATACGCGGCAGACAGGTGTCTTCGAAGCGCCGTGGGCCAGCTGCCGGTTCCATGAGTGTGGCGCGCTGCGGTGCCGGCGCATCTGTTGGTGGCCGTGGCTGGATTGTCGTGCTCAAGCTCAGGTTCTGCCAGGCGACTGGTCTGAAGTTGCATGTCGTGCTGGAGTAATGCCACGGTTGCTGCGGGACCACTACGTTCGCGATGTCCTCGGTGCCGTGCAACGGACACCGATCATGACAATGCATCACCGATGCAGCAGCCGGGCATGTGCGATCCATGCGCGATGACATTGCGGTTGCGTTAGACAGCCCGCGACGAAGGCGCGTCGCAAAAACACGGCGCCAAACCGCCTGTGCTTTGCTTCTGAGATCAGCGTCGGATTCATGGCAGTGCTGCCGGGCTAGATTGCTCCGACAGAAAACATCTTGATGGTGTTCAAGGAGCAAGGCGATGCGCGCTAATGGTGGCAGTCGAGTGAAAGAGGGCTGGTCCGGCATGTCGCTGCGTGGTGGCGCGATCGCAGCGCTATTAGCCATGGCCGCTGCTGCGATTGGCTCGCACAGCGCACCCGCGCAAGCGGCCGTGGGGCCGGGCGTGGTGAGCGGCGACACCATCGTGCACGATCCGTCGATGCTCAAGCTGAGCGATGGGCGTTACTACATCTATGCCACTACCGGCGTGGTCACCAGTACCGACCGGACCAAGTTCAGCAATGCGGGCGCGATCTTCAGCAGCATGCCGAGCTGGGTACGCAGCTACAACCCCGACAACCAGCTGTGGGCGCCGGATGTGTCCTTCCATGGCGGCAAGTATCTGATGTATTACACCGCCTCCAAATTCGCCACCAACACCTCGGCGATTGCACTTGCCAGCAGCAGCACCGGCAAGCCCGGCTCGTGGAAGGACCAAGGCATCGTCTACACCTCCAAAAGTAGCGACGACTACAACGCCATCGACGGCAATCTGGTGGTGGACGGCAATGGCAAGTGGTGGTTGGCGTTCGGCTCGTTCTGGTCCGGGATCAAGCTGATCCAGCTCGATCCCAGCACGGGCAAGCAGTCGTCCAGCAACACGGCACGCTACAGCCTGGCGAGCCGGCCGTACCCGGGCGCGGTGGAGGCGCCTTTCATCCAGCAGGCCAATGGCTGGTACTACTTGTTCGTGTCGTTCGATGCGTGCTGCAAGGGCGCCAGCAGCACCTACAAGATTGCGGTGGGGCGTGCGCGTTCGGTGACCGGGCCGTATCTGGATCGCGCCGGTGTGGACATGCGCAACGGCGGCGGCACGGTGATCCAGTCCGGCTTGGGCAGCATGCATGGGCCGGGCGGGCAATCGGTGTTTCGCGATGGCGACGGCGACATCCTGGTCTACCACTACTACGACGACCGCGGCGACGCGCGCCTGGGCATCAACCGGCTGGGATACGACAGCAGTGCATGGCCGGTGGTGCAGTAGCAGTAGTCAATCGAACGCGCTGCTGCGCCCTGCAATGGCGCAGCGATCAGGCAATGCATGGTGTAGCGATCCGCCGGTGTTGCCGATTGCCAGAACCCCGATGCCGCCAGCGCTGACGGGCAGTACCCGGCAGCGCTGGTGCACACTTAGCGCGTGGCCGCTTCGGGCTTGCGCACGCGTTTGACAGGCGCCGGCTTGGTCGCGGTGTCCGGATACAGATTCAACAGCATCAAGGTGACGCCGTTGGTCCAGCCGAAGCCATCCTGCAGGGCGTATTCGCCACCGCCGCCGCCGGCTGCGTTGGCTTCCAGGCCGTATTTTTCGACCAGTTTGTGTTCGCGTGCGAACAGCGCCTGTACCTGGGCGAGGAAGCGTTCGCCGATGGTGCGGGCCAGCGCGTCTTCGCCATAGCGGCGCAGGCCGTCCACGGCCACCCATTGCAGCGGGGCCCAGCCATTGGGTTCGTCCCATTGCTGGCCGGTCTTCACTGCGGTGGTGGCCAGGCCGCCCGGGCGTAGCAGCGTTTTGCGCACGGTGCCGGCAGTGCGCTTGGCGTGATCGTCCGAGGCCAGGCCGGCGAACAGCGGATACAGCGCCGCGGCGGTGACCTGGTCGCTCAGCGTGCGCGCCTGCCAGTCGTAGTCGGCGTAATAGCCGGCCTTGTTCCACAGATGCGCGTCGATGGCCTGCTTGCGCTGCTGCGCGAGTGCGGCGTAGTCGCGCGTGCAGTCTGCGCCCGGTTGCGCACAGGCCTGGGCCAGGGTGCGTTCCAGGTGGTAGAGCAGACTGTTGAGGTCGATCGGGATGATGGCGGTGGTGCGGATGGTGCGCAGGTTCTGGCCATCGGCCAGCCAGCGGCTGGTGTAGTCCCAGCCACTTTCCGCACCGGCGCGCAGGTCGCGGTAGACCTCGGCAGCGGGTCGGTCGGTCACTTCGGCGGCGGTGCGGGTGTCGTGCAGCCAGGCTTCCGGGCGCGGGGTGTCGCGCTCGTCCCAGTAGCGGTTGAGCATGCTGCCGTCGGCCAGGCGCACCACATGGCGCGCGGCCTCGCCCGGCTTCAGGCCATCGCTGCCCTGCATCCAGTACGCGTACTCCTTCTGCAGCTGCGGCAGGTAGCGTTGATACACCGCCTCGCCTTCCACGCCGGCCTGCAGCTCCACCATGTAGGAGAAGAACGGCGGCTGCGAGCGGCTCAGGTAGTAGGTGCGGTTGCCGTTGGGAATATGCCCGTAGGTGTCGATCAGGTAGGCAAAGTTGTCCAGCATCTGACGGCTGAGCGTGGTCTCGCCACTCTTCACCAGGCCCAGCATGGTGAAGTAGGAATCCCAGTAGTACACCTCGCGGAAGCGCCCGCCCGGCACCACGTACGGGTGCGGCAGCGCCAGCAGGCTGCTGTGCGGCGGGACATGGGTCTGGCTGCGCACCAGCTTGGGCCACAGCAGGTCGATGTGCTCGCGCAGCGCGGTGTCCTGGCGGATCGCGTCGGTCTGCACCGGCGGCGACTCTTCGAAATTGGCATCCACGAACTTGCGCAGGTCGAAACCGGGGTGGTCGTGCTGCGCCAGATAATCGGCGTTGATCAGTGCCGGGTCGCGCAGCGGCAGGAAGTCGACGAAATGCTTCTGGTCGTCGAACAGTTCGCCGCTCTGCACGGCCTGAAACAGTTCCGGGTAGGCCAGGTCGGGCGTGGGCGGCGTGGAGGCCGGCGCATTGACGACCGGAGTGTCCAGTGGAGCGGCGGTCAGCGTGCACGGCGCGACGAACATGCTCAGCGACAGGCCAAGCAGCGACGTGCAACACGGGGGCGCGGCAGAACTCATGGCATCTCCAGAACGGGCAGTGACGTGGGGCATGGTAAACGACCGAAGTGGCGGGCGGGACCGCGTGGGTTGCCGGAGTGCCGGCAGACTTCGCGCGGTGACAACAGGGTTCAGCAAGGTGATCCGGCGTGCCGCCGCAACGTGCGCCGATCCTGGCGTATCGGCGCGGATCGAGGTAGCTTGAGCGTAGCGCCGGTGCGCAGGATCGCCGGTGTCGTTGCAAGAAGTGCGCCAGGGTGCGGAATGCAAGGGTGTCGCGGACAGCGCGAGTGCCTGCGGCGTGTTGTCCGGGCAGCAGCGGATGCAGGCAAGCGGGACGTGGCCCGTACACCCGTGGCCGCCATGGCTGGAGGTTTGTGCAGGTGCAGGCAGTGGCCGCGCTACACCCCGGCAGGCCCGACACCGCCGATGCGCATCACGCCGCGCGGTCGATGCCCAGCAGTGCCTGCAGGCGTAGCGCATTGGGCACCGCCAGGCCGGCGGCGGTGTTGTCGAAGATGATCCAGCAGTCGGTCTGTGGCTGGCCGGCCGCACGCACCGATTCGGCCAGTGCCTGCAGCGCCCCCTCGTCGTAGGCGCTGTAATAGATGCGCGGGCTGCCATGCCACCGCCAGTATTGCGGCCCGGCGCTTGCGCTGGGTGTTGCCGCTGCAGCCACCGGGGCCGGGTCGGCCGCGCAGCGTGCGATGCGGTGGCGCGCCAGTAGCGCCTGTGCCTGCGGCAGGAACCAACTGGCGTGGCGCGGCTCGCACACCACCGCACCGTCCCAGCGCCGCCGCAGCACCGCAAAAAACCTCGCTGCCACGCGCGCGTCGAACGCCGCGCTGGGTGGCAGCTGCAACAGCAGACAACCCAGGCGCGTGCCCAACGCGCCGGCCTGTGCAAGAAATGCGTCCAGCAATGGCCCGGCAGCGTGCAGGCGTGCATCGTGACTGATGCTGCGCGGCAGCTTGACCGAAAAACGGAAATCCTCCGGCACGCTGTCGGCCCAGCGTGCGTAGGTACTGGCGCGGTGTGGGCGATAGAACGAGGAGTTGATTTCCACCGCATCAAAGCGCGTGGCGTAGCGCTGCAGCACGCTGGCACCCTCACCAAACGCGGCACGGTCGGCAGCAGGAATCGACCAGCCCGCGCAGCCACAGCGCACACGAGCATCGGCAGTGGGGAGACGAGCAGGCATGGCGGACGAGGCAAGGGGCGGCAGCACTCTATGCAGGGGCATCCGTCAGCAACGCGTGTGCGCAGCGATCACGGCCGACTCACGAGCGGCTTCGATACTGGGCGTATGCCAGAAGGTCCCTCACTCGTCATCCTGCGCGAAGAATCGGCTCACTTTGTCGGCCGGAAAATCCTTCACGTTTCCGGAAACAGCAAGCAGGACATCGCACGCCTGGAACATCAGAAAGTGCTGGCGCTACGCACCTGGGGCAAGCACTTTCTGATCGAATGCGCGCAGTTCAGCGTGCGTATCCATTTTCTGTTGTTCGGCAGCTACCGCATCAACGAAGAAAAACCCAATGCGGTGCCGCGCTTGTGCCTGGAATTCTCCAAGGGCGAGCGCCTGAACTTCTATGCCTGCTCGGTGCAATTCATCGACCGCCCGCTCGATGAGGTCTACGACTGGACCGCCGATGTGATGAATCCGCTGTGGGACCCTGCGCAGGCGCGTCGCAAGCTGCGCGCCGCGCCCGGCATGCTGGCGGCCGATGCCTTGCTGGATCAGACGGTATTTGCCGGCGTGGGCAACATCATCAAGAACGAGGTGCTGCACCGCATCCGCGTGCATCCGGAGAGCGAAGTGGGCGCACTGCCGGCGCGCAAGCTCGGCGAGCTGGTGACCCAGGCACGCGACTACAGTTTTGATTTCTACACCTGGAAAAAAGCCTTCGTGCTGAAAAAGCATTACCAGGTGCATACCAAGGCCAGCTGCCCGCGCGACGGTGCGCCGCTGCAGTACCGCAAGCACCTGGGCAAGGCCGGGCGACGTGCGTTTTTCTGCGAGGTGTGCCAGCGGCTGTATCGGGCCGACCAGACGTAGCAAGCGCGCGGGAAGCGTTGCGATCGGCGCTGGGTCCGGACGCCCGTTCTGCGTTCGATCGGGTGCGTACGGTAGAGCCAGGCAGTGTTCTTCGACCACCGAGTGCGCAGCGCTGGCCAATCCTGCCGCGCAGGGCGCCAGGGCGCAGGACGGGTCAGACCGTAGGCGCCCAATGTGAATGGCGGCTGGGGACGCCTGGCCGGACAACGAATTCCAAACGCGCGCAAACGCTGTGCCCGCTAGATTTGCCCGCTATGCACCAGGGTCAGCGGTGCCGTTCCCGTCTTTCACTCACCGGTCTCCCGCATTGTGACTACCCGCAGGAAGGAAGCGCTTGTCCCGCATGTTGCCGCCGCCGCATGCACGGGCGCCATCCTGTTTTTCCTGGCCTGCCTGTTGCTGTACATGCCGGCGCCGCGCCAGACCCTGCAACACGGCGACAGGTTGCAGGTGTATTTCGTGCCACGGCCGCAAGAGGCGCCCCCCACACCGCAGGAACCGCCGCAGGAACCCGAGCGCAAACCGCGCGCTGCGGCAGTGTCGGCTACGCGCACGGCGCCGCCACCCACGCGCACCCCGCCGCCACCCACGCGCACCCCGCCACCGCAGCGGCAGGTGGCCGCCGCCGATGCGCCCGCCAGCGACGCCATGGCGGCTCAGCTGTATACCCGCGAAGGGCGTCTGCGCATTGCGCAGGTGGACCCGATGGCACAGACCGGCGGCGCGGCGCCGCCGGGCATGACCGACGAGCGCGCGCAGGCCAAGGCGCGCAACGTGATGGAGCGGGTCAACCCGGTGCAGTACCAGGACACCCGCTTTGCCAAGGACTGGAAGAGTGATGGCACGCTGGGCGATGTGGCGATGCAGGAAATGAATCGCGGCATGAAGAAGTTCAACGACATGCTCAACGGGCCGCAGACGCAGGTGGCCAAGGCCCGTCCGCCGCCGGAGGTGCGCTTCAATCCGGCGCTGGCCGGCAAGCAGGCCGAGATGGGCAGCGAGGCGACCGGCGATGCGTACAAGGCCGCGCCGATCGCGCATGAGACACCGCCGGATCTCAAGGGCGAAGCCAGCCGCCGCATCCGCGAAGCGCTGGCCGCGCTGGAGCAGCGCAGCGCGCGTTGCGATGCGTCCAAGCGCAAATCCCTGTTGTCGCCGGTGCGCACGCATCTGGGCGATCTGGAGCGTGCCGAGCACGCCTTGAACAACGGCGCCGACCCGGTGATGGCCGCACAAATGCTGCCGCGCCAGGCCGACAGCGCCTACGATCTGGCCCGCCGCGCGCTGTGGTACGCGGACCGCCAGTTGAAGCAGTGTGCGATCGGGTGAGTGGTGCAGTGAATGCGTTTGGGTGCAGCTGACCAGCAGTGGCGGGCAAACCCTCTCTAAGGCTGTACCGATGGCGGCAACGTATCGATCACACTCGCAGCGTTGACGTGTGACGGTGATTGAGTCGATTCCGCAGTGCCCTCACCGCTTGCGGGACCCGCACTGACTCCGTCCATGGAGGCTCCTTGGCGGCATCCATGCCGCCATTGGTTGCCTTGTTTAAAACCATGCACACCAACCATCTCTGATGGTCCTTGCCCGCCCACCGTCGCGGGACCTTACGCGGCATGGATGCCGCGTAAGAGCCTACATGGACGTACTTGCGGCGTGTCCTACGATGGTGGGCGGGCAAGGGCCCTGCAGCAAACTCACAGCATCGAGGACACCGCATCGGAGAGTTTGCTGACTGTTTTTATTGAGAGCTATGCACACTGATCATCTCGACTGGTCCTTGCCTGCCCACCGTCGCGGGACCTTACGCGGCATGGATGCCGCGTAAGAGCCTACATGGACGTACTTGCGGCGTGTCCTGCGATGGTGGGCGGGCAAGGGCCCTGCAGCCAAACCTGGCGTTGGCAACCGATTGATTGAAGAAGTAAGGCAGTCTTCGTCAGGTATCGGGAATAGAACCCCTCCCGCCGGGGCGAGAAGGCGCGGCTTTCGCGGCAAGGGCGCGTGTGCCTTGGAGCGCCCCCGACGCAAGCGCGGTTGGAGGCGCGCAGCGGGAGTTGTGAGGGCACATCTATGAAACGGCGGATCAGCCGTCAGCCGGACTGTCGCCCCGCGCTACATCAGGCGCTGGGCCCGTCCTGCGCCAGACTCTGCCGATAGCGGTCTTTCTCGACACTCAGCGCGACTTCCGCGCGCAGGAACACCTGCCCGATCGGCTCGTCGCCACGGGTTGCCTGCGCCTGGCCGATCAGCACCGTCAGCCCGTGCGCATGCTGCTGCTGGGCGATGTCGCGCAGGCGCTGCAGCTTCTGTTCGGCATTGGGATCGCGCAGTACCGCGATGAATTCGGCGCTGTCGGTCACGCGGTCCACACTGTCGCCGTTGGCTTGCGCCTGCGCGGCCAGGGCCTGGTCGAGCTGTTGCAAGGCGCGACCCAGGAGCCGCTCGCTCTGTTTTTCAGCCAGCGCGGCCAGTTCCTGCACTTCCAGGATCACCAGGTAATAGCCGGTGTCGGCGGCGGCCGGGGCGGCAACCGGTGCAACCGGCTGCAGGATCGCCTCGCGCTCGAGCTGCAACTCGCGCTTGCGCTCGTCCAGCAGGCGCATGGTGACGCGTGCCAATGCCTGCAGCCCGGTGCGTTGAATGTCGGTGAGCGTGCGCGGCTCGGTGTCGAGCACGCAGACGGTGCCCAATGCCACGCCGTCGGAGGTAACCAGCGGCATGCCGGCATAGAAGCGCGCGCCGGTCTCGCCGGTGACGACCGAGACATCGGCAAAGCGGCTGTCCTGGGTGAGGTCGCGCACTTCCATCAATTGCTCGGGGCTGCGGATGGCGTGATCGCACACGGCTTGGCTGCGGTCGGTCTGCTGCATGCCCAGGCCGAGCTGGGCCTTGAACCATTGGCGGTCGCGATCGACCAGCGACATCAGTGCGATCGGCGTGTTGCACAGCGAGGCCGCCACCTGCACCACGTCCTGGTAGGTGTCCTCGGGCAGGCTGTCGACGATGCGATAGCCGTCCAGGACCTGTTGGCGGGAGGCTTCGTCAGCCAGGGGCATTTGCTTCATCGAATAAGCCAGGCAAGCGCGAGCGAGAAAGATGTAACGATACCGGCACCGCCGATAACGCGGCGTGGATTTGCCATGCGCCCGAGCACGGCCTGCAGGGCGGATTCAGATCCGCATCCCCGCCGCGCTGCGCAGGCTAGGGGACATGCAACCGGCGGACTGAAGCGCCGGCGCAAGATTTCAAACCCGAGTGCGATGCCTGCGCATTGCACGCAGGAACCGGGAACTCATACGCACACGCACCATTGCGTACCGCGCATGTGGAAACGGCGCGGCTCGAAAGCCGCGCCGTCGGTGTGCGACTGACCAGCCTCAGCGCTTGACCGGCTTGCCGTCCACGTCCAGCACCTGCACCTCACCGAGCTTGAGCGCACGCACCGGGGCTTCGATCTTCTTCAGGTCGCCCACGATCACCCAGGTCATCGCGTTGGGCGCGATGATTTCCTTGATGGCTTTTTGCGCGGCCGGCTGGTCGATCGCTTCCAGGCGCGGCTTGAGCGTCTGCACGTAGTCATCGGGGCGATCGAACTGCACGATGCCTTCGATCGCGCCCAGCACCGCGCCGGTGGTTTCGAAGCTGCCGGGCAGGGCGCGGATGCGCTGATTCTTGATCTTCTCGATCTCGTCGTTGGACAGCGGCTTGTCGCCGATGATGGCGGTGGCTTCCTTGAAGATCTCGTTGGCCGATTCGGCGGTCTTGTCGGTCTGCACCGGTGCCGAGAACAGGTAGGGCCGCTGGCCCTGCGCATCCACCATCTGGGTGCGCGCACCGTAGGCCCAGCGCTTGTTCTCGCGCAGGTTCATGTTCAGGCGCGAGGTAAAGGTGCCGCCGAAGGCGCCGTTGGCAACACCGATCGCCAGGTTGTCCGGTGCCCTGGTGGACGGGGCCAGCAAGCCGGCCAGGATCACCGACTGCGGTGCGTCCGGGCGGTTGATCAGGTACACGCGCGGCTTGGGCTGTGCGGCGACGTTGGCCAGGTTTTTCTTCGGCAACGCCGTCGCCGGGGCCTTCCAGTCGCCGAACGCGGCATCGAGCTGGGGGATGATCTGCGCCAGCGTGGTGTCGCCGGCCACCAGGATGCGCAGGTTGTCCGGACGCAGCCACTGGCTGTGGAACCGCTGCAGGTCCTGCGCGTTGAGGCTCTTGATCGCCGCCTCGGTGCCGCTACCGGTGAGCGGGATGCCGTACGGATGCTGGTTGCCGAACAGCAGCGGCGGCAGCGCGCGCAGGCCCAGGCTGTTGGGCTGGGTCTTTTCCTGGGCGATGCCGGCCAGCCACTGGCCGCGCACGCGCTCGATGTCGGCGGCCTTGAACGCGGGATTGCGCACGATGTCGGAAAACAGCTGCAGCGAGGGCTGCAACTGGTCGTTGAGCGCATCCAGCGAGGCGCTGCAGCTGTCCAGATCGCAGCCCACCGACGTGATGGCGCCCAGCCGCTGGCGGCGCTGCGCCACTTCCACCGAATCCAGCGCAGCGGTGCTCTCGTTCATCAGCGCGGCGCTGAAGCTGGCGGTGCCGAGCTTATTGCCCTGGTCTGCGGCGTAGCCGGCGTCGAACAGCAGCTCCACCTGGGTCACCGGAATGGTGTGGCGCTCGGCCAGGATCACCTCGATGCCGTTCTTCAACTTGCCGCGCTGCAACTGCGGGAAGCTCAGGTCCGGGAATTGATCGGTCTGCGGCACGCCCTTGCTGCGATCGAGCGTGCTGGCGACGGTCTTGTACTTGCCCGCAGCCGGCAGCTTCGGCGCCGGCTTGCCGGCTTCTTCGCCGCGTGCAACCACCGCCTTGTCCTCGGCGGCTGGGTCGAAGTCCTTGCCGGCCGGCAGCACGGTGAGCAGGTAGTCGCCCTTGCCAAACCAGGTGGCAGCGGCCTGCTTGACGCTGTCCACGGTGGCGGCCTGGCCGCGTTGCAGGTCTTTCTTGTAGGCGCCCGGGTCGCCGCGGTAGACCTGGCCTTCAGCCAGGATCACCGCCTTGCCACTGAAGCCGCCGACCTTTTCCAGCCCGCGCACGAAGCCGGCGCGGTAGGCCACCTGCGCGCGCTGCAATTCGTCGGTGGTCGGGCCCTGTGCGATGAACTTCTTGAGTTCCTCGTCGATGATCGCCTCGACCTTGGCCGGGTCCACACCGTCCTTGACGTCGGCCTGGATCTGCACCTGGCTGGACAGCGCGAACGGCTGCACCGAGGCGGAGACGTCGTCCACCAGGTTGTCCTGGTAGACCAGGCGCTGGTACAGCCGCGAGGTCTTGCCGCCGCCGAGCACGGTGGTGGCCAGGTCCAGCTGGATCACATCGTCGGTGCCCAGCTGCGGCGCGGCCCAGGTGCGGTAGATGCGCGGCTGCGAGACATGGTCGTGCTGCACGCCGCGCTTCTGCGCGGGCAGCGGGGTCACCCAGGGCTGCTGACGCGCCACCGGCTTGCCGGACGGGATATCGCCAAAATACTGCGCGGCCTTGGCGCGCGCCTGCGCCACGGTGATGTCGCCGGCCAGCACCAGGGTGGTGTTGGCAGCGCCGTAGTTGTCGTTGAACCACTGCTTGACGTCGCCCAGCGACGCTGCGTCCAGATCCTCCATCGAGCCGATGGTGTCGTGCTGGTAGGGATGGTTGGCCGGGAACAGGTTGGACAGGATGTTCTGGTCCACGCGGCCGTAGGGGCGGTTTTCGCCCTGGCGCTTTTCGTTCTGCACCACGCCGCGCTGGGTATCGAGTTCTTCCTGGCCGATCGCCCCGAGCAGGTGGCCCATGCGGTCCGATTCCAGCCACAGCGCGGTGTCCAGCGCGGTGGTCGGCACGGTTTCGAAATAGTTGGTGCGGTCGAACCAGGTGGTGCCGTTCATGTCGGTGGTGCCGACCTTTTCCAGCGGCGCAAAGAAGCTGCCCTTGTTGTTTTCCGAGCCAGAGAACATCAGGTGCTCGAACAGGTGCGCAAAGCCGGTCTTGCCGGCCGGCTCGTCGCCGGAGCCGATGTGGTACCAGATGCTCACCGCCACCACCGGCGCCTTGTGGTCTTCATGCACCACCACGGTCAGGCCGTTGGGCAGGGTGAAGCGGGTGTAGGCGATGTCGGGAATGGCGCTGCTGGCCGCGCTCCTGGACAGGCTGGCCGGGGCGGCAGCGACGGCGGGGGCAACGGTACCGGTGACGACACCGAGCACACCGGCGATCAACAGGGACAGCGGACGCAGCATGTGACACTCCAGAACAGGGCAATCGGCCGAGGGTAGTGGCTGCTCGGCGGCGCCGCAAATGCAGGGCTGTGGACCACGCGTTTGGCTGCCGGTTAAGCGGGCGCCGCCGCACGTGCTCAAGTTGACCATCGCTTCGCCGTTACTTCGGGCGACCTACCCTCGCCAGACGCTATCCGCCAAGCACGCCATGACCGTCCTGTTGCCGCCCGTGCCGATTCCCGCCGACGACGCCCTGCGCGTGGACGCGGTGCGTCGGCTGGGCGTGCTGGATACCGAGGCCGAGGCCGAATTCGACGACATCGCCTGGCTGGCGGCGCATGTCACCGGCGCGCCGATGGCGCTGGTGTCGCTGCTGGATGCCGACCGCCAGTGGTTCAAGGCGCGCTGCGGCACCGACCTGGAAGGCACCCCGCGCAGTGTGTCGTTCTGTTCGCACACGGTGATGGGCACCGAACTGATGGAGGTGCCGGACGCCGAGGCCGACCCGCGCTTTGCGCAGAACCCGTTGGTGACGGCGGCCCCTGGCGTGCGCTCATACGTGGGCGTCCCGTTGATCGGCCGCGAGGGCTACGCCTACGGCACCTTGTGCACCCTCAGTACCAAATCGCGCGTGCTCGATGAGCAGCAGAAGCAGGCCTTGATCCGGCTGGCGCGCCAGGCCGCCAAGCAGCTGGAGGCGCGCCGCGACCGGCTGGCCGCGCAGGCGCAGCGGCAGACCCTGAGCATGTTGCTGGAAGCCATGCCTGACGGCGTGGTGGCCTGCGGCACCGACGGGTTGCTGCGCGAGTTCAACCATGCCGCGCGGCAATGGCATGGCACCGACCCGCGGGTGCTGCCGCCGGCGCAATGGGCGCAGCATTTCGACCTGTATACCGCCGACGGCAATGGCTTGCTGCCTACCGAGGCCATTCCGCTGGTGCGCGCCTGGCGCGGCGAACACGTGCGCAACGCCGAGCTGGTGATCCGTGCCAACGGGCAGGCGGCGCGCACCGTGCTGTGCAACGCGGACCCGGTGGTCGGCGACCAGGGCACCGCGCTGGGCGCGGTGTGCGTGATGCACGACATCACCGAGCTCAGGGATGCGTCGGCAGCCCTGTCTGCCGAGCGCGCGCGGCTGCAGGCGCTGGTGGATGCCTCGCAGGACGTGGCGATCATCGCCTTCGATCCGCGTGGCCGGATCGAGTTGTTCAACCCCGGTGCCGAGCAACTGCTGGGCTACACCGCCGAAGAGGTGCTGGGTCGCTGCCCGGCGCAGTTCCACCTGCAGGCCGAGCTGGACCGCCACATGGCCACGCTGGCGTTGTCGCCTGCGTCGTACGTGAAGCTGGCCGCGGCCGCTGCCGGCGATGTGCTGGCAGAGGAAATCTGGACGTTGGTGCGCAAGGACGGCGAATTGCGCCGCGTGCGGCTGTGTTTCAACGTCATCCACGACGCACAGCAGGGGCTGGCCGGATACCTGGCCATGGCCATCGACGTCACGGCCGAGCTGCAGGCACAGGCGGCCGCACAGCTGGCCGCCGAGCGTTTCACCGGTGCCTTCGAAACCGCGCCGCAGGGCATGGCGATCGTCTCGCTGGAGGGCGCGTGGCGCGACGTCAATCCTTCCCTGTGCAGCATTCTTGGCTATTCGCGCGAGCAGCTGTTGCGCACCACCTTCCAGCAGATCACCCATCCGGACGACCTGCAGCTGGAT
>NZ_JSZE01000095.1 GCF_000802365.1 Xanthomonas cannabis pv. cannabis
ACCTCGAACTGGTAGGCCGGGTCGGTGGCGATCACCGTCAGCGGCGAGGCATTGCGCGGGGCGGTGCCCTTGCCCTGCAGGCGCAACACGCCATCACCCACCTGCAGGCGCTTGGCCTCGTCGGCGGCCGGATTGAAGAACGCCCACTGCGGGCCCAGCGTGCTGGCACGGAAGTCGTCCGACAATGCCAGCCCGTGTTGCAGCGCCTGGCCACTGGGTTTTTTCAGCGGCGTGCCCAGGTCGCCGCCCTTGGCGACGAACCAGCCATCCGGAGTCCATTCGATCGGGTCCAGCAGCGCCTGCCGGCCCAGCGTCCAGAAGCCGTGTTCATAGCCGTGGTAGAGCATCCACCAGCGCTTGTCGGTGCCTTCCACCAGGGTGGCGTGGCCGCGCGACCACCATGGCTCGTCGGCGCTCTTGGTGCGGGTGATGGGGTTGTTGGGGGCGTTCTGCCACGGCCCATGGATGGAGCGCGAGCGCGCAGTGATCACCATGTGCCCGGTCGGCGGGCCGGCGGTGCCACCCACCGCGGTGGTCATGTAGTACCAGCCGTTGTGGCGGGTGATCTTGGGGCCTTCCTGCGCGTAGCCTTCCACGTCCCAGCTTTCCGGGTATTTCCAGCCGTCGTAGACGTGCTTGGGCGTGCCGACCACTTTCAGGCCGTCGTCGGAGAGTTGCACGTAATCGCCGCCGCTCAGGAACAGATAACGCTTGCCGTCTTCGCCCACCGCATGGCCGGGGTCGATGTACTTGCCCAGGCCGATATCGATCGGCGCGCTCCACGGGCCCTTGATGTCATCGGCCCACACCACGAAGTTGCTGCGCTCGCCCTGGTCGCCGCGACGGGCCGGAAAATAGATGTAATAGCGCTTGCCGTGCTTGATCAGGTCCGGTGCCCAGATCGCGCCGACGTTCTGGGTGATGGCATGGCCCAGCGGCTGCCAGTTGACCAGATCGCGCGAATGCCAGATCGGCAGGCCCGGGTAGGCATCGAACGAGGACAGCGTGAGGTAGTAGTCCTCGCCATCCTTGAGCACGGACGGGTCGGGATGGTCGCCGGCCAGCACTGGGTTGAGGAAGGTGCCGTTGCCCTGGTCGGCAATGCGCTGATGCTCGATGCCGCGCTTCCAGTCGGCCGCGGCGCTTAGCCCGGTACACAGCAACAGTCCGCCGGCCAGCAGCCAACGCAGACGGGGTGAGGTGATACGCATACGCATGCTTTCTCCTGGTCCCCGCGGTGCGGGGCGATGCGGTCGCCGGCAGGCAATGCCACCGGTTAACCGGATGAGGCGGGAACCCTCCCGCCAGCAGCGATGCCCAACCCACGCAAGGCATCGCGCGTGCTTGGCAGACGGGAGATACGGCGCTGTTGCCGTACCGATCCGTGCCTGCCAGGCACGCCGTCGCTCAGCTCCTCATGCGCGCAAGGCGCGTGGCAACCACAGCGACAATTCGGGGAAAAACGCCACGATCAACAGCACGCACAGCGCTGCCAGCCAGAACGGCCAGATGGTGCGCATGCTTTGGGCGATGGTGATCTGGCCGATGGAGGTGCCGATGAACAGCACCGAGCCGATCGGCGGGGTGATCAGGCCGATGCCGCCGGCCAGCACCATCACCAGACCGAAGTGGATCGGGTCGATGCCATAGGCCTTGACCACCGGCAGGAAGATCGGCGTGCAGATCAGGATCTTCGGTGCCAGGTCCATGAACATGCCCAGCAACAGCAGCATCACCACGATCATCAACAGCACCATGTTCTTGCTGTCGGCGATGGCCTGCAGGAACTTCACCGCAGCAGCAGGTACCTGCAGATAGGCCAGCAACCAACCGAATACGGCCGCAGTGGCGATCACGAACAGGATCACGCCGGTGGTGCGCGCGGCATGCGTGACGGCCGCGAAGAACTCGGCCCAACGTAGCTGGCGATACAGCAGCGCAGTGACGATCAGCGCGTACACCACCGCAATCGCCGCACTCTCCACCGCGGTAAAGATGCCGGCACGGATACCGATGAAGATCAGCGCCACCAGGCCCAGGCCCGGCAATGCACCGATCAGGCGCAATGCCACCGCACGCCAGCCCGGGAACGGCTCGGTGCCGTAGCCGCGATGGCGCGCCACCGCATAGCCGGTGACCATCATCGCCGCGGTCATCAACAGCGCGGGCACGATGCCGGCCGCGAACAGATCGGCAATCGACAGGCCGCCGCCGGCCGCGGCCGAAAACAGGATCAGGTTATGCGACGGCGGCACCAGCAACGCCACCAGTGCGGCGGTCATGCTTACATTCACCGCGTAATCGCGGTCGTAACCGCGCTTGATCATCTGCGGAATCATGGTGCCGCCAACGGCCGACACGTCGGCGATGGCAGAACCGGACACGCCGCCGAAGAACAGCGACGACAGCACGCTCACTTGGCCCAGGCCGCCACGCACGCGCCCCACCAGCGAAGACGCCAGCGCAATCAAGCGTTCGGAAATGCCACCACGCAACATCAACTCGCCAGCGAAGATAAACAGCGGAATCGCAATCAACGACGCCGAGCCGCTACCGGCGGAAATCTGCTGCACCAGCACCACCGTGGGCAGGTCCAGATATAGCAGCGTGGCCAATGCGGCCGCACCCAGTGCATACGCCACCGGCACGCCGATCAGCAGCAGCACCACAAAGGTTCCCAACAACATGGCGATGCCCATCAGCGCACTCCTCCGGCTTGGATCGGGCGCAGCACACGCCACAACTTGTACAAGGCAAACAGCACCATCAGCGCACCGCCGATCGACAGCGGCAGGTAGTTGATGCTCTGCGGCATCTGCGCGCCGGCCATCTTGATGTCCAGGCCATCGACCAGCAGCGCCGCGCTCCACCACGCCAGCACCGCACCAATGGCGAGAATCATCAGCGGGCGAATCACTTCGAAGATTCTGCGCACCAGCGGCGGCACGTGTTCGCCCAGCAGATAAAAGCCAAAGTGGCGATTGGTGTGCACGCCGGCGGCAGCGCCCAGGCTCAGTGCGGTGCTCAGCAGCAGCAGCGTCACCGGTTCGGTCCAGCTGGGCGAGTCATTGAGCACGTAGCGGGTGAATACCTGCCAGCCCTGCACGACCACTAGGCCCAGCAATGCCAGCGACGCCACGCCAACGGCAATATCGGAAACGCGGTCCAGCGCGCGCTGCAACGGCGCGACCGGGACGGCAACAGTCTCGGGTTCGGTCATCGGGACACCTCTATGCAAAATCGCGAATGCGGCGGTACAGCGCTTCGATCTCCGGCTGCTTGCGATATTCGGCCAGCAGCGGCGCGGCAGCGGCGCGGAACGCCGGCATGTCGACCTGGTTGAGCTTCACGCCGTAATCGATCACCTGCTTGCGCGCCACCGTTTCCGACGCATCCCACAAGTTGCGCATCACCGGCACCGAGGCGCGCGCCAGTTCCACCACCAGACCGCGGTCGGCCGGGCTCAGCGATTCGAAGCTGGCGCGCGACATCACCAGGATGTCCGGCGCGTAGGAATGCTCGCTCTGCGACCAGTAATGCGCGGCTTCGAAATGCCGGCTGGACTGGAAACTGCGCATGTTGTTTTCCGCACCGTCGATCATGTGCGTTTCCATCGCCGAAAACGTCTCGCCCAGCGACATCGGCGTGGGGTTGGCGCCCAGCATGCGCATCAGCTTGAGGAAGATGTCCGACGAGGCCACGCGCAACTTCAGGCCCTTGAGATCTTCCGGGCGGTGCAGCGGGTGCTTGGTGTTGTAGAAGCAACGCGCGCCCGAATCGTAGATGGCAAGACCCACCAGATCGCGCTGCTCGAAGCTGCGCAACACGCTGTCGCCCACATGGCCGTCGATGGCGCGGCGCAGATGCGGCACGGAGTCGAATACGTACGGCAGGCACAGCGCCTGGGTGAGCGGAAAGGTGTTGTTCAACGCGCCCGAATACACCCGGGTGATGTCGATGGCGCCGAAGCGCGCCATGTCGATCGCCTCGGACTCGCGGCCCAGCTGGCCGGAGTGGTACTGGCGCAGCTTGAGCCGGCCATTGGTGCGTGCCTCGAGCTGCTTGCCGAACCAGCGTACCGCTTCCACGGTGGGGTAGTCGCCCACGTGTACATCGGTGGCGGTGAGCAACTGCCCGCCAGGAATCGGCGTGGTGGCGCCGGCGCCCAGCCACGGGGCAGCGGCGGCGGCGCCGAGCCCGGCACCGAGGAAATGTCTGCGTGTGATCATTGGCGCCCTCCCAAGCGTCTGGTCACGGGGGCCCGCACCTAGTTGGCGGACACAGCCGTACAGGAAATGTCGCCGATGCCGGCGAAGCGAATCAGGGCATGCTGTCCCACTTCGATGTCGTGGATACCGGTGGCATTGCCAGTGGCAATGAGATCACCGCGCTTGAGCGGGCGCCCGCGCTGGGCCGAACGGCTGAGCGCAAATGCGTAGGCCGCACGCAACCCGCCGGGCAGCGTGGTGGCGCCGCCGGTGCCGACCACCTGGTCGTCGATCAGGGTTTCGGCAGTCAGCGCAGTCTCTTCGCGGTCCAGCCAATCGGTCACTTCCGGCCCCAGGATCAGGCCGTTGTTGTTGCCGAAGTCGGAGATCACCACCCGCGGGCCCAGCTTGTTGATGGTCGCCAGCGGGCTGCTGGCGATTTCCACGCCGATGAACAGCCGCGCCGGCAAGGCGGCGGCCTCGTCGGCGGTGTAATGCGTCTTGCCGCTGGGAGCATCGGCCTCCAGCCGCAGCACGTACTCGGCTTCCACCGCGCCGAAGCCGCCGACATAGATCGGGAACTCGGTTGTTCCACCGGTAGCATTCCAGAGCTTCTGAGAGAAGATCGGGCCCAGCAGCCGTTCGTCGCCGGAGGCATCGCGGCGCTCGGCGGCGATGTAGCCCACCTTCCAGCCCACCACCTGGTCGTGCCACTGGCTGATGGCGATGTCCTGCACCTGGTATGCGGTGACCAGATCGTCCGGGATTTGCCCAGGAAAGTCGGGCAGTGAAGCCCCGGCACGGCGAGCCTCCACAAAGCGTTGGGCGATGTCGGACAACGCGGATGTGGACGTTGGCGGGGTGGCGGCGTCGTTGCTCAAGGGTGTCTCCCTGATAGGTGTTTTGTTGCACTGCCAATCGACAGCGGCACGGTGTGCTGTATATGGTAAACCGGTGTCATTGGCAATGTGCAGTGCGACATTGTGACCGCGATAACGAACCGTCCCTGGGAGAGGTGGATGCAACAGACACGTCGCAAACGTAGGGGCAGCGGGCTTTTGCACGCGTTGCGCCAAACAGTGACGGTGGCCCTGGGCGCGCTCGCCCTGGTTGCCACCCCGGCATGGTCGGCGGAGGCGGCCAGCGCCGACACCGCGGCCGAACAGGCCAGCCGCATCGGCCTGTGGCCGCGCGCACTGGCACCGGGAGACACCGCGTTGCCGCAGCGCATCGTCGACCGCAGCAGCGATGCCGCCCGGCCCGACCGCTACATCCAGAACATCAGCGACCCATACCTGGTGGTCTACCGGCCCAAGCGGCCCAACGGCACCGCGCTACTGGTCACCCCCGGCGGCGGCTATCAACGCATCGTGCTGGACAACGAAGGCAGCGCGCTGGTGCCCAGCTTCGTCGACCAGGCCGGCATCACCTTGTTCGTGCTGCGCTACCGCTTGCCGGGCGAAGGCCACCCCAACGGCGCCGATGTGCCACTGGCCGACGCCCAGCGCGCGCTGCGGCTGATCCGCGCCAATGCAACGCGCTACGGCATCGACGCGCAGCGCGTGGGAGTGATGGGCTTTTCGGCCGGCGGCCACGTTGCGGCCAGTCTTGGCACGCGCTACGCCGCGCAGGTGTATCCAACGATTGACGCCGCCGATGCGCTGAGCGCGCGGCCGGATTTCCAGCTGCTGGTCTACCCGGTCATCGACATGGACAGCGCCAACGCGCACATGGGCTCGCGCGAACGCCTGCTCGGCAAGGCCCCCAGCCAGGCGCAGGTGCGCGCCTACTCGCCGCAGTGGCAGGTGGATGCCCACACGCCACCGACCTTTCTGCTGCATGCGCAGGACGACACCGTGGTGCCGGTGCGCAACAGCCTGTTGATGCACGACGCACTGCTGCGCGCCGGCGTGCCGAGCGAGCTGCATGTCTTCCCGCAGGGCGGCCATGGCTTCGGCACCGGCCGTACCAGCGGGCTGACGCTGGCGGCGTGGCCGCAACTGGCGCAGGCCTGGATTGCGTTCGTCACCAAGCCATCGGTGTCACCGGCACCGGCAGCAACAATGCAGGGGGCGGGGCGATGAGCGCCCCGCACGCGCCCGACCCGCGCCGTCGCACGCTGCTGCGGAGCGGCCTGTTTGCGGGCGCCGCTGCCGCATTGCCTGGACTTGCGACAGCTGCGGCAGCGCCGCCGCCTCGCGATGACAGCGCGCCGGTGGCACGGCTGCGCGGCGGCGCCGTCCGCGGCCTGCGCGATGCAGGCATCTGCGTGTTCAAGGGCATCGCGTATGGCAGCGATACCGGCGCGCGGCGCTTCCAGGCGCCCATGCCGGAAACGCCCTGGCAAGGCGTGCGCGATGCCACCGGCTTCGGCGCTGCGGCCCCACAACCCAAGGCCAGCGAGCCCACCAGCGAGGACTGCCTGTTCCTCAACGTGTGGACGCCCGGCCTGCGCGATGGCGGCAAGCGGCCGGTGCTGGTCTATCTCCACGGCGGCGGCTACACCACCGGCTCCGGCAGCGACCCGCTGTACGACGGCGTGCGCCTGTGCACGCGCGGCGATGTGGTGGTGGTCACGGTCAATCACCGGCTCAACCTGTTCGGCTACCTGTCGCTGGCGCAGCTGGGCGATGCGAGCTTCGCCGATTCGGGCAATGCCGGGCAGCTGGACCTGATCCAGGCCCTGCACTGGGTGCGCCAACATGCGGCGGAATTCGGTGGCGATGCCGGCAATGTCACCGTGTTCGGCCAGTCCGGTGGCGGCGCCAAGATCGCCACGCTGATGGCGATGCCCGCCGCACGTGGGCTGTTCCACCGTGCCTGGACCATGAGCGGGCAGCAGGTCACCGTGGCCGGCCCGCGCGCGGCCACCCAGCGCGCGCAGCTGCTGCTGGATGCATTGAAGATTGCGCCAGGCGATCTGGCGCGGCTGCGCACTGTGCCGGTGGCGGACCTGCTGGCCGCCGCACAGGTGCGCGACCCGTCGCGGGTGGAAAACAGCGCGCTGTATTTCGGCCCGGTCCTGGATGCGCGCAACATGCCGGTGCATCCGTTCTGGCCCACCGCACCAGTGCAATCGGCCGGCATTCCAATGGTGATCGGCAACACCCGCGACGAGACACGCGCATTTCTCGGCAACGACGCAAAAAACTTTGCGCTGAGCTGGGATGAGTTGCCGGCCAAGCTGGAAGCGCAGCAGTACGTGGACCTGTTGCCGCAGGTGGTGATTGCCGAATACCGGCGGCTGTATCCGCAGTACTCGCCTTCGCAGGTGTTCTTTGCCGCCACCACTGCCGGCCGCTCGTGGCGCGGTGCGGTCGAAGAAGCCGAAGCGCGTGCGCGTCAGGGCGCCCCCACCTGGGTCTATCAACTGGATTGGGGCTCGCCGCTGGAAGGTGGCAAGTTCGGCGCCTTCCACACGCTGGATATTCCGCTGGTGTTCGACACCATACGCCAGCCCGGCTCGCGCACCGGCAACAGCATTGATGCGCAACGCATGGCCGATCAGATGAGCGATGCGCTGATCGCATTCGCGCGGCATGGCGACCCGAACCACCGCGGCGCACCGCACTGGAAGCCGTATTCGCTGCAACGGCGCGAGACGCTGCTGTTCGACGTGCCGAGCCGGCTGGCCAACGACCCGCGCGGCGGCGAACGACGGCTGTACCAACAGGCTCCCTTCATCCAGCGCGGTACGTTCTGACCATTTCTGTCTTGGAACAACAATGGACGTGCCCGATGGTCGTCACTCGCATGAAAGTGTTCTGCGCGGAAACAAAAGGAGCCTCTGATACATGCCAGTTCAGGCACCGGCCGCGCCCTGGCTGCGCTGCGCAGCCGCGTTTATTCGATTCTGCAGCAGTGTTGATTCAATCTTGAGGTGATGCATGCGTCATGAGTCTGTTGCTTTATCACTGCTGCTGGCTGCACTGGCAGCTGCCTGCCTTCCGTTCGCCGATGCCGCCGCTGCGGCGTTGGTCGACACGCCGCTGGCGTCTGCGGCATCCACCACCGATCCCTCAAACAACAACGCACCTGCCGCGACAGCGTCGTTTGCCGCCGGCAAGATCGTGCTGGTGGGCGATTCCACCACCGCCGTGCAGGGTGGTTGGGGGCCGAGTTTCTGCGCGCAGCATGTGACCTCGTTTCTGAGCTGCCTCAATCTGGCGCGCGGCGGCCGCAGTACCTCCAACTATCGTGCGGAAGGGTCGTGGGACATTGCGCTCAAGGAGTTGCGCAGCGGTGGCTACCGGCAGGTGGTGGTGCTGATCCAGTTTGGTCATAACGACCAGCCCGGCAAGCCGGGGCGCTCCACCGACCTGGCGACAGAATTCCCGGCCAACCTGCGCCACTATGTGGCCGAGGCGCGTGGCGCAGGCGCAGTTCCGGTGCTGGTGACGCCGTTGACGCGGCGGCAGTTCGCGCGCGGCCAACTGCTGGACGACCTGGCGCCATGGGCGCAGGCCACACGTGCGGTTGCGCGCGAGTTGCAGGTGCCGGTGGTCGACCTGCACGCGCGCAGCCGCGCATTGGTGCAGGGCATGGGTCCGGTGCTGGCAATGCGGCTTGCGCAGCGGCCGGCCGACCCGCAGCAAGTGATCGCTGCGCAATCGGGCACTACCGTCGGCAAGACACCGGCACAGACGCTGCCGTCATCGTCATCGTCATCGTCGAAAGTGCTTGAAGGCGCCAGCGTGACTGCGGCCAGCGCGACTGCCACTGCGCAGGACAATGCCAGTGCGGAACCGATGGGCCAGGCAAAACTTACGTTCGACTACACGCATCTTGGCCCCGAGGGCGCAGATGTCTTTGCGGCGATCGTCGCCGACGAATTGGCAAGGCAAGTGCCGGCCTTGCGGCCGCTGTTGATTCCGTGATGCGTTGACGGCAACTGCGCTTGGCACGCTCGGGAGTTTGCCGCGCGCAACGGCGCTGAAGTCGTTCCCAGACGTGCAGCGCGGGGTTGGTGCAATCAACTGCTTATCGGGGACATGGTTGCTTGTTCCGTACCCTCACCCCAACCCCCGCTTCGCGCCCGGCCCGCGCTTGCGGCGTGGGCGCTCCAATGCACGCGCGCCACTGGCGCGCAAGCCGTGCCTTGCCGCCCCGCAGGGGGAGGGGCTTTAAAGCGACATCCTGCAGCGCTGGCCGCGCACCCGACGGTGCGTCCAACGGCGCGCAGTCCGCGGCGTTTCCTTCTCCCACTGGGACATTGTCCTCCTTTATGGGGGAGAAGGTGCCCCGAAGGGGCGGATGAGGGTACGGGCGAAGCCTAGTGTTCCCCACTGTGAGCCTACACGCACGCAAAACAGCAGCCACCGCAGTCATGGCTGCTACGCAATGCCATCGCAGCCATCACATCCGCCCTGCACCAAAGCCCTACACCACGACCAAGCGCGCCCCATCAATCAACCGCCACCTCAAGGAAGCACGTCTACAAAACATAGCGAGCATCGTCAGGTGAGCATGCGCCGTGTGGGAACTGCAGTGCTCGAGTGGCACATGCCGCATGAGCACCGAGCGCCGACCGCGCCGGCCCGGCGACTACGCTGATGTTTGGTTAGACGCTCCAAGCGCCATCCTTCAACGTGCAACAGGCACCGGCGCATCCGTCTCGATCACGTCTTCGCGCTTGAGTTCTTCCCACACCGCTGCAGGAATCGCCACCCGCATCGATGCCGCATTGGCGATTGCCTGCTCGGCCGTGCGCGCGCCAGGAATCACCGACGACACCACCTGCGGCGCCGCGGCGAATTGCAACGCCACGGTGCGCAGATCCACACCATGCCGCTCGCAAACGCCCAGCGCTTTCTGCCGCTTGGCCGGTGCCCATTCCGGCACCGTGCCGTCGTACAGATAACGCTCGCGGCCGGCCAGATACCCGGCCAGCAATGGCGCACCGACCACCACCGAGGCGCCGTGTTTGGCGATCTTCGGGAAGGTGTCGTGCAAGGCCTGCGCATGATCGAGCAGCGAGTACTGACAGGCCAGCAGGAAGATATCCGGGTCGGCCTCTTCGATTGCGCGCAACGCAGGCTCCGGGCAATTGACGCCGAACCCCCAGGCCTTGATCAGGCCCTCCTTGCGCATCCTAGTCAGCTCCGGCATCGCGCCCTTCACTGCTTCGGCGAAACGCTGCTCCCACGGCATGCCCAGGTCTTTTTCATTCTCCGGCGACAGGTCGTGGATATACGCGATGTCGATCTGCGACACGCCCAGACGCTGCAGGCTGTCTTCGATCGAACGCCGCACACCGGCAGCGCTGTAATCGTAGCGATAGTCGAATGGCGAGGGCTGCACCCACATCGTCTTGGGCGGTTTGTCGGTGGCCGTGAGCAGGCGCCCGACCTTGGTCGACACCACATAATCATCGGCCGCGTGATTGTGCAGATGATGGCCGGTGCGCCGCTCCGACAGGCCCAGCCCGTACCATGGCGAGGTATCGAAATAACGCACCCCCGACTCCCACACCGCGGCCAGCGTCTGCTCGCTTTGTGCGTCGCTGGTGGGCGCAAAGCCATTACCGATGGCCACGCCGCCAAAGCCCAGACGACTGCGCGGCCGGTAGCGTGCGCCCTTGAGGACGGGATTGGTCGGCAATGCGTTCGCTGCGGTTTTGCCACGCGTCGGCATCACACTGCCAGGCGCAGAAGCCTGTGCCAGCAGCGGTGCAGCGGCCAATGCCGCAGTGCCCGCAGCGGCAGCGGAAAGAAATTGGCGGCGTGTATTCATCGGGATTCCTTGCACAACGTGGCCCACGAGGATGGCCCCGCGCGTGTGCATGCCAGGTCAGCGAACTCAGCCCAGTGCCAGCTCATGCACCTGTGCGCATGGCGCGCCATCGCCCAGCCACAACGTGGCCACGCTGATCGGCAGACTGAAGCGACGTGGCCCGGCGCTGCCTGGATTGACGTACAACACGCCGTCGCGCGTCTGGATCGCCGGTTTGTGCGAATGCCCGCTGATGATGACGTCTGCTGCAACGCTCGGCGCCAGCGTTTTCAGATCGTGCAGCACATGGATGCGTACGCCAGCGATCAGCACATCCAACGTCTGCGGCAAGCCCACTGCCCAGGGCTTGTTGTCGATATTGCCGGCAATGACATGCAGCGGCGCCAGCGCCTGCAATGCGGCGACAATCTCCGGCTTGCCGACATCGCCGGCATGGATGATCGCATCGCTTCCCACGAGCGCGGCCACTGCTTCGGGTCGCAACAATCCATGGGTGTCGGAGATCAGGCCGATGCGTATGCGGGCGGGCATGGCGTCCTCTTGCGCAGACAGAAGCGGCACATGCTACGCACTGCAAGTGCGCCGGACGTGAGGCCAGCGCGTGCAGAGGTCGCACGCCGCAGCTCAACGCCGTGCAGGTACTACACGTTCACTGCTGCACGCCTGCGCCGGTAATCACCCGCGGCGTAGCGTGGCCAAAAGCGTAGCGAGCGGTCGTCAGATGGGTACGATCACTACGCTTGGGCCCCCGCGCACGCGTCGTACATGCCGCATCGGGCAGAGACCGCGCCCGCCTGGCGATGCGCGCAGTCATCTGTTCGCCGCTCCTAAGCAACCCCGCGCGCCGGCCATGCCCATACGCTATTGGGATCGCCCTGCATGCCACGGCGTTTGCTCGCAAGCGCCATGCGCCAATTGGCCCAGGCCATCAGCAGCGCAACCAGATCGACGCCGAGCACGGTCGCGCTCTGCCACGGCGCGGTCGCGCCGTGTGCGCCAATGCAGCTGGCCAGCGGAATCAGCGCCGTCAACGTAGCGCAGGCCAGCAAGACTTCATACGCACCGCGTGCGGTAGGGCGGACCAGGGCCCACAGCAGCGTTGCGGTGAATACTGCGTAATAGACATAGCGCTCCTGGCCCTGCGGCAGGTACCGCGCAGCGATAAACAGCGCCGAGATGCCGGCCACACTGCCCAGGCAGACACCGACGGTGAGCCGTGCCATCGCATGTGTGCGACGCGGCTGCGCAATGGCGCGGCGCTTGCGCCGTGTTTCGATCCACAACAGGTTGCCGCTGTAGAACAGGAACGCGCCGCCGAGGCCGAGCAGGAAGTACAGCCACTGCACCGCGGCATGCCCGAAGTTGGCGAAGTGCAGCGCCTGCAACCCGCGCAACGCGGCGGTGCCGGGCGACATCGTGGCCGGCTCCAGCACGCGCAACACCTGCCCGGTGCTGGCATCCAGTGCCACGCCGCCCAAGGTGTTGAGCCGGCGCTGGTCGTGATGGCCGTAGACCTCCACCCGCGCATGGGCATCGCCGGCATCGTGGTACGCCAGGCTTTCCGGCACGAAGCCGGGGCTGGCTGTCACCGCCTTGTCCAGCAGCACCGCCACCGGCAGCAATGGCGCTGCACGCTTGGCCGGCGCCACATGCGGTGCCAGTTCGAAATCCGGCTCCAGGATCTGCATCAGCTTGCCGTCGAACACCAGGAACTGGAATGGCGCCAGCAGCAGCACGCCCAGGCACAGCACCGCGCCGGACCAGGCAAAGATCACATGGAACGGCAACGACAGCATGCCCACCAGATTGTGCGCGTCCTGCCACAGCCGCTTGACGTTGGCGCCCACGCGCAGCGCGAACAGGTCCTTGAAGAACACCGGCGCGTACAGCACCACGCCGCTGACCAGCGCCAGCCCGTACATCACGCTCACCACCCCGAACAGATAGGTGCCGAGCACACGCGGCAGGCCGGCGGTGAAGTGCAGGTCGTAGAGAAAATCCGCAAAGCCCACGCGCTGCGGCAACTCCAGCAAGCCGCCATCGGGCCCCGCCTGATACTGGCGCATACCGCCGCTGGCATCGGCCTGCGCGCCATACCAATACAGCCGCGCAATCGGCCCGTGTTCGCCCGGCAACAGCAGCAAGAACGAATCGGCCACCTGCGGGTGCGTGGCGATGACCGTGTCCAGCAAGGACTGCGCCGCAGTCACCGGATCGGCAGGCGCCGTTTCGGTGACCGCTGGTGCACTCTGCCACTCACTGAGCTGATGCGTGAACACGGTGATGGCACCGGCATAGAAGGCAATGAACAAGGCCATGCCGGCCAGCAACCCCATCCAGCTGTGCACGGACAGGAATGCGCGCAAGGTCGATGCTTTCATGCGCTCAGCTCCGTCCAGCCCAGTGCCTTGATTGCGGCAAGTGCGAGGTAGCACAGCAGCGTCAGTCCGCCGAGCACGATCCAGGCATGCAATGCCCGCCGGAACACGAACGGCAACGCCATCGCGCCGATCCAGACCGGAAACATCAGCAGCAGCCACACCAGGGTGTAGCGCTGTTGCGGCCCCGGCAGCAGCAAGGCGCACAGGCCGACCACGCCCACCGCAAGCGGCAAGCCCAAGACCACCGCGCTCAGCCATTTAGCCCACATGGCGTGCCTGCCTGCGTTGTGCGCGCACTTGCCGCCCGACATCCAGCACCGGCAGCGCCACTGCCGCCAGCATCAGCGCCGTTACGGCAGCGAAGATGCCGGCCCACACGCCCAGCGCATGGATGGCGCAGGCCAGTGACAATGCCAGCAACACGCAGCCACCGACGCGCAACACGCGCACCGAGGGGCGTCGGTGCAGCAGCAGACGTTGATGCGTGGTTGCCAGATAAAACGCCAACGCCGAGGCGACAGCGGCAAGCAGATAGAGTGCCGTCATCAGGGCGCTCATGCGCCAGCCTGCATCGAGGTGGACGAAGGCAGGGCGCCACGCTGGGCACGATGCGCGCGGCGAGGTTGCGTCCTCGCTTGCGGCGACACCAGCGTCCACACACCTGCTTGCGCACGGCCATCCACGCCCAAAACGCAGCGGACAGCCGCAAGCAGCGAAAAAACAATCACAGCGATCAAAACGCCCACGCACACCACTCCCGCAAGAGGATCGACGGAAGGCATGGCGGCGGCTGTGCCCGGCAGCCCTCCCCGGGCTGCCTGAGAAAGCTGGCAATCCTGCAGCGCGGCCCGGTGGGCATGCGCGGCAGGGTGTCAGCCACTCTATGGCGCGCAATCTAACAGGTGGCACACCACCGGACCAGCTGTCCGGCGGTGTGCGTGGCGCATCAGCCGTGCGGCGTCAGCACGATGGCGCCAAGCGGCGGCAACAGCAACGGCAGTGACTGCGCATGGCCATGCATGGACTGCTGCTCTGCCGTCACGATGCCGCCATTGCCCAGGTTCGCACCGCCGTAGATGCCGGCGTCGCTGTTGAACACCTCACGCCACTGGCCGCCTTGTGGCACGCCGATGCGGTAGCCGTGCTGCACCACCGGGGTGAAGTTGATGACCACCAGGACCGGCGCATCGCCGCGTTTGCCCTTGCGCAGGAACGCCAGCACGCTGTTGGCAGCATCGTCGCCCACCACCCAGGCGAACCCGGCCGGGTCGTCGTCGTGCGCATGCAGTGCGGGATATTCCGCGTACAACCGGTTGAGATCGCGCACCAGGGTCTGCACCCCGCGGTGGCGCGGGTCGTCGAGCAGGTGCCACGGAATGCTGGCGTCGTGGTTCCACTCGGTGGGTTGGCCGAACTCGCAGCCCATGAACAGCAACTTGCGCCCCGGGTGCGTGAACATATAGCCCAGGTACGCACGCAGGTTGGCAAAGCGCTGCCACTCGTCACCCGGCATGCGGCCCAGCAACGAGCCCTTGCCGTGCACCACCTCATCGTGCGAGATCGGCAGCACGAAGCGCTCCGAATATGCATAGACCATGCTGAAGGTCAGCTCGCCATGGTGGTAGCGGCGATAGATCGGGTCCAGGCCGGCGTAATGCAAGGTGTCGTGCATCCAGCCCATGTTCCACTTGTAGTGGAAACCCAGGCCACCGTGCGCCACATCGGCGGTGACACCGGGGAATGCAGTGGATTCTTCGGCAATCATCACCGCGCCCGGGGTGTGCTCGCGCACCACTTCGTTGAGCCGGCGCAGGAAGGCGATGGTTTCGTAGTTCTCGCGCCCGCCATGGATGTTGGGCACCCACTCGCCGGCATTGCGGCTGTAATCGCGGTACAGCATCGAGGCCACCGCATCCACGCGCAGCCCGTCCACGTGGTAACGCTGCAAGAACTCCAGCGCGCTGGCGATCAGGAACCCGGACACCTCGCGGCGGCCGTGGTTGTAGATCAGCGTATTCCAGTCGCGGTGGAAGCCTTCGCGCGGGTCGGCGTGTTCGTACAGCGCGGTGCCGTCGAAATGCGCCAGGCCATGCGCGTCGGTGGGAAAGTGCGCCGGCACCCAGTCCACCAGCACGCCGATGCCTTCGCGGTGGCAACGGTCGACGAAGCGGGCAAAGCCGTCCGGCGAGCCGAAACGCGCAGTCGGTGCAAACAGGCCCAGCGGTTGATAGCCCCACGAGCCGCCGAACGGATGCTCGGTCACCGGCATCAATTCGACATGGGTGAAGCCCATGTCGGCCACGTACGGAATCAAGCGGTCGGCCAGGCCGTCCCAGTCCAGGTCCACGCCTTCTTCGCGCAGCCAGGAACCGGCATGGATCTCGTAGATGCTCATCGGTGCGTCGTGCGCCTGGCGGCGCGCACGCGTGGCCATCCAGCCGTCGTCGCTCCACTGGAACGGCGCCGGGTCGGCCACGATCGAGGCGGTGCCGGGCGCCAGTTCCGCACGCCGCGCCACCGGGTCGGCCTTGGCCGGCAATTCGTGCCCGTGCGGGCCACGCAGCTGGTACTTGTAGTGCGCACCGGGCCCAACGTCGGGCACGAACAGCTCCCACACGCCGGACTGATGCCGCAGCCGCATCGGGTGACGGCGCGCATCCCAGCTATTGAAGTCGCCCACCACCGCCACTCGCGAGGCATTGGGCGCCCACACCGCAAAGCGCGTGCCGCGTACGCCATCCACCTCGACCACGTTGGCGCCCAATGCGTCGGCCAGCTGCAGATGGTGGCCTTCGCTGATCAGGTGCAGGTCGAAGTCGGTGAGCTGCGGGCCGAATGCGTAAGGATCGGCCGTTTCCTGCTCGCCGCCGGGCCAGCCGATACGCAGCCGGTAACTGCCCTGCGCCGGCAGGTCGCCGGCAAACAGGCCCGGCTCCGGGCCGGGCTCCAGGGCGATCGTCTGGCCGTCGTCGAGCACGGCGCTCACCTGGTTGGCGCCCGGCAGATAGGTGCGCAACACGCGCCCGGTGTCGGTCGGATGCGCGCCCAACACCGCAAAGGCGTCGCCATGGCGTGATTCGGCCAGCGCGCGTATCACGCCGGGGTCCCATCGATTGGTCACTGCTGTCATTACTCCATTCATCATGTGTCTCCTGCACCGGCGCGTGCACGTTGCAGGATGCGTCGCAAGCCTTCGATCGGCACCATCAACCAACCCGGGCGATTGGCCGCTTCGTAACGCACCTCGTAGCAGGCCTTCTCCACCAGGAACAGCAAGGTGGCCGCGTTGAACGCCGCCGGCGCAATCCACGGGTGGGCGCTGGCGTCGAGCACGGCATGGTAAGCGTCCAGGAAGGCTTGTGTGGAGCGGCGGCGGAATTGCACCAGGAATTCGTCCAGATGCGTGTCCACACCGACGCCTGCGCGCGCGGCCGTGCCTTCTTCGCCACGTGCCGAGACTTCGCTGGCGTAATCGAGCGAGCGCAGGAAGCCGGCCACATCGCGTAGCGGGCTGGCCTTGGCGCGGCGTTCGGCCAGCGGCTTGGCCGGCTCGCCTTCGAAGTCGATCAACACCACATCGTCAAAGGCCACCAGGATCTGGCCCAGGTGGAAGTCGCCATGCACGCGGGTCAGCAGCGAATCGGCCAGCACGCTGGGTGCCTTGGCCAACAGGCTGTCCAGTTGCGGGCGTTGCGCCAGCACCGCTTCCAGCGCCTCGCGTTCGGTGGCGTCGTCGGTGCCTGCCAGCCGCGTATTGACCGTGTCCCACATCTCTTCCACCTGTCGCGCCACACCGGCCACCACATCGTTGGCGGCGGGCAGGTCGATACGCTGCGGGGCGAAGTCGGCATCGTCGCTGGCACGCGACAAGGCTTCATGCAGCTCGGCCAGGCGCTTGCCGACCACCGCGGCAAAGGCGTCGTACCCGGCAATGGCTTCGGCACGTGCTTCGTCGGTCTGCGCAGTGGCGTACTCGTCGAAGCTGCGCGCCAGGTGATCCAGTGTCCAGCGCCAGGCATCGCCCTGGTTGCGGATGAAGCCCTGCAACAAGGCAATAGTGGTGACGGTGCCCTGTGCGTCGATCCGGCTGACGCTGCCCAGCAACGGCGCGGCGTTGGCGTAGCCCATCTCGGTCAGGCGGCGGCCGATCTCGATCTCCGGGTTCGCCCCGTCGGCCACATGCCGCAGCAGCTTGAACACCGCCTTGTCGGCCACCACCAGCGAGCTGTTGCTCTGTTCGGCCGACAGCCAGCGGATGTCCGGGTCGGCGGGGATCTCCAGCCTGGCCAGTGCCGGCGTCGCTTCGAAGCGCACCTGGCCCTGCTGCGCGGCATCGTCGCCATCGCGTACGTCCAGCACCGCATTGCTGCGCAGCGCATCGATCACGCCGCGCACCATCGGCTTGAGGGCGAACGCATCGGTGAGATAGCCCACCTCGCGGCCCTGGCGCACCCGCGCCAATGCCAGCTGCTCGGCGAGCGTGCTGGGGTGGTCGCGCTCCCACACGATGCCGATCGGCAGCATGTAGCGCTCGTGGCGGCCATCTTCCAGCTCTGCGTCGAGTTCCAGCAGGCTCATCGGCTCATCGCCCGGCAACGGTGTGCGGCGCGAGATGCGCACGTTCTTCAACGCCTGATCCTTGGCCGAGAACCAGCGCCGCGCCGACAACCAGGCCGGCAGGATCTCGCCTTCCAGGGTGGCCAGATGCGGGAGCAAGGCATTGCTCTCATCGGTGTCGCTGCGCAGCACCAGCGTGCGGTAGTCCGGCAACGGCACCGGGCTGGGCACATGCCAGTCCGGCAAGGTGCCTTCGCTGACCAGCTGGAACGCGTAGAAACCGAACGGCGGCACCGTGAGCAGGTAGGTCAGCCGGCCGATCGGCGGGAAGCTGCCGCCGCCGATGATGTCCACCGGCACGCGGCCTTCGAACTCGGACAGGTCCAGCTCCACTGCCTGCAGCGTGTGCGACAGGTTGGCCACGCACAGCACGGTCTCGTCCTGATAGCAGCGCAGGTAGGCCAGCATGCGGCGGTTACCCGGGTACAGGAAGCGCAGGCTGCCGCGCCCGAAGGCCTGGTAGCGCTTGCGCACGCTGAGCACGCGGCGGGTCCAGGTCAGCAGCGAATGCTGGTCGCGGATCTGCGCTTCCACATTGACGGCCTGGAAGCCGTACAGCGGGTCCATCACCGGCGGCAGTACCAGCTGCGCGGGATCGGCGCGCGAGAAGCCACCATTGCGGTCGATCGACCACTGCATCGGCGTGCGCACGCCATCGCGGTCGCCCAGATGGATGTTGTCGCCCATGCCGATCTCGTCGCCGTAATACAGCACCGGCGTGCCGGGCATGGTCAGCAGCAACGAGGTCATCAACTCGATGCGGCGGCGGTCGCGCTCCAGCAGCGGCGCCAGGCGGCGGCGGATGCCCAGATTGATGCGCGCACGGCGGTCGGCGGCATAGGTCTGCCACAGATAGTCGCGCTCCGAATCGGTGACCATTTCCAGCGTCAACTCGTCATGGTTGCGCAGGAAGATCGCCCACTGGCAGCTCTCCGGAATCTCCGGGGTCTGCCGCATGATGTCGGTGATGGGGAAGCGGTCTTCGCGCGCGATCGCCATGTACATGCGCGGCATCAGCGGGAAGTGGAACGCCATATGGCATTCGTCGGCGTTCTGTCCGAAATACTGCTGAGTGTCTTCCGGCCACATGTTGGCCTCGGCCAGCAGCATGCGGTCCGGGTATTCGGCATCCAGGGTGGCGCGGATCTTGCGCAGGATCGCATGGGTTTCCGGCAGGTTCTCGTTGGAGGTGCCGGAGCGCTCGATCAGGTAGGGCACCGCGTCCAGACGCAGGCCATCCACGCCGCGGTCCAGCCAGAAGCGCATCACTTCCAGCACCGCTTCCAGCACTGCGGGGTTATCGAAGTTCAGGTCCGGCTGGTGCGAATAGAACCGGTGCCAGAAGTACTGCCCGGCCACCGGGTCCCAGGTCCAGTTGGACTTTTCGGTGTCGCAGAAAATGATCCGCGTGCCTTCGTATTCCTGGTCGGTGTCCGACCACACATAGAAGTCGCGCTCCGGCGAGCCCGCCGGCGCATTGCGTGCACGCTGGAACCATGGGTGCTGGTCGGAGGTGTGGTTGATCACCAGCTCGGTGACGATGCGGATGCCACGCGCATGCGCCTGCGCCACCAGTTGCTCGAAATCCTCGATGCTGCCGTAGTCCGGATGCACCGCCATGTATTCGGCGATGTCGTAGCCGTCATCGCGGCGCGGGCTGGGGTAGAACGGCAGCAGCCAGATGGTGTCCACGCCGAGTTCGGCAATGTAGTCCAGCTTGGAAATCAGCCCCGGAAAATCGCCAATGCCATCGTCGTTGGAGTCGAAGAACGACTTGACGTGCACCTGGTAAATGATGGCGTCCTTGTACCAAAGCTGATCGGCAACTACCGACGACTGCTCGGCATCGGCTTGTAACGCTGCAACTGCATTCATGCGACCTCTCCTGCGCGGATGCGCCATAACGCGAACGGTCGCGTTGCTTCTAGACGGATGTGTTGGTATTTGCCTTGCCACTCGAACCGGTGCCCGTCCCACAAATCTTCCACCGCAACGGTGGCGTGATCGGGCAGGCCCAGCTCCCACAGCGGAATTTCGATATCCGCATCCTGCCCGGCATGCGGGTCCAGGTTGATTGCCACCAGCACCATGCTGCGGCTGCGCGACAGGTAGCCCGCATCCAGGAACTTGCCGTAGTACAGCACCTGATCGTTATGCGCTTGGTAGAAGCGGGTGCCCAGGTGCGACTGCAGCTCCGGATGCATGCGGCGCAGCTGATTGAAGCGGGTGATCTCATCGACGATGTCGCCGGGCGCACGCTCCGGCCAGGCGCGCAGCTGGAACTTCTCCGAGTCCAGATACTCTTCCTTGCCCGGCGCCAGCGGCGTGGCTTCGCACAATTCAAAGCCCTGGTACATGCCCCAGAGCCCGGACAAGGTGGTCGCCAGTGCGGCACGGATCAGATGCCCGTTGCGCCCGCTGTGTTGCAGGAACGTGGGGTTGATGTCCGGCGTGTTGACGAAGAAATGCGGGCGGAAGCATTCGCGCGGCACGCCTTCGTTCAACTCTTCCACGTACTCCTGCAGCTCGTGCTTGTGGTTGCGCCAGGTGAAGTAGGTGTAGGACTGCGAAAAGCCGCACTTGGCCAGGCGGTACATCATCTTCGGCCGGGTGAACGCCTCCGACAAAAACACCACGTCCGGGCGACGCCCGCGCACGTCGGCAATCAACCATTCCCAGAATGGGAACGGCTTGGTGTGCGGGTTGTCCACGCGGAACAGGGTGACGCCTTCGTTGACCCAGAACAGCACCGCATCGCGCAGCGTGTTCCACAGGTCCGGCACCGCGCCACTGGCGTAGAAATCGACGTTGACGATGTCCTGGTATTTCTTCGGCGGGTTCTCCGCATACGGGATCGACCCATCCGCGCGCCAGGTGAACCAGTCCTTGTGCTCCTTCAACCACGGGTGGTCGGGCGCGCACTGGATCGCGAAATCCAACGCCACCTCCAGCCCGTGCGCACGCGCCGCCTGGATCAGGCGGCGGAAGCCGTCCAGCCCGCCGAGTTCGGCATGCACCTCGGTGTGCCCGCCATCGCTGGCGCCAATCGCATACGGGCTGCCCGGCTCGCCCTCGACCGCCGTGACCGAGTTGTTGCGGCCCTTGCGGTTGTTCAACCCGATCGGATGGATCGGCGGCATGTACAGGACATCGAAGTTCATCGCGCGGATGTGTGCCAGCCGCTTGATCACATCATCGAAGGTGCCGTGCCGCTGCGGGTCGCCGCTTTGCGAGCGCGGGAACAACTCGTACCAGCTGGCAAAGTGCGCCGCGCGGCGCTCCGATTCCACCCGGTAGGTCACCGGCGTCTCGGAGCGGAACGGCTTGTCGTCGGCTGCCGCCATCGCCTGCGCGGTGTCCGGCTCCAGCACGATCGCCAGCTGCTGCAACGGCTCGCTCTGCGCGCCGATACGGGTCAGCACCGCCTGCAAACGCTCGGCCAGCGCGCCACCGCTACGCGCATGCGCTGCCTGCACCACGGCGACGGCTTCCTGCACGTCCACCGGCAGCACCGTGTTGGCCGCGCGCTTCTTTTCCAGATCCACATGCAAGGTAGCGAACACATCGCGCCAGCCTTCCACCCGGAACTCATAGGTGCCGATGCGCTCCAGCGGGAACTCCGCGCGCCAGCGGTCGTTGCCCAGTGCCCGCATCGGCGCGCTGGACCAGGTCTTGGCATCGGCCGGGCGCCACAGCACCGCCACCGCGATGCGGTCGTGCCCGTCGCAGAACGCATCGGCTTCCACGCAGATGCGGTCGCCCACCGTGCGCTTGACCGGGAAACGGCCGTTGTCCACCGACGGCGTCACCGACTCGATGCAGACCCTCGGCCAGGTGGCGGCGGTCTGCGCACGCGGGCGCATGCGCGGCACCGCCAGCACATGGCGCGCCGGCACGCTGCGATACACGCGCACCTCGCCCGGCTCCAGCGCATCGAGCGTTGCGCCGGACAAGGTACGGCCGTCTTCGGCCACCAGCGCTTCGGCATCGCCGAGCAGGCGCAACAGATCCGATGCGGGCACCGGTACCACATGCCGCGTATCGCCATTGATCAATAACAAGGAGGGCAAGCCGCCCAGTGGCTCCACTGCCACCGCGGTCAGCCCGGTGGATTCGCGCAGCAGCGGCCGCAGCCGCATGCCGGCATTGCTGGTAGGCAAACCATCGGTGGCACGGATCGACAACGGCAACGCGTCCAGATGCGCATCGTCCAGCAACCAGGCACTACCCAGGGCCAGCGCCAGCTGCCAGTGCTGCTCGGGCGCGGCAGCACGCTTGCCGTCCGGTGCATCCAGCACGGCAATCACTTGCGAGGCCAATGCACGCAGCGCGGTGTCTTCATCGAAGAACCAGCTGCCGCGTCCATCCCACCATGCCAGCGACGAGAACGCCGCATCGAACCCGGCGCCGGACAGCTGCTGCAACGCCTCCAGCCCCAAGCCGGGCGTCCACGCCGCAAACACCACTTCCGGTGCCTGCGCGTGCACGCGGGCAATCAACTCGCGCCAACGCTGCGCCGGCACCTGCTGCGGCTGCAATAGCCGGAACCCGGCCACACCCTGCCCGGCCCACTCCAGCAAGCGTGCGCTCCACCACTCCACCAGCGCAGCGCCCTCTTGTGCATAGCTGAAGCGCGCCTCGGCCACTTCCGGCGTGGCGCGCGGCAGACGCGGGTCCGGCACCGCCATACTGCGTGCGCGGAACCACTGCGGGTTATCGCGCACCACCGCGCTGGCCCCGCCCACTTCATCCAGCCGCAGATCGATCAGCAGCTTCACCCCGGCGCGATGCGCGGCCTGCGCCGCCTCACGCAACGGGCCGTGCTGCGCATCGGCAGCACCAGCCGGCTCGATGAGCCGGCCATCCGCATCACGCTCGAACGGCGCAGCCATCACCACGTAGTCGCACCCGGCCTCGCGCGCCGTCACGCAGCGCTGCTCCAGCCCGGTGGCGCTCGGGGTCGTTTCATTGAGTACACAGATCCGCATGACCGCCCCTCAGCAGGCAACGGCGCGCGAACGCACCGTAAGAATGGACGTCACGCGGCACCCGCCGCTCCATGCTGCTGCAAGCGCTCGCTGCCAACGCGCCGGCCCTCCCCCCGCTCGGACCGATGCCAGCCGCAGCGACGCATGCTGCGCCGCCGCCTGCTGCACTGATGCCCGCCCGCTCAACGCCTGGTCGACCCTGCCTACCGTGACTGCACTCATGCGCAACTCCGCAACGATTCTTGACCCATGCAGTCAAGCACCCCCCCTGCGAATTTCATGTGTCGGCCGAATTGACGAAAATCAAACAAGCCCGGCTGTGGTGAGGGCTCAGGCAGCACTGGCCAACTCCCAAGCGTTGAGGCTACAGCCTCAATCTGCTGGGAGAACAGGCATGCGGGGCCACGTCATGGTGGCACTGCTGGCCATCGCCACGGTTGCAACGGCAAAGGTCAGAGGCTGAGCCAGAGTCGCGCCGGAGAGCAGCATGCGACGCTTGAGTTAAGCCCAACTGCCAAGCGCAAGCTGCCTGGACAAATTGTCAGGCACCCGTGGGCCGGGAGAAAGGAATGTCCAGCCGATGTTCGCTAAGTACTGAGGTGTAATGGGCAAGCATACTGGGCAGCTTGCTGTGTACATCTTTTAGCTCTTCAGAAGCATTGGGGCCACCGGCTAGCGCGTCGGCGACCTGGGCACACAGCGCATGGCGTGTATCTCCTTGCAGCAAAACTCCTGGAGACTTTCGCTCAGGATAACGAAGCACAGCCATGTTAGGTCTATGGGAGTAGATCTCGACGCTTTCGATTGCACCTCTGACTCCTGAGGGCCTCTGACGTTGAGCCAAGCGTACGGCACGCCATTGTCCATGGCGCAACGGATAAACACCTGCATCATCCATTGCACGCTGTGTGACTGCGCCCCAGCGAAGCCGAGTTGCTTGAGGCAGCGGCCGCGTAAGCACAGCGCGGGGATTGTTTGCGGGTAATGGCCATCGCTGATTTCGCCGGGTGGCGGCACCGCAGCGCGTTTGACGTCATTGCAACGTTGCGATGACGCTGGTACTGAAGCAATCATGTTCAGTGGATGCGTAAGAGGAGATCGCATTGATAAGGCACCCAGCTGTGGCAACCTTCCAGATTGTAGAGATGTGAAGATATGAGCATTCAAACAAGAACCGCTAATGCATTCACCATCCGCTCTTTCCTGTCGCTCGTTGGTGGAGTGGTCTTGGTTCAAGTCGGAAGCGCGCTGGGCAAGGGCTCCTCTTATCAGATCAACTGGTACTTCATTGCCCTTTGTGCAGGCTATACATTAATTCCGATCGCCATTCTCCGGGCCATCCGGCGCCGCCCCACTTTTTCCAGGCGTCTGTATTCGATAATTCTCAACGTGCTGGCGCTGTTGGCAGTTGTGGGAGGAATCGTTTCTTCCCTGATTCCCTTTTCAGGTCCGTGAAACTCTAGAACGGCGACATTGCTCCCTCCCGCTTGCAAAGCAGGCGTGGCAGACCAGCGATCTGCCACGCCCACGCTCACATCGCCTTCTTGATGGCTTCCGCCTTCGCCAGGTGCTGCTCGACGTGCGTCTTGGTCTCGGTCAGGTGTTGCTTGACCGGCTCGGTGGACGCGGCCGTCATCATCTGCGACTCGATCAGCTGCAAGGCGTCCTTGTGCCCAGCGATCATTGCATCGATGTAGGCCGCCGCGTAGTCCTTGCCGGACTTCTGGCCCAGCGTGGACAGGTCCTGCTCGCCCTTGCTCTCCAGCTTCTTGACGTCCGGGGTTTCCGCCAGCGTCCCCAGCGCCTTGGTCTTTTCAAGGTTCTCGGTGTGCTCCTTCTCCATCATCTTCGCGTACTCGAGCACCGCGCCGGTGACCTTCTTGTCCTGCGCCTGCTTCGCTGCGGCGATCTCGTGGTTGTTCACCGCCCCGAGCAGGCCCAGGGCGATGTCGTCTCCGGAGCTCGCGCGCGCCGCGCCTTCCGGCGCCGGGCTGGCTTCACCGACAGGCGGCGTGGTCGGGGTCGCCGCGCTACCGGTCGGCGTCGGCTCGGTGGACGCGGCAGGCGCTGCGGCCTCCTTGTCGGCATCCGGCTTGCAGCCAGCGAGCGCCAGCGCCGCGACCATGGACAGGACCAACAGTGATTGTTTCATGCTCCACTCCCTTTCGATTGAAGACAGCAGCATCGCCCTCCCCAGGTGAAGAGGGCTCATACACATCCACTGGGGTAATCAGACACAAGCGTGGGCCGCGGGGCGCACCATGCACCGCACTGCACGCGGCTGCACGCGCCTGCGCACGGGCGTGGAACTGCACGTGGGCCAGCGCGGCTCTGACATGCGTGGCGTGTAGTGACACTTTCCTGCTGAAAGACGGCCCGGTTTGCCGCACACTACCGCGCCACATTTGGAGTGATTGCCATGCGTAAGGCCTGGATGCTCGCCCTGTTGGGCATTTCGCCATTGGTCCACGCCGCGCCTGCTGACGACGATGGCACGTGCCGCAACGGGTTGTTCACCAGCGCGCCGGTGGCATTCTCCCTCGGCAAGGTCGTCCCGCCGCGCCTGTACCTGCTCAAGGACACCGATGGCTGCCCGGACACGGGCGGAGCCGCATGCCAGGGGCGCGCCTACGTGGTCAAGAACGATATCGTCCTGACGGCGCAGCGCCGCAATGCCTACGTCTGCGTGCTCTATCCCAACAAGGGCGGCGGCACCGCCGGTTGGGTCGCACAGTCCAGCCTGCAGATGCAGCCAAGCACGGCCACGCCCACAGCGCAGGCGTGGAACGGCCATTGGCACGACGGCGACAACACCCTGCAGTTGACCGCCAATGGCGACGGCAGCATCACCGTCAACGGCGATGCGTACTGGCCCAGCGCCCATCCCGACCCGGAACAGACGCCGGGCGGCCCGCACATGGGTTCGGTCACCGCGCGCGGCTACCCAGACGGCAACCGCGTCGAGGTCAACGAGGACACGTGCAAGGTACGCCTGCAGTTGCTGGGCGACATGCTGCTGGTCGACGACAACCTGGAATGCGGTGGAATGAACGTGTCATTCGGTGGGGTGTATCGAAAGACGCGATAGTACAAACAGCCAGTAGCGTCGGGTAGCAACAGCTCAGCAGTAGAGCAGGCTGGTGTACCGGATGCAGCGGTATGACCACGGCGATCAGGCAGCCGGCATTACGTGACTATAAGGCGCGCCGGAAGGTTGATAATGGATTTGGCCATGCCCACGGTTTCTCCAGGGCGCGCAATGCCGCTTACGACCAGATATGGGCAACCATGCAGAACGAGCTGCAGACTTAGTCGCTCATGTATAGCTGGCAAGCGTGACGAGGTGTGAGCGAGGCATCGCATCGGCCTATGGGCATTACCCGATGATCGCGAAGAAACATTCCACGACCGTGGTGATGGTCAACTGTGTGGGCGCCGCCGACACTTTTATGGGTGCGGGCCAGTCTGCTATCTGGAGCAGTGACGGAGAACGCGTGTGCAGCACTCCCCGGCGCCGCGTTCACTTATTGCGATCCCGCGGTGTCTTACGCGCTGCTGCAGAACTGCATCACGTACCGCTCACCATTTGATTGACAACATGCTGTCAACTTGAATGGCAACAATGGCATGCAAACAGACAACGCACACGTCCGCGCGTTGGCGCTAACGGTGTTCGCAGCTAACGGCCGCTTGGTTAGCGCGGGCAACGAGCTGGTTGCCCATCTTGGGCTCACCAGTGCGTGGTGGCAGGTGCTGGCCGCGCTGCGGTACGCACCCGCCCCGCTTCCCGCCGCCTCGATCGCACGCAACATGGGCCTTTCCCGGCAGGCGGTCCAGCGCATTGTCGATGTGCTTGCCAAGCAGGGGCTGGTCGAGTTCCAGCCGAATCCACATCACCTGCGCGCCAAGCTCGTAGCGCTCACCCTGGCAGGCAGTAAAGCGGTGAACGGTGCCGAGAACGCGGTTGCGCCCGTCGACCAGGCAATTGCCGACAGGATCGGCCTCGATCGCCTCTGCGATGCCATCCGCACGCTCGAGGAGATGAGCACTGTCATCTCCGAATGGCTGGGCGACGCGTCCAGCGCTTCCAGTTCCACCGCCAAACCGCAGGAGTAACGCAGTCATGATTCTGGTGTCAGGGGCCACGGGTGGTATCGGCGGCGAGCTGTGCAGGCTTTTAAAAGAAGCAGGCACACCGTTCCGCGCAATGTGCCGCAAGCAGCAGCAGGTGGATGACCTGCAACGCGAGGGCATCGACGCCGTGCTGGGCGACTTCGACACACCCGACACCCTGCAACGCGCGATGCAGGGGTGCAGCACGCTGTTTCTCATCACCCCGCCCACACCCGGGCAGGTGGCGCAGGAGACGGCCGCAATTGATGCGGCCAAGCGCGCCGGCATCGGCCGGATCGTGAAAGTCTCGGCATCGGATTGCAACGTGCGCTCACCGGTGCCGTGGGCGAAATCGCATGCGCTCATCGACCACCACCTGCGTGCGTCCGGCATCGCGTGGACCATCCTCAAACCCACCGCATACATGCAGAACTTTCTGTGGTTCAAGGATCCGATTGCCAAGGGCGTGTTCCCGATGGCGGCCGGCCGGGGCAGCGTGTCCTGGATCGACACACGCGACATCGCGCGCGTGGCCGCGACGGTGCTGACCGAAGAAGGCCACGCAGGCGCAACCTATTTCCTCACCGGGCCGGAGACACTCGACATGCAGGCGGCAACCGCGCGCCTATCAAAGGGCATTGGCCGCAAGGTGCATTATCTCAACCTGCCCACACCCGTGTTCCGCGTGCTGATGCGTGCCACGGGCAACTCGCCCTGGATGGCCAAGGGCCTCACGGTGCAGTTCGCGGACGTGGTGGCAGGCCATCACGATATCGACCCCACCTTTGAGATCGAGCGGCTCACCGGAATGCCACCACACACGTTCGATGAGTTTATTCGCGACCACCGGGAGTCGTTTTTGGGTTAGTCGTCAGCAGGCCGGGTTAAGGGCTTTCCAGCAGGCCTGACCTGGTGCTTTTCCCATCGCTGAAAGCCCGCGGTTCCTGGTCATCCTCAGCTGTCTCGATGCGCGGGTTACGTACCAAGCCGGCGTGGTCGCCTGGCATGCAGGTTGCGATTGCAGCCAGGACATCTGCTGGCGAAGCAAGAATGATCTGGAACACCCGCATTGGACAACTCGTCCAACGCTTGATCTGCTAGCAAGATGGTCCCGACGCTTGCCATGAGTGCTAATCCCTGGGCTTAGCCGCACCGCAAAGCAATGTGGGCCTGGACGAAGTATTACGCTTACTTCTGCGCTGACGCATGGGCGGCCAGGAACTTGGCGATGCTATCAGGCTCGCGCTTGGACCCCGGGAGCCATTGCGGCTGCCACTCCGTGATGCGTGCGGCGCGTTCGTGCTGATAGACGCCGGGCTTCGGCTCATTAATGGATTCCAGCTGCCGCACAAGCACTAAAGGCGGCTCGGCCCCCTTGTGATCCCGCGAGAAGGCCAATGCCGGCTCGTATTGCGCAAACGCGGCAAAGTAATCAGCGTCTCCGGCCAGTGGTTCCGCTCCCTGCTCGGGATGAAGCCAGACCCTGTACTCAAGGACTTGGTCATAGAAGTAGCCGGCCCCAGACTTCGACTGACCTGGATAGGTTCCGACACGTGATGGCTCGGCTGCCAACGGATAGCGGCTCTGCTCTGATACGGATTGATCAACATGCGCCGTCGAAAACGGAGCCACTGAGCGAGCGCACGCCACAGCAAGAACCACGGACAATACTGCGATAAAGAAACCCGCTTGCTTCATTGTTACCAACAGTTCCTAGCCCATGAGTGAAGACGCGCCGCGCTGGTCTGGCTCGGACGAGTTGTTAGGCTCAGCCGGAGGCTCTTCGATTCCAACGGAGAGGGTGCCCCATTGACTTCCCAAGTGCCCCAACCCGTTTCAGGCCCTTTTATAAGCCTGTTTCTGCTTTTGGGGATGTATCTGAATAACTGAACCTCCCCCCCCCTTCTCTCTCGACTCCTGACAGCTACGCTTACGCGTTTGACCTGGATCATGCAACCGGCAGTGTCGTACAGCTTCTCGCGTACCTTGCCGCCGATGGTGAGGGATTTGCCAAACTTGTCGTAGGCGCGCGCCACCCCTGCAATCGTACTCAGGCTGGGGCTACGGATGTCCAGCCGAGCTATTCATTTCGATTTGCAATAATAAACTCCCTCCCCATCGGAAACCCATTCAATTCCATAAATCCAGTGAGACTTGTACGAATGCTCGAGCAAAAGCATCATCCTCTTTTTGCAAAATCGATAGCTAACTGAATAAGGTGATTTTGCAGGCACAACCTCTACCCACCCTGTTTTTAATGCTAGGCTCCTGAAATTAGCTAGTGGAGGAACCTTTCCGGGACTCAAGCGAATGTTACCTGACAGACCGCCGGCAACGCTAACTCGATCAAAAAAATTTATGGGTGTTCCTCCAAAGCTTTGCGCAAACGGTTCGATTTCAGCTTTTAGCGTACTGATTCCGGGCTTTCCAGACAAATCATTAGCTTTAGACTTCTGTGAAGACAAATAGATGCCGCAGGCTATACAAGTGCAAATGGCGGCAAAAAAGAAATAGTTCAGTATCTTTACCATCCCGACGTCCCCCCAATTTTGAGTAGCACCTCAGTTTGGAGTCCAATTCCCTACCCCAAGGAGATTGGACGTGAAGAAGCGTTTTTCCGAAGAGCAGATCATCGGCTTCCTGCGCGAAGC
>NZ_JSZE01000096.1 GCF_000802365.1 Xanthomonas cannabis pv. cannabis
CGAAGTAGGTCTGGTCCTGGCCGTGGTGCTGCGGAAACACGAACGCCTCGCGCAGGTTGCGCAGCGGGTCGGCGGCGTCCATTGCCGCGGCGTGGGAACGGGACAGCGGGTCGGTGGTCATCGGGCATGCAACGCTCTGGAACGATGCGGCAGTTTACCCGCCGGCACCGCGCGCGCCGTCATGCACGCCCGCTGTCTCGGCCGGGGCCGGTCGGGCAGGCCGCAGCAGGTGGGTGAGGGTGCCGATGCTGTCGGTGACGCGGTCGATGGTGTCGGCAAGCGCCGCGCTGCCGGGCGTGCCGTCCGGCAGCGCGGCCAGCGCATCGGAAAGCTTGCGCTCGGCGCTGCGCAAGGTGGCCGCGGCCGGCGTGCCGCCGTTGACCAGACAGTCGATCAATTCCGCCAGCGCCTGGTCGGCGTGGTCGGCAAATGCGGGCAACGTGTCCAGCGCGGGCAACTGGTGGCCATCGCGCAGCACCGCCTCCAGCAGCAAGGTGGCACGGATCAGCCGGTTGCCGTTGGCCAGCAGCGATTCGGCAAGCTTGAGTTCCTGCAGGTTGCGGCGGCTGCGTGGCTCCCCGCGCAGCCGCTCGATCGAGGCCTGCGCATTGGTACGTGCCACGCGCGCGGCGGCGCGGCTGTCGCCCAGGTGGTCCATCCGGCCCAGCAGCAGGTTGCGCAGATGCTCGCGGTAGGCAGTGAGCAGGTGAGCCAGTGAACTGCGGATATGCCGACGCTCGCGCGTGGGCCACAGCGCATAGGCGACCAGGGCCAGCGCACTGCCGGCCACGGTGGCCTGCAAACGTGCAACCACCGCCTCGCCGGGCGTCACCCCTTCGAACGACAGCAGCAGCACCAGCATGCCGGTGAGGAAGGCCACGCCGATGCCGTAATTCACCTGGGTCAACAAACGAAAGCCCAGGCAGAACAGCGCCAGCAAGGCCATGCGGACGCTGGCGCCATCCATCGCCAGATGGGCAAGCAGCGTGGCGACCAACAGGCCGACGAAGGTGCCCGCCACGCGCAGCGCACCAAAGCTGAAGGTGCCGCCGAAATCCGGCTTGAGCACGATGGCGGTGGTCATCGGAATCCAGAACCCATGCGGGATCTGTTGCCAGCGCTGGAACGCGATCGCCAGGGCCAGGCACACGCCGCAACGCAGCGCATGCCGACACGCCACCGACGACAGATCCAGGTTTGCGCGCAGGGTGGCCCAGGTGGCGGCCGGGCGCAGCGCTGCCGGCAGGCGTGCTTCGGCCAGTTGCGCCTGGATCTCGCCACGGCTGCTGGCCCAGTGGGCATTGCGGATCAGCGCGCGCAACTGGCCGCCCAGGCCCTGCGCGCGGGCGACCGCCACGCGCACCAGCCGGCGCTCGCGGGTATCGGCGTTGTCGTGTTGCACCTGCGCCAGCGCAGCGATCAGGTCGTCGAAGCCGGTCATTGATGCGTTCGCCGCCACCGGGTCTTCGCCCACCGTCATTGCGTGGGCCAGCTGTTCCAGCACGATCGCACTGCGTTCGAGTACGCGCTCGATGGCCGGGCGTGCCTGCGATTCGGTCAGGCGGGTGTCGGCATCGGCCAGCGACAGCAGCTCCAGCCGCACGCGCTCGCATAGCTCGGCGATGATGCGAAAACTCTGCACGGCAATCGCACGCGAACGATGTTCGCCATGCAGCATCACCATCGCATCCAGCACTTCCTGCGTGGCCGGCGGTGCAGCGCTGGCTTCCGGGCGCTGGCGGGCGATGCCGGCCAGCTGGCGCATCAGCTCGGCCAGCGCGAACCGCTCCGGGCGGTAGCGTTGCAGCGGCCAGGCCGCCAGCGCCAGCAACACCTGCAACAGGCCGCCGGCAAAGATCAGCGCCGCCACGCCCGGAGCTTGAGCGACAGGCAGGCGCATATCCGCGCTGACCACCAGCAGGATCATGCTGGTCAGGCCCACCCGTGCCGCCACCGGGCCCAGCGCCACCAGCAGGCCGCCGCCCAGGCCGAGCAACAGACCGGCCAGCACCAGCGCCGGCGTATTGTGCCCGACCCACACGCCCAGCAAGGCCGCCAGGCCGGCCGCCAGTGCCGCCATCAGCATGCGCTGCAGCCGCGCGCGGTAGGGGCCGGGCTGGTCGGAGAACATGGTGTTGAGCGCGCCGCTGCACACGGCCAGCCCGGCGGCAACATGCCCGGTGGCCACGCCGATCGCCAGCGGCAGCACCACCGCGGCGGTGTTGCGCAAGGCCACGCGCAGCGGCACATCGCGCGGCTTGAGGTCGATCAGTGTCCGCAGCATGGTGGCTGTTTCCGTGCAGCGGCCCGGTGCATCGCTTGCGCGCGATCGCTGCGCGCATACGGCCACGCGCGAAACGCGCTGCGCCGGATCGGGCAGGTCATGGCAGTTCTCCTGTCAGGCAGCGGCCAGGAAGAACCTGCCGGCCGCGCCCATCGCGTCGCGGCGCTGCAGCGTCATCGCGGTATGCGCAGGCAACGCCGAGTGCCCCGGCAACAGCAAACCTTGCACAGGCAATCAACCGCATCGCGCTACACGTGCTCGCCGCAATGGCATGCCATCGTCCCCTCAGGCCTCGACTGCGGCATAGCGCTCGGGCGCAGGGTGCAGGTGCCCGCACTGGGTGCAGGTGCGCAAGGCCAACGAGCGATAGAAATGATCGAATACCGGCGGAAAGTCGGTTTCGATGTTGCCTAGCGGAAACATCGCCTCGTAGAGCTTGTGATTGCACTGCGGGCAATACCACTGCAGGCCGTCCTGTTCGTGCGGCAGGCGCTCACGTTCGATGACCAGGCCGATCGAGCGGGCAGCACGCTGCGGCGAATGCGGCACCTTCGGCGGCAGCAGAAAGATTTCGCCGGCGCGGATCGGGATGTCGCGTTGGACGCCCTCGTCCTGCACCTTCAGCACCATCTCGCCTTCGAGCTGGAAGAACCACTCCGGGCCTTCGTCATAGTGATAGTCGGTGCGCGCGTTCGGCCCGCCGACGATCATGATGATGAAACCGTCCTGCTGGATGCACTTGTTGCCCACCGGCGGCTTGAGCAGGTGGCGGTGTTGCTCGATCCAGGCATGCAGGTTGATCGGCGGGACCAGCATCGACGTTCCTCGGTAAAGAAGACGTCCAGCATAGCCAACCCATGGCGCTGGTGGGTGGCGCGGTGGCTGGCGCGATCGCGAAGGCGAGGTCCCAGCTGCCGCTGCGCAGAGCCGGCACGTACCACTGAGGCCATGCCGGCTCCGGACGCCTTGTCCGGACGCGGGCGACGACTGTTCCTTGCGTCGCTGTGAACGCGTCCGGTTGGGCCTCAGCGTTCTTCGTGATCGGCCTGGATCTGCGCCAGCGCGGCGTCGTAACGCTCCTGCAGCAGCTCCGGGCGATCGATGGACATGCCCAGGTCGTGCGCATGCCCGTCGCGCAGGCTGTACACCCAGCCATGCACACACAGCGCCTGGCCGCGCTCCCAGGCATCGCGCACGATGGTGGTGCGGCAGACATTGACCACCTGTTCCAGCACGTTGAGCTCGCACAGGCGCGCGTGCTGCACCGGCAGATCACCGGCATCGTGCAGGCAGGCCTCGTGCTTGTCGGCCACATCGGTGACGTGACGGATCCAGTTGTCCACCAGGCCCATGCGCTTCTGGGTGAGGCTGGCAAACACGCCACCGCAACCGTAGTGGCCCACCACCAGGATGTGCTTGACCTTGAGCACGTCCACCGCGAACTGGATCACCGACAGGCAGTTCAAATCGGTATGCACCACCACGTTGGCGATGTTGCGATGGACGAACACCTCGCCCGGCGCCATATCGATGATCTGGTTGGCCGGCACGCGCGAGTCAGAGCAGCCGATCCACAGGTATTCGGGCGTCTGCTGGGTGGACAGTTTGGAAAAGAATTCCGGGTCTTCGCGGCGGATACGCTCGGACCAGGCACGGTTGTTGTCTAGCAGATGGTTGAGCTCGTTCATGGGGGCAGTATTCCAGAAAACGCGGTCTTGGTGGCCCCTGCCGGGACCCGGAATGAATCAGCTTTCAGGCACCGTAGTATCGGTGAACGGCCGATGCCCGGCTATTGCACCGATGCGGAAACTGGCGCCACCGATCAATTCGACAGGTGGCGCCGATGGCTGACTTCAACGTGTTTTTTCCGACCCTGCTCAAGCACGAAGGCGGCTTCGTCAACGATCCCGCCGATCCGGGTGGGGCCACCAACAAAGGCATCACGCTGCTGACCTTCAAGGCCTGCGCCCAGAACCTGCTGGGCGTGGAGCCAAGCCTGGCGAACCTGCGTGCCCTGACGGATGCCCAGGCCGGGGTCATTTACAAGGCGCAGTACTGGGACCGGCTGCGCGCCGACCAGATCGCACTGCAGCCGCTGGCCAACATCCTGTTCGATTTCCATGTCAACGCCGGCGGCAACGCGATCAAGCTGCTGCAGACCGTGCTCAATGCGCAGACCGGCGGCGCGCTGGTGGCGGACGGGCGGATGGGACCGGCGACGTTTGCCGCACTGGCATCCAGCAACCAGCAGGACCTCTATGCACGCTACAAGGCCGGCCGCAGGGACTACTACCAGCGACTGGTCGCCGCGCGACCTGCGCTTGGCAGGTTCCTCAAGGGATGGCTGGCACGCGTGGATAGCTTTCCCGACGCGGTCTGAGCCAGTACCGGCCCAGCGACATCTCCGACCAACGAGCCCAACATGGCGCAAATCTCCCTCAATGATCTGATTGAAGCGCTGGCCGGAGCGGTCATCGACGCCCAGGACCGGATCGAACAGCACCAGATGGCCAATCTGGGCGCGTTCTTCGACGAGGACAATCGTCCCAGAAGCGTTCTGATCCGCTTGCCCTCGCAGCATCCGGAAGCGGGCGAGAACGACGAAGACCTGTATCGCGCACCGCTGTTGCCGCTGGTGTCGTCCAACGTCCTGCGTATCAAGGACGTCGAGATCAGCTTCGATGCGCAACTCGGCGAGCTCAGCGAACTGGACGAAGCCGCGTTGCCGGCGTCGCTGGCGGTTCCCGCCGCCGTCGATGACTGGCATCCCAAGCCGCCGGCGCTGCCCGGCCAGATCGGCATCGACCTTGGCTCCAACGCAAAAAGTGCGCGGCACAGTGCAGTACATGTCGTGTTGCGCGTGGAAGGCAGCGAGCCGACCGAAGGCGTGGCACGTCTCATCAATCGCCTTGCGCAGTCGCAAGGCGTGTTCAAGACGGTCAAGGGAGATTGATTCCCGCCGTCGTCGATTCTTCTAAACAATCACTTTTCAGGAGACCACCATGAGCGATATTGTCAATATGTCCGACCAATTCAAGGGCCTGCCGATGGCGGACCTGATCGGCGCCCCGTTACGTGCAGCCTGCGATGCGCAGGTCATGCTGGCCCGCGCCACCGCCGACTTCATCAAGGTCATCGGTTTCCTGCCGCCGACCGACCCGGCTACCGATCCCAACGGGAACGGCGGCACACGGACCGCGCAGTTCAAGTTCAAACGCCCGGTCGAAGACCCCAGCGGTGCCGGGATGGCCGAGGAGGAAGTCGAGATCGTTGTGCCGCTGCTGACCTTGGTCAATGTTCCCAATTTGAGCATTCAGACCGTGGACGTGACCTTCGACATGGAAGTCAAATCCTCGTTCTCGGAAAAGGAAGCCGAAGACAAGAGCCTCAAGGTGGATCTGGAGGCAAGCGTCGGCTGGGGCGTGTTCAAGGCCAAGGTCAACGTGCAGGGATCGGTGTCCAGCCACAAGGAAAACACGCGCTCTTCGGATAACTCGGCCAAGTATCACGTCGCATTGCACGCCGAAGATCGCGGTACCCCTGAAGGGCTGTCGCGCGTGCTCGACATCCTGCAGACCGCCGCAGCGCCACGCAAAGTCTCAGCGCCTGTGCAGGTACCGTAAGCGGCGCTGCTGAGTCCTGCACCTTTCCATCACCCGAGTCGTTGCCGATGATCGATTTGTCAGAAGTGAGTTACATCAAGCGCATCGTCGTCGGCAGCGACAACCCGGCAAAGATGCAGACCGCTGAGCAGGTCGAGGCCGCGCAGCAACTGCTCAATCGCTGCCTCAGCGAAGCGCCCAAGGGAGCGATTCTCGGGATCGAGAGGAGCTTCAATATCCTGCAGCTGGGCGAGCATCAGGTGGTGCTGCAATGGTTGTGCTACCACGTTGGGTTCAAGCGCAAGCCGATCTGGCTGACGGAGTCGTAGATGGCACACGCGAGCTATTCCCTGGACGCTTTCGTGGAGTTGCTCGACCAGGCCGTCCGACGAGCGCAACTGCGATGCCACCAGCGCCACGCCGCGCTGGTGGATGCTGCGGTGGCTGCCTGCGGGATGCAGGTTCGCTGCGTGGATGAGGAAGGAACGGCCCAAGGCGAAATGGAAACCATGCTGTCCATTCCAGTCTGCCACTTGCGCGCGTTGCGGCTATCGCAAATCAGCGAGTTTTCGTTGACGCTGGAAGTGCAGATAGAGGCGGTCACGCACAGCGACGGTGCTCCCGGACTGGCGCTGCGTCTTGCGCCGCCACGCAGCCGTACGTCGGGCCACACGCTGAAAATCGGCTATCAGGGTAGGGAGTGTCCGCGTGGTGTGCTCTGGTTCGATGGCATCGCGCTGAAGGAATGGACGCTTCATCCGTTCGTGGACGTGCCACCGTCCGATTCCGGAGTGGTGCCGTGAGGTTGCTGCTGTCAGACGCCGATGCCCGTGCGCTCGCCGAGCGGCTGGGAACCGATGTGGCCACCTTGCATGCAGATCTCTGTCGGCAGTCCCGGCGCAAGCCGCGATCCATCTTCATCATCTGCCTGGTTGTTGTTCTGGTCATCGCTGCGTTTGGTCTGCTGATTGGCCGCGTGACCGATCTTTCCACCGTTTCCAATTTCTTACTGGAGCTTTTTCATGTTTTGTCAACATCGTCATCAACATCACATTTTGCGCATCACCTCGGCACTGGCCTTGTGTCTGTCGCTGACTGCAGCACAGGCAGTTCCCGCTGAGGGGATTCCGGCGGGTGACTGGCGCGGCATCCTGTCCACCGGCGGCAGCGCAGGTCCGGTCTACGTCCGTCTGAGTGCGCGCGCGGCTGGAGTCGAGGGTACCCAGGTGGCGGATCTGCGATTCGGGCCTCCCTACAATTGCGCGCTCGAGTTACGAGCGCAGCCGGACGGTTACGCGTTGCTGTCGCGCAATGGCGGAAAGTTTTGCGAGGCGCTGACCGGCGGTCTTGCCCAACTCCAGGTGGCCGATGAGGGCGCGCCTGGGATGCAGCTCACGTTGTCTGGCAGCGCCTCGCCGTTCGTCGTCGCCCTGGATCAAAGCAATGCCGGATTGGCCGAAGCCGGGCGCTGGCGCGCGGCGGGCCTGATGTCTGCACAGCTGGAAATCGTGGCGACCACCGTTCGTCCGGGTGATGTGCTCGGTCGCCTGCGTTACGGTGCCCCACGCGATTGCCAAGTGGAATTGCGCTATGCCGGACGTGCGGCAGGCGCGTTGAATGCCTGGGTCATGGCCAACGACAGGGGCTACTGTCGTCAGCTCAGTGATGCCCAGGCCAGTCTGCAGGTTCGTGCTGATGGCAGCGCCGAGCTTGCACTGTTGTTGAAAGGTCAGCGGGACACGGCGCTGTTCGAGCGGATGCCTTGAGGTGTCGTCGCTGCGTACCTGCCAGCAAGGACGTCATCTATGTGGAAGCGAGCCAGCAGGCGCGCCGGCCTACGGCGACGCGCAGTGGCCCAGCCCGTCCCGCCGGCAGAATTCGGCGGGCCGGCATTTTGCAGCGTACTCGAACAACTGGAGCTTGAATGCCGGGCGATGGTGTCCTATGCACTGAAGCAAGGGATGGCAATGTCTCCCGATCTGCCCGGCCGGCTGGCAGAGCTGCGCGTGATGCCTGGTGCCTCCTTGCACGGCGAATCCGGCGCGCGCGAATTGGCCGGTCTGCACCGACAGCTGGTGCGTGCGATCCAGCCGGCAACGCCACAGGCGGTTGTGCTGATCGAGCGCGAGCGCCTACGCGGTGGCTGGCTACGCTGGCTCGGGCCGATTCCGTTGATCCGCACCTTGACCTTGACCTCGGTCGGTTGTCTGGCCTCAGTGGTCGGGCTGGCGATGTCCAGCCTTGTGAACGCGCACAACATCACGCTGGGCTTCCTCGACTCCTCGGGGAGTACGCTGGGCTGGAATGTGATGTTCATCCTGGCCTGCGCCGGGCTCGGTGCAGCGTTTTCTGCCTTGTTTCAAGCCCATCGTTACGTTGCCGACGCAACATACGATCCGCGCTTCGATTCCTCCTATGCGGCGCGCATGATCCTTGGCCTCATCGCTGGCCTGATCCTGGTGGAGCTGCTGCCGGAGAATCTCTTCGCTGAAAGCAGCCTGGGCGCGTTCGGAAAGCCCGCATTGGCGATGATGGGCGGCTTCTCGGCAAGCGCGGTGTACCGCCTGCTGCAACGCATGGTCGAGGTCATGGAGACGGTCGTGCGCGGCGATTCCGGCCAACAAGCCGCTGCCGCCATCCAGTCGCAGCGTGCGTCGGCCGAATCCGAAAGCATCCGCGCGCGTGGCGAACTTGCTGCAGGTCTACTGGACCTGCAGCGTGAGATGCAGGCGGACCCGCGTCTGGATCAGGTGCGCCAGCAACTGACCAGCCTTGCCAGGCAGATGATGTCCGACGATTCGTAATCGTTCGTTAGTGAGATGCGGTAAGGCGCGCGCGCTTTTTTTATGCCGGCCTTAAGCAGAAGCACGGTTTGGCAGAGTCTGCAGAGCAGCAGGTGGCAGCACGTTTTCGCGTCGTGCGGCATGGCTCGCTTTGGCTCCGGCGCAAATTGCCTAACACGCTTCAGGCAGGCGCACCCGTCATGGCGTCTCAGCGACGTCGGCGGCGGTATCGATATCAGCATCCGATGCTCGCCAAATCAGTTCAAGACCGATGGCCCGGAGGTGAGCGTGTGACAAGCTCGCTCCAGTGCTCCTGCCGAGCCTCTGCCGATTCGCTGCAGCGCGCCGCCTGAAAGCCGCTGCACATCGCGGTCCCCATTCGTGCACCAGAGGGTATGATGAAGACACGTATCGTCGTTGCTGCCGATCGCACCATCCTCGTGGAAGGGATGGTCGCTTTGCTGCAAAAGGTTCCGGGATTCGAAGTGGTAGGGCATGCGGAAGACGGGCTGGCATGTCTTCAGATCGCCGCAAGAGAACTGCCTGATATCGTCCTGGTGGATGTCCTGCTCCCCGGCCTCAACGGTATCGATCTGACGCGACGCTTGATGCAGCGCAGTCCCAATAGCCGGGCAATCTGTATCGCTCCGTCCGATGCCTGTATGCAGGCCAGCGCAGTCTTCGAAGCTGGCGCCAAAGCCTATCTGGCGCGAACCAGCCGTTTCGCTGAATTGCTGCGCGCGATTCAATGCGTCACCCAGGATCAGACCTACATCAGCCCGCAGATGTCGCGTTCACTGATCGCAGGGCTGCGTCGACCCGCCAAGGCCGAGTCGGCCTACACCCGACTGACCTCACGCGAGCGCGAGATCGTGCAGCTCTATTCGGAGGGGCTGTCCACCAGGCAGATCGCTACCCGCTTGCACCTGAGCGTGAAAACGGTGGGAACGCATCGCGAAAACTGCATGGTGAAGCTCAATATCCAGAGCATCGCTCAGCTGACCCGTTATGCGATCGCGCAGGGCCTTTCTTCGCTCGAAGCAGCAATCGACGGGAGTGGTGAGCCGCCCGATGCGTGCGTAGCGCAGCACATGCGCCGTGCCGGCTGAGGCATCCCGGCAACGCACAGCGCCACACCGGTCGTATGGACGCTGGTACAAGCACGCAGGTGCTAGGCGATGGCATATGCACCTCAGCATCCCCGGTGGCCGATGCACCACCAGCGCAGCGTGTACGTTGCTAGCGCATGCTGATCATGGTGTGAGCGTGGAGCGGGGGCGATGCCTGGCGCAGTGAGGTAGTGGTGCCACGACCCGCGGGTAGCTCGATTCCGGCGTCGCCCGAGGGTACGGCCGACGGGTCCCAACCGTCTGGTGATCAGCCTTCGAGAGTGCGGCCGCTGCCGTCTCAGCGCCTCGTATTGGCGTCCATGGCCGCCTGCATCAATGCTGCGATCGCTTGCGAGGCTTGGTTGGGTTGCTGCGCTAGGAATTCGCTGACACTGCGTTGATTGGCGGCGGGGTGGTTCTGGCTGAGCTTGAAGGTGAGCTCGATACGGCTGGGCACGAAACGGAAGCCCACCAGGCCGCGCAGTTGCCGGCGATGGCTATCGCGCGCCATTTCGAACTGCCAGTCGCTGCCGATGCGGTGTTCGAAGTGCGCGCTCATGCGCCCGATCAGATCGCCCAGCGCCTGCTCGTCGTCCACCCGGCTGCAATGCCCATGCAGATGCGCCACCGCGTAGTTCCAGGTCGGTACGCGCGCGGCGGTTTCCTTGTCTGGATACCAGGTAGGCGACACATGGGCGTGCGGGCCGTGCACCACGATCGCCGCCTCGCCAGGTGCGCGCGCCTGCGGGTTGGGGCGTGCCCAATGTCCCTCGATGGTGATGGTCTCGCCATCGCGCCGGTACAGCACCGGCAGGTGCGAGATGGCCGGTTGCCCGCCCTCGTCCTGGCTGATCAGGGTGACGTACGCGTCGCGCGCCAGCAGCCAGTCCAGCAGTGCCAGATCGGTCTGTGCAAACGCGCGCGGGGCGTACATCTCAGGCGCGGCCGCCCATGCTGATGACCATGCGTTCGCGCAGGTCGGCATCGTCGTCGCCTTGCGGTGGCGAGATTTCGTGCAGCGAGAAACCGCGGATCAGGGCGTCTTCTTCGTCCAGCCCGTCCAACGCGACGAATTCGGCATCGAACAGCGCCGCGCGTGCACTGTCTTCGCTGTCGTAGGCCAGTGTCTTGCCATCGCTGTCCAGCACCTCGGCGGTGCCGGCATCCTTGATGCGCAGCCGTGCCCAGATCAACGTGCGGCCGATGGTGGCCAGCCACCATTGGTCATGGCCAGTGGAGGTGTCGCGGTCGTCGAGCTCGATAGTCATGGCATTACCTTGGAAAGCAGCCCGAGCAGGGCTGCCATGCCCAGGCCGAAAAAGATGGTCAGCAGCGACAGCCACGCGGGCGTGGCCAGGCCGGAAAGGGCACTGTCGCGGTAGCTGCGGTAGCGGCGCGCCAGCAACCAGCGCAACGCCACGGGACTGATGAAGGCCGGGTCGCCAAAGCTGTCCAGCGCGTCCGGGTGGCGGTCGCGCAAGTGCACCAGGGTCAGTGGCCAGAAGATCAGCAGTGCGGTCAGCCCCGCGACGGCGACACCCACGAAACACAGCGCGAAGAACAGAGTCATGTGCCCGCCAGCAGGAATGCGAGTTTGGGAAGTGCTGCGCCGATCACCAGCGCAGCAATGGTCCACCACAACGGCCGCACGGCATGGCCGACAGCCTTGCGCGCCGTATCGGCGTGCCACCACGCGCCCGGGTTCGGGTGAGCAGACGCCAGCTGCGCCAGCCGCAGGCCTCGCACCCCAGCAATGCCGGCACTCAGCAATGCCACCAGGAAGGCCAGCAATTGCAGCGTGGAGGCCACCAGCAGACTCACCTCAGAACTCCGCGCTACCCGGCGCGCGCGGATAGGCGATGGCGTCGCGGATGTTGCTCAAGCCGCACACGTAGACCACCAGGCGCTCGAACCCCAAGCCGAAGCCGGCATGCGGCACCGAACCGTAGCGGCGGAAATCGCGGTACCAGTTGTAGTGCTCCTGATCCAGGCCGAACTGCGCCATGCGCGCATCCAGCACGTCCAGGCGTTCTTCGCGCTGGCTGCCGCCGATAATTTCGCCGATGCCCGGCGCCAGCACGTCCATCGCCGCGACGGTCTTGCCGTCATCGTTCAGGCGCATGTAGAACGCCTTGATGTGCTCGGGATAATTGGTCACCACCACCGGGCGGCCGATGTGTTCTTCGGTGAGCCAGCGCTCGTGCTCGGTCTGCAGGTCCAGGCCCCATTCCACCGGGAAGTCGAACTTCTTGCCGGAGTTCTGCAGCAGCTTCACTGCCTCGGTGTAGTCGATCTGCTCGAACGGCGCATTGATGAAGGCCTCCAGCTTGCTGATCGCGTTCTTGTCCACGCGCTCGGCCAGGAACGCCAGATCGTCGCCACGCTCGTCCAGCACCGCGCGGAACAGGTACTTGAGGAACTGCTCGGCCAGACGTGCATCCTCGGCCAGATCGGCGAAGGCGATTTCCGGCTCGATCATCCAGAACTCGGCCAGATGACGCGTGGTGTGGCTGTTCTCCGCGCGGAAGGTCGGGCCGAAGGTGTAGACCTTGCTCAGCGCCAGGCAGTACGCCTCCACGTTGAGCTGGCCGGACACGGTGAGAAAGGTTTCCTTGCCGAAGAAGTCGCGGCTGAAATCCACATTGCCGGCGGCATCGCGCGGCAGGTTGACCATGTCCAGCGTGGAGACGCGGAACATCTGCCCGGCGCCTTCGGCGTCGGAGGTGGTGATGATCGGGGTGCTGATCCAGTTGAAGCCGTTCTGATGGAAGAACCGGTGCACCGCCTGCGCCAGGCAGTTGCGGATGCGGGTGACCGCGCCGAACAGATTGGTGCGCGGGCGCAGGTGCGCCACTTCGCGCAGGAACTCCGGCGTCATCGGCTTGGGCTGGATGGGGTAGGTGAGCGGGTCCTCGACCCAGCCGACGATCTCCACGCCGCTGGCCTGGATCTCGAACGACTGGCCCTTGCCCTGCGACTTCACCAGTACGCCCTTGGCGATCAGCGAGCAGCCGCTGGTCAGGCGCTTGATCTCGTCGAAGTTGGGCAGAGTGTCGTTGGCCACCACCTGGATCGGAGCGAAGCACGAACCGTCAGTCACGTTGATGAAGGCCAGTCCGGCGGATCCGCGCAGCGTGCGCACCCACCCCCGTACCGTGACTTCGCCGCCTTCGGGGAGCTTGCCCGCAAGCGCATGTTCAACGCTGACCACCGTCATGACTTTTCCTCGCCGTAGCGACCTTGAATGGCCTGCGAGTTTACTGGCTGCGGGCGCGCCGGCGCGAGCACCTGAACACGTTGCGCCAAGCTGCGCTTGTCGCCGGCGCGCGCTGCCCCCATATGTTGCGGACGCCACCGCCCAGCGTGCCGCCGGGGTGTGGCGGTCTCGCTATACTTGTCACCACTGTTTTGGAGTGTCCCCATGGCCATCAGCCTCACCCCCGCCGCGCTGGAGCGCGTGCAGCGTTTCGTGCAGCAG
>NZ_JSZE01000097.1 GCF_000802365.1 Xanthomonas cannabis pv. cannabis
CCCGCCTTCGCCGTCATCCACATCCGCGTCCAGCCACTGCGTACTGCCGCCCGGCGACAGCACCACCTGCAGGCGCGTGCCGACCAACGTGGCGGTGGCTTGGGTCTGCGCATCGATGCGCACCTGCACGCGGGTATCGTCGGCCGCAGTCGCCGCACCGGTGAACGCTCCCAGCGCCACGAACAGGAACGCGGGCACGCCGCGATGGGCGTGCGGCCATCGCCATCGCGGCCTGTTGGTCACCATGCGCGATGCCCTCAGAACGACACCTCCACCGCCTGCCGCGACCACAGCACCGACTGGTGTCCGGTGGCCTGCTTCCAGGCCAGGCGGATCGCTTCGATGTCGTTACGCCGCTGCGGGGTGTCTTCGTGCAGGATCACCAGCACCTTGGTGCCCAGCCGGTTCGGCTCCTTGGCGCCGCGGAACAACCACTGGCCGTAGGCATCGAACACGGTCAGCCCGTCCGGAAAGCGCGGGGTCACTTCCTTGTCCAGGAATGCGCGCCATTGGGCATCGTCGATGGTGCGGGTCTGCGGGCGGTCGGCCGGGCCGGTTTCTTCGCCCACGCCGAAATACAGCTCACTGCGCACCCAACCCCGCGCCGCCGCCGGCCGCGCCGCATCGCCCTGCAGGCTGGCGGTGGCCGCTGCGGGCGCACCGCCGGGCGTGGTGGCGCAGGCGGACAACGCCAGCGTGGCGGCAAGCAGGCAGGACGGCAGCAACTTCATCGACTTCTCCGGATCGGGGGGCAGGCGCATGCAGGCCGGGCATCAGCTGATGCCGGCGTGCGCGCACTGTGCCACCTCGCGCCGGCCTGAACAACGCGATAATATCTCTCCATCCGGATGAATGTGGACAATCCAACCCCTTTGCGCCCCAGCCCGGCCGGATGCCAACCGCGTGGCGCGTTGCAGTTGCAGGAGAGAGAGCATGACCCGCCCCACCCTTTCGGTGATCGGCCTGGCAGTGGCCGCGGCACTGAGCGCCAATGCGCAGGCCCAGCAGGCCGCCCCCGGCGCCACCACCCTGGACACGGTGATCGTCACCGGTACCCGGGCCAGCGACCGCACCGTGCTGGAATCGACCGTGCCGGTGGACGTGCTCACCGCCGAAGACATCCGCAAGGCCGGCGTGGTTAACGGCGAACTGGGCAGTGCGCTGCAGGCGCTGCTGCCCTCGTTCAATTTCCCGCGCCAGTCCAACTCCGGCGGCGCCGACCACATCCGCGCCGCCCAGCTGCGCGGGCTCTCGCCCGACCAGGTGCTGGTGCTGGTCAACGGCAAGCGCCGCCACACCTCGGCGTTGGTGAACACCGACAGCAAGATCGGCAAGGGCACCACGCCGGTGGATTTCAATTCCATCCCGATCAACGCGATCAAGCGCATCGAGGTGCTGCGCGACGGCGCCGGCGCGCAATACGGCTCCGATGCCATTGCCGGGGTGATCAACGTCATCCTGGACGACAACCCCGAACGCGGCGAGCTGGAAGCCAGCTTCGGCGCCTACAACACCGATGTGGAGCCGATCAATCGCCGCGTCACCGACGGCCAGACCAGCTACGCCAGCGCCAAGGTCGGCTCGCTGCTCGGCGATGACGGCGGCTTCTTCAAGGTGGGCCTGGAGCTGAAGAACCGCGAGGCGACCAACCGCGCCGGCTTCGACCAGATCCCGCCGTTCGAGGAGCAGACCCCGGCCAACCTGGCGCTGGCCGGGCAGCGCAATTACGTGCTCGGCGACGGCGCCACCAAGGGCTTGAATGCCTGGCTCAACACCAAGGTGCCCTTCAGCGACAGCGGCGAGTTCTACGCCTTCGGCACCTACAACCAGCGCGACACCGAAGGCGCCAATTACTTCCGTTACCCCGACAGCAGCGCCAACTGGCGCGAGATCTACCCCAACGGCTACCGGCCGATTTCCGAAGGCGAGAACCGCGACCTGCAGATCGTCGCCGGTGCGCGTGGGCAGTGGGGCAACTGGGACTATGACGCCAGCGTCAACCACGGCCGCAACGACTTCACCTACCGCCTGCGCAATTCGCTCAATGCCTCGCTCGGCCCCACCAGCACCACACGCTTCAAGACCGGCGACTTTGCGTTTTCGCAGACGGTGGGCAACCTGGACCTGACCCGCGTGTTCGATGCGGCCGGCGGCACCCATACCTTCGGTACCGGCGCCGAATTCCGCCGCGAGCAGTACCGCACCCATGCCGGCGACCCGGCCAGCTACGCCGCCGGCCCGTTCACCGACCGCCCCACCGGCTCGCAGGCCGGCGGCGGGCTCACCCCGCAGGACGAAGCCGACCTGTCGCGCAACGTGGCCAGCGCCTACGCCAACGTGTCCAGCCAGTTCGGCGACGCGTTCTCCACCGATCTGGCCGGCCGCTACGAGCATTACCAGGATTTCGGCAGCCAGTGGACCGGCAAGCTGGCTGCGCGGTATGCGTTCGCCCCGGCGTTTGCGCTGCGCGGCGCCATCTCCAACAACGTGCGTGCGCCCTCGCTCAGCCAGATCGGCTACGAAGCCACCTCCACCGGCTACGACGCCGCCGGCCGCCTCACTCAGGGCCGCCTGCTGTCGGTCAACAACCCCATCGCCCGCGGGCTCGGTGCGACCGACCTGAAGCCGGAAAAGTCGGTCAATTACAGTCTCGGCTTCACCAGCAAGCTGGGCGATCACTTCGACCTGTCGCTGGACTTCTTCCAGATCGATATCGACGACCGCATCGCGCTGTCCGAAGACATCACCGGCGATGCGCTGACCAGCTTCGTGCAGCAGAACTTCGGCGTCACCGGCGTGCAGAGCGCCAGCTACTTCCTCAATGCCGCCGACACCCGCACCCGCGGCGCCGAGCTGGTCGCCAACTGGCGCCAGTACGCCTTCGGCGGCGACCTGCTGCTCACCGGCACCTACAGCTACGCCAAGACCGAACTGGAAAACATCATCGCCACCCCGGCGCAGGTGCTGGCGTTGAACCCCGAGTACGTGCTGTTCGGCGTGGAAGAAAGCAACACGCTCACCGATGCCGCACCGCGCACCCGTGCTGCGCTCGCGGCCAACTGGAGCAACGAACGCTGGAACCTGCAGACGCGCGTCAACCGCTACGGCAGCGCCACCCGCGTGTTCGACTTCGGTGGCGGCTTCGTGCCGCGTCAGACCTACGGCGCGGAGTGGCAGCTGGACCTGGAAGCCGAATATCACCTGGGCATGCACTGGACGCTGGCCATCGGCGGGCAGAACATCCTGGACAACTACTCGGACCGCTCCATCGACGACATCGCCTACTTCGGCAACCTGCCCTACGACGTACTCTCGCCGATCGGCAGCAACGGCGCGTACTGGTATGGGCGGGTGCGGTACTCGTTCTAACTAACGCCGGGATTGGCGGATTCGGGATTCGGGATTGGCAAGCGCAGATCGTCGCGAATCCCCACTCCCGAATTCCCAATCCCCGCCGTTGCATAACCTGAATATCACACCGCCTTGCGCACACTAGCACGATGGCAGACGTGCACTCCCCCCTTCCCTCGCCGCCATTGCTGGACGATGCCTGCGCATTGTTTCTGGACGTGGACGGTACCCTCATCGACTTTGCCGACAGCCCCGAGGCTGTGCGACTCCTGCCCGAGGTCCGCGAGGCCATCGAGCGCCTGAGCGATCGCCTCAACGGCGCGGTGGCGCTGGTCAGCGGCAGACCGCTGTCGCAGCTCGACGCCTTGTTCGCGCCGCTGGTGCTCCCGGCTGCCGGCCTGCACGGACATGAACTGCGCAGCGATGTCGATGCGCGCGCCGCCATGCCGCAGGACACCTCCGCCTTTCTGCATGGCCTGCATCAGCGGGCCACTGCACTCACGCACACGCATACGGGCGTCCTGGTCGAAGACAAGGGCGTCAGCGTGGCCTTGCACTGGCGCGCGCAACCCCTTGCCGGCCCCGACGTGCTGGCATTTGCGCAGCAGGAAATCGCCCAGCTGCCCGGCTATCGCCTGCAGCCCGGAGACCATGTCGTCGAATTCGTGCCCGAAGGCAGCAACAAGGGCCTGGCCGTCGAACAGCTGATGCAGCAAGGCGCCTTCGCCGGCCGCACCCCGGTGTTCGTCGGCGACGACCTCACCGATGAATTCGGGTTCGAGGCGGCCAATCGCCTTGGCGGGTGGAGCGTGCTGGTGGGCGATCGTGCGCAGACCAGCGCGCGCTTCCGCGTTACAGGTACCGCCGCCGTGCACGCCTGGCTGCAATACAACGCGCGCACCGCATAACCGCAGGCGCGCCTCCTTTCGTCACTACAGGAACGTTTGCACTTCATGACCGAGCCAAACCTGGATCTGGGCGTCATCGGCAATTGCAGCTTTGGCGCGTTGGTCGATCGGCAGGCACGCGTGGTGTGGAGCTGCCTGCCCGCCTTCGATGGCGATCCGGCCTTTTGCACGCTGCTCTCGCCCAAGACCGAAGGCGGCGACTTTGCCGTGGAGCTGGAAGACTTCGCCAGCAGCGAGCAGCACTACCTGCCCAATACGGCCGTCTTGCGCACCGTATTGCGCGATCGCCACGGCGGCGAGGTGGAAGTCATCGACTTCGCTCCGCGCTGGCGCAATAACGGCCGTTTCTATCGGCCGGTCAGCATCATCCGGCAGATCCGTCCGCTGGCCGGCAACCCGCGCATCGTGGTGCGCGCGCGCCCGCTGGCCGACTGGGGCGGCCGCACGCCGGACACCACCTGGGGCAGCAACCATATCCGCTGGGTGTTGCCGGAGTTCACCCTGCGCCTGACCACCGACGTGCCGGTACGCTTCGTCCGCGACGGGCTGCCGTTCGTGCTCAGCCATCCGGTGAGCCTGGTGCTGGGCGTGGACGAATCGCTGACCCGTTCGCTCACCGGCTATGTGCAGGAAGCGCAGGAGCGCACCGAAGAATACTGGCGCGAATGGGTGCGCTATCTGTCCATCCCGCTGGACTGGCAGGAAGCGGTGATCCGCAGCGCCATCACGCTGAAGCTGTGCCAGTACGAAGACAGCGGCGCCATCATTGCCGCAATGACCACCTCGATTCCAGAAGCGCCCAATACCCCGCGTAATTGGGACTACCGCTACTGCTGGCTGCGCGATGCCGCCTTCGTGGTGCGCGCACTCAATCGGCTCGGCGCCACCCGCACGATGGAGCAGTTCATCGGCTACATCTTCAACATCGCCACCAGCGACGGCACCATGCAGCCGCTATACGGCATCGGCTTCGAGTCGCAGCTGGAAGAGCATGAAGTCGACACCATGGACGGTTACCGCGGCATGGGTCCGGTGCGACGCGGCAACCTGGCCTGGATCCAGCAGCAGCACGATGTCTACGGCAGCGTGGTGCTGGCCTCCACGCAGTTGTTCTTCGACCTGCGCCTGAAGGACCAGGGCGATGCCGACACCTTCCGCCGGCTGGAGCCGCTGGGCGAGCGCGCCTACGCGCTGCACAACGTGCCCGATGCCGGTCTTTGGGAGTTCCGCGGCCGCGCCGAAGTGCACACCTATACCGCCGCGATGTGCTGGGCCGCCTGCGACCGCCTGTCCAAGATCGCCGACCGGTTGGTGCTGCCCGAGCGCGTGGCCTACTGGCGCGAGCGCGCCGACAGCATCCGCGAACGCGTGTTGACCGAGGCATGGAGCGACGAACACGGCCATTTCACCGATACCCTCGGCGGCCATCGGCTGGATGCCTCGTTGTTGCTGCTGGCCGATATCGGCATCGTGGCCAACGACGACACCCGCTTCGTGCGCACGGTCGAAGCCGTTGGCCGCGTGCTCAAGCATGGCGATGCGCTGTACCGCTATATCGCACCGGATGACTTCGGTGAGCCGGAAACCAGCTTCACCATCTGCACGTTCTGGTACATCGATGCGCTGGCCGCGATCGGCCGCAAGGACGAGGCGCGTGAATTGTTCGAGCGCATCCTCTCGCGCCGCAATCACCTCGGCTTGCTGTCGGAAGATCTATCGTTCGAAGACGGCGAAGCCTGGGGCAACTTCCCTCAGACCTATTCGCATGTCGGTTTGATCATCGCAGCGATGCGCTTGTCGCGGAGCTGGCAGGAGGCGTCATGAGTCGTTTGGTGGTGGTATCCAATCGTGTTGCAGTGCCCGGCGAAAATCGCGCAGGCGGTCTGGCGGTCGGGTTGTTGGCAGCGCTCAAGGAGCGCGGCGGCGTGTGGTTCGGCTGGAGCGGCAAGACCGTGCGCGGCGACAGCGGCGGCATGCACGAGCAGACCGAAGGTGACATCAAGTTCGTCACCATGGACCTCAACAAGCGCGACATCGATTCCTACTACAACGGCTTTGCCAATCGCACGTTGTGGCCGCTGCTGCACTTCCGCCTGGACCTGGTCGATTACGACCGCGCCACGCGCGAAGGCTATATGCGCGTCAACCGCCTGTTCGCGGAAAAACTGGCGCCGTTGCTGAAAGACAGCGACACCTTGTGGATCCACGATTACCATATGATTCCGCTGGGCGCGATGCTGCGCGAGCTGGGTGTGGGCTGCAAGATGGGCTTCTTCCTCCACGTGCCGATGCCCTCGGCCGATCTGGTGCAGGCCATGCCCGATCACGCGCGCCTGTTCAGCACCTTCTATGCCTACGATCTGGTCGGCTTCCAGACCCAGCGCGACGCCGAACGCTTCAAGGCCTATGTGCGCCTGTTCGGTGGTGGCCGCATCCTGGAAGGCGATCTGGTCGAAGGTCCGGGCGGGCGTCGCTTCACCGCATCGTCGTTCCCGATCGGCATCGACACCGATCTGATCGCCACCCAGGCCAAGGCGGCAGTCGGCAAGCAGGCGGTACGCGACCTGCGCGAGAGCCTGCGCGGTCGGCAGCTGGCCATCGGCGTGGATCGGCTGGATTACTCCAAGGGCCTGCCGGAACGCTTCCAGGGATTCGAGCGCTATCTGGAGCGCTATCCGGACCAATCCGGCAGCCTCACCTATCTGCAGATCGCACCGGTGTCGCGCGGCGATGTGGCCGAATATCGTCAGTTGCGCGGGCAGCTGGAACAGATTGCCGGACATATCAACGGTGGGCATGCAGGTCCTGACTGGACGCCGTTGCGCTACGTCAACCAGAACTTCAGCCATGCCACCCTGACTGGGTTTTATCGCGCCGCGTCGGTGGGCTTGGTCACGCCGCTGCGCGATGGCATGAATCTGGTCGCCAAGGAATTCGTGGCGGCGCAGGATCCGGAAAACCCCGGCGTGCTGGTGCTGTCGCTGTTGGCAGGTGCAGCCGACGAGATGAAGGAAGCGCTGCTGGTCAATCCGCACGATCTGGACGGTGTGGCCGATGCAATCGCGACAGCGGCCAGCATGCCGCTGGCAACGCGCATCGAGCGGTGGCGCGCGATGATGGATCATCTGCGCAAGAACAACATCAACGATTGGCGCCAGCGTTATTTGCAGGCGCTGGCCGACGTTTGACCTCTCTTCCTGCAGCTGAAGGCGCTGCAGGGCCGATAAGGGACAAGAGTACTGTTTCAGCGTTGCGGCGGAGCCCGCGCCATTTGCCCCCCGCTGCACGACACGCATGCGATACAGCTCCCCTATCCTCCGGGAGATCCTGCGGGAAAAGGTGCCCGATGCGATACCGCTCCCTTCCCCTCCGGCAGAAGGTGCCCGATGCGATAGCGCTCCCTTCTCCCACCGGGAGAAGGTGCCCGAAGGGCGGATGAGGGGACGGCTGAAGAAGGCCCCCGACGTTTGTCTCCAAAACGCGACAACGCGGGGCCTCGAGCATGACCACCGCCGGATCAAACGATTCGATGCCTTCCCGACGCTGGTGCTATAGCCAGCGATGCTTGCAGCCACCATCCCCGCAGTAGGCACTGGTCATCAACCCGATGCGTGCCCACACCGCGTTGGGATCTTCGACTTCCATGTAAATCCGGTGCAGCGGGCGTGCAGGTTGGAACGGTGGTTCCCATTCCGTCACGGACAGGCAGCGCGTGGAGGTCTAAAATATTCATATGAGTAGCGCTGAGGACCCTGGGAGGGGCTGCGCGTTCATATCCAGGTCGCCGGCAGCCCTGTGCCAACGGGCGACCTCTCTCCCTCCACGACTTGTCTCCCGGTGCGGCCCCAAGTCCTTCCTGACATCTCAAAATGACTGATCAATCCTCAAAACGTGGGCTAGGCACCTGGTTGCTGGTGGCCTATGCGGTGGTGATCGCCGTGCTCGGTGCGGTGCTCGCCTACGAAGGCGGCCGCCTGGTGGCCGTCGGTGGTTCCTGGTACTACCTGCTCGCGGGCATCGCCCTGCTGGCGGCCGGTGTGCTGCTGGCACTGGGCAAGCGCGCCGGCCTGTGGCTGTTTGGCGCCACGCTGGCTGCAACGATCGTCTGGGCGCTGTGGGAAGTGGGCCTGGACGGCTGGGGCCTGGTCCCGCGTCTGGCCTGGATCTCGGTACTGGGCCTGGTATTGCTGCCGTTCTGGGGCGTGGCGCGTCGCCGCATGCAGCCCTTGTCCGGTGTCGGCTATGCCGTTGTCACCGGCGTGCTGCCGGTGCTGGGCGCCGGCCTGATCCTGTGGCCGCTTTTCCTGCCGCGCAATGTCGAGCTGGCCGATGCCTCCAAGCAGGCCACCAACCCGACCGCCTTCAGCCGCGGCAACGTGCCCAGCCCGGACGGGAATGTGGCGGCCAACCACGACGCCAGCAACTGGACCGCCTATGCCGGCTCCAACCTGTCCAACCACTACACGCCAGGCGCCCAGATCACCCCGGACAACGTCAAGAATCTCAAGATTGCCTGGGAGTTCCACACCGGCGACCTGAAGCCGAAGGATTCCAAACTGGGCTACGCCTTCCAGAACACCCCGCTCAAGGTCGGCGAGCTGCTCTACATCTGCACGCCCACCCAGAAGGTGATCGCGGTGGAAGCCGCCAACGGCAAGGAGCGCTGGCGCTTCGACCCGCAGACCAATCCGAAGGCGATGGCCGGCGTTGCCGCCACCACTTGCCGCGGCGTGTCGTACTACCAGGCGCCGCAAGGCACCGCCGAGTGCCCGACGCGGATCTTCTGGCCGATGGTCGATGGCCGCCTCGGCGCGCTGGACGCGCAGACCGGCAAGCTGTGCACCAGCTTCGGCAACAACGGCTTTGTCGATCTCAATGCCGGCACCGGCAACACCAAGCCGGGCTTCGTCGGCCCGACCTCGCCGCCGGTGGTGATGCGCGGCGTGGTGATCCAGCCCACCGGCCAGGTGCGTGACGGCCAGGAAGGCGATGCGCCGTCGGGCGTGGTGCGTGGCTTCGATGCGCTCACCGGCCAGCTGCGCTGGGCCTGGGACCTGGGCAACCCGGCGATCACCGCCGAGCCGCCGGCCGGGCAGACCTATACCCGTTCCACTCCGAACGTGTGGTCGCTGATGGCGGCCGACGACGAGCTGGGCCTGGTGTATCTGCCGACCGGCAATGCCTCGGGCGATTTCTTCGGCAAGGGCCGTACCCCGCAGGATGAGGAATACACCGCCTCGCTGGTTGCCGTGGATGCGGCCACCGGCAAGGAGCGTTGGCACTTCCGCACCGTCAACCACGACCTGTGGGATTACGACATCGGCCCGCAGCCGAACCTGGTCGATTGGCCGGTCGCCGGCGGTGGCACCCGTCCTGCGGTGATCCAGGCCACCAAGTCCGGCCAGGTGTTCGTGCTGGACCGCGCCACCGGTGCGCCGCTCATGCCGGTCAAGCAGATCGCCGTGCCGCAGGGCACCGATCATGGCGACTGGACCGCGGCCACGCAGCCGATCTCGCCGGGCATGCCCAATACCGTGGGCGCACCGAGCCGTGAGGTCGAAACCATCGTCGAATCCGACGCCTGGGGCATGACCCCGTTCGACCAGCTGGCCTGCCGCATCCAGTTCAAGCAGCTGCGCTACGAAGGCATGTTCACCCCGCCGACCCAGCAGGGCTCGCTGGCCTTTACCGGCAACCACGGCGGCATCAACTGGGGCGGCGTCTCGGTCGATCTGCAGCGCGGCATCATGGTGATGAACAGCAATCGCCTGCCCTACACCCTGCAGGTCTACACCCGCGAAAAGATGAATGAGCTGGGCGTGGTGTCGGTGTTCGACGGCAAGAGCAAGACGCCCGGCTACATGGCACAGAAGGGCCTGGCCTACGGCGCCCGCAAGGAGCCGTGGATGTCGCCGCTCAACACGCCGTGCGTGGCACCGCCGTGGGGCTACATCTCCGGCGTGGACCTGCGCACCCAGCAGGTGCTCTGGCGGCGTCCGCTGGGCACCGGTTACGACCAGGGCCCGATGGGCATCCCGTCCAAGACCAAGTTCGAGATCGGCACGCCTAACAACAGCGGCTCGCTGGCCACCGCCGGCGGCGTGACCTTCATCGGCGCGACCCTGGACGACTTCATGCGCGGCTTCGACACCCGCACCGGCAAGCAGGTCTGGGAGACCCGCGTGCCGGCCGGCCCGCAGGCCGCCCCGCTGAGCTACACCATCGACGGCAAGCAGTACATCGTGGCCGCCGTGGGTGGGCACGACCGCATGGAAACCAAGTCGGGCGACAGCGTGATCGCCTGGGCCCTGCCGGACGATGCACCGGCCGCGCCGGCGAAATAAGCGCCTGCCTGACGATGCAGTGACACACAAGCCGGCCGTCGTGAGACGGCCGGCTTTTTTGTGGGTCTGCCGCACCGAGCGGACGCATTGCTTCATGGGCTTGGGTACCAGAGCAGCGCGGCCAGGCGATCTGCCCGACCTCTTTCTGGCTGGTGGGCCTTGCACGTCGCCGCGCAGCAGTCGCACGTCCCCGCACAAGGTCGGCTGGCTCGGCCGTTCCAAAGCGCGCAGCCATGTCATCACGATGCTCTGCCACACGACGTCGAATAGCGTGGAGCGACACCGTAATTTTCACTCGAAATTTACATTTAGAGGTTGGCGCAAACACATACCCCGTCCACTGCTACGGACTCGGCACCGACTGAAACCGCTTCCAAATCAATGATTTCCAGCACTTTACGGTTTGCTCGACCTTATTCCGACAAACGGCACCTTCACGCCATCATGATTCAGGCTCAGCCGCCGATACCCCTTGCAGCCCCGCATTGCCGGACACCGATCCATTCCCTCAGATCATCCAGTTGGACTCAGCCTATGTCGCCTTCACATGATGCCGCCCCCGTTGCCCGCCCATCGGCCGATCCCGACGTCGCGCGCACCCGCTGGGCTGCAGGGCTGCCCGCCGCTGCACAGATCGGCTTGCTGACCTTGCTGACGCTCTACGCCGCCACGCTGGTGCCCGGCGGTCTGGCAAGCGCCCTGGCGACGCTGCTCCCCGCTCTGTTGGTGCTGGGCGCGGCCAGCGCCGGCCTGTGGTGGTGGGCGCAGCGTCGCAGCAACGTGCAGCTGCAACAGGCCGTGCGCGCGGTCATTGCAATCGGCGAAGGCCGCTTCCACCGCCTGAACCTGCGCACCGCCTCTGGCGAACTCGCGCCGCTGCTGCATGCCTTGCAGGACACCCAGGACAAGCTCGCCATCCGCCTCGATGTGATGGAACAGGGCCTGCGCCACGGCCAGTTCGTGATCAAGGCGCTCGACGATCTGGACACCATGATCCGCATCGCGGACGACGACGGCCAGGTGCTGTTCGCCAACCGCAAACTGCTCGCGATGCTCAAGCTGATCGAACCGGACGTGCAGAGCTTCCGCCCCAGCTTCCATGCCGAAGGCTTCGTTGGCGGCAGCATTGGCGACATCTATCCCGACAGCCAGGCCGCGATCGACCGCATGCGTGCATTGACCGCATCCAAGGCGGTACGTGCGCCGTTCTTCGGCCGTCAGATCGACTTCGTGTACAGCCCGATCATCGCGGCCGACGGCGCCAAGCTCGGCACCATTGCGCAGTGGATGGACGTCACCGCACAGGTCAACGCCGAGCAGGCGCTGATCCAGATCATCGATGCCGCCGCAGCCGGCGATTTCAGCCGGCGCATGCAGATCAATGGCATGGACGGGGTATTGCTGTCGTTGGCGCAGGGCATCAATCGCATCTACGACTCGGTGGAAACCCACCTGGCCGCGTTGGCGCGCGTGATCGGCGCGCTGGCCGAAGGCGACCTCACCCAGCGCGTGGAGGGCGACGCGCACGGCATCTTTGCGCGCCTGCGCGACGACACCAATCAGACCGTAAGCCGCCTGACCGAGATCATCGGCGGCATCCAGACCGCGTCCGACACCATCCGCCAGGCCGCGGTGGAAATCGCCGCCGGCAATACCGACCTGTCCGAGCGCACCGAGCAACAGGCCGCCAACCTGGAAGAAACCGCCAGCTCCATGGAGGAGCTCACCTCCACCGTGAAGCAGAACGCGGAAAGCGCGCTGCAGGCCAATCGCCTGGTCGTGGGCACCGGTGACGTCGCCCAGAGCGGCGGCCAGGTGATGGACGACGTGGTCGCCACCATGAGCCAGATCAGCACCGCCTCGCGCAAGATCGGCGAGATCATCGGCGTCATCGACGGCATCGCGTTCCAGACCAATATTCTGGCGCTCAACGCTGCAGTGGAAGCCGCGCGCGCTGGCGAACAGGGCCGCGGCTTTGCGGTGGTGGCCTCGGAAGTGCGCGCACTGGCGCGGCGCTCGGCCGACGCAGCAAAAGAAATCAAGACGCTGATCGCCGATTCCAGCGACAAGGTGGAGCTGGGCTCGGGCCTGGTGCACCGCGCCGGCGCGACCATGCGCGAGATCGTCGGTTCGGTCCAACACGTCACCGACATCATGGGCGAGATCACCGCCGCCAGCGCCGAGCAGTCCAGCGGCATCGAGCAGGTCAACCGCACCGTGGCGCAGCTGGATGAAGTGACCCAACGCAACGCCGCGCTGGTGGAAGAAGCCACCGCCGCCGCGCGCAGCCTGGAAGAGCAGGCAGTGGAACTGGCCGATGCGGTGTCGATCTTCCGCCTGCAAGCCGCGCACAGCGGCGACCCGAAAGCAGCGCGCGCAAGCTTCAAACACGCAGCCGCGTAAGCCGCCGTCACCCCAAGCGCAGCATCACCGCAGGAGCGCGCCCGGGCGCGACGAGCTTTCCCGGTAATGCCGATCGCGCCCAGGTGCGCTCCTACACCAGACTGGCGTGCCTGTCCGCCACCACAGGTCCAACGCACGCGGCCGAATAGCACTCCGGCACTCCGTATCAACAAGCCATCATAGAAATCAGCGCACAGTCGTAGGAGCGCACCCGGGCGCGACCGAGCTTTATCGGTAATGCCTGATCGCGCCCAGGTGCGCTCCTACACCAGATTGGCGTGCCTGTCCGCCACCACAGGTCCAACGCACCCGGCCGAACAGCACTCCGTATCAACAAGCCATCATAGAAATCAGCGCGCAGTCGTAGGAGCGCACCTGGGCGCGACGGAGCTTTATCGGTAATGCCCGATCGCGCCCAGATGCGCTCCTACGTCTAGCTGGGGCGCTAGTCCAGAAACCGCTCGCGCTGCTCCGGGGTCGGCAACATGCAGTGCTCGGTGCGACCGAACCAGCGGTAGCGGTTGCGTGCGATCAGGCGGTAGCCGATGTCACGCACACCGCGCGGCAGCACGCGCACCAGCGTGGCCAGCCGCCAGAAGCCGCCCAACCCGGATAGCACCTGCACGATCGCATCGCTGTCGGTCCACGCACCGTCGACATCCACCAGCAGGAACGACAGCGGGTCGTCCGGATCCAGCCCGTGCTGCTGCAACAACGCGCGCCCGGCCTGGCCCTGCATCGCCGCAAAGCGATAGCGCCCGCGTCGATCGTGGCGCAACAGAAATTTGACCCAGCCGTTGCAGAGCAGGCACACGCCATCGAACACGATGGTTGCGGGCGCAGCGCGTGGCTGCCCGCCGGGCGGCGCCCCACGAGGCGGCTCCGGGCACGCCGGCTCCAGGTGGGCGCGTTCAACGCCCGGCGGATCAACGCGGTTCAAGCCAGCCCTCGTAGCGAATGAACGGCCCTA
>NZ_JSZE01000098.1 GCF_000802365.1 Xanthomonas cannabis pv. cannabis
GGCTTCGCGCAGGAAGCCGATGATCTGCTCTTCGGAAAAACGCTTCTTCACGTCCAATCTCCTTGGGGTAGGGAATTGGACTCCAAACTGAGGTGCTACTCAAAATTGGGGGGACGTCGCAAGACACCATCCTATTACATGCCCTACCTGGGCATCCTGGCCGAACAGCGCGGTGACTCCAAGACTGCGCTGTCATGGTTTAAAAAGGCCTACGATTCGAATGAGAGCCAGGGGGACCGTCGTGGAGCGCGGCATGACGTATCTGGACGCGCTGATCCGGCTCAGCCCGGATGACGGGACAGGTATCGAGACGCTTGCAACCCGAGTGATCGGCGATCTGCCCCGGCAATCCGATTGCTATCTGCAGGACAATCGCGAGCACTTCGAGGAAGTGGGCGCATCACTGAAGACATGGAACAAGCAGAGCCCGGCCGACGGCGCAGTGCTGACGCGCCTGCGGACCCATCCGCTTCTGCACGCATGTCGAACAAGCCAATCGGCACGTTTGCAGATGATCGGCGGGACGCTATCCGCACCGGCAACCACACAAGGCCCGGCTTCCGTCCAACTCAATGCGCGCTCGCATGCGCCGGCTGCATGGCGATGCGCGTTCTTGTGCCATGGATGACGTGTCGGTCCATCGCCTTGCCGTCGCCAGCCCTGGCACCGTCCTTCATATACCGAAACCCAAACCACACATGTCCACCACCCTCACCCTGATTAGCCACCCGCTGTGCCCGTTCGTGCAACGCGCAGCAATCGTCTTACGGGAAAAGGCTGTCCCATTCAATCGGATCCAAGTGGATCTTGCGGACAAGCCCGACTGGTTCCTGGCCCTTTCCCCAACTGGGAAAGTGCCGTTGCTCAATGTTGTCGAGCAAGACGGTACGGAGACGACAATCTTCGAAAGCATGGTGATCTGTGAGTATCTTGAGGAAACTCAACCAGGCCCGCCGATGTACTCGGCAAGCGCACAGCGGCGTGCCCGTCAACGCAGCTGGACCGAGTTCGCTAGCCAGACCATGTCAGACATCTGGCAATTCCTCCACGCGACCGACCCGAAGATGGCGAGTTCACGGCAGACCGCTGTCAGGGCGAAATTTGAGCGTCTCGAGTCAGAGCTTGAGGTCGGACCCTATTTCGATGGTCAGACCTTCGGCATGGTGGACGCCGTGTTCGCACCAGTTTTTCGGTATTTCGAAGTCCTATCCCAGACCTTGTCATTGCCGATTTTCGACGGTCTTCCCCGCGTTTCTGCCTGGCGGGCGGCCCTGTCTGCTCGTCCCAGCGTCATTGATGCCGTAGGTGACAACTACGCGGCACTGCTAGATATCCATCTTCGCAAGCAGCTTTCCATTCACATGACATGAGCTGCGGAATACGCCCTTTTCACTGCGACTCTCAACACACTCCCAGGAATTCACTATGAATAGCATGTCCCATGACAACGCTGCACAAAAAAGTGCTCTCATCCTCATCGAGTATGTGAACGATTGGCTGGCTCCTACAGGCGGCATCAATGGCCAGTTCCAGGATCGCGAACAGGTCGACACTGCCGTCGCCAATTCAAAGACCATTCTCGAAGAAGCGCGTCGCCGTGGCATGGAGGTCATCCACGCATCGCTCAAGTTCGAACCAACGTTCAAGGTGCTAGGCGATGGCAAGTACGGCCTGCGCAAGATGATGCGTGACTATGGCTCGTTCCTCGGCGAGCAGGCGGATTTCTTTCCCGGCTTCGAGCCTCGGGACGGCGAGTACGTCATCCGCGAACGTACCGGCGGGAGCAGCGTCTTTGCTTCGACAACTCTCGACAGCTACCTACGCAACAATCGCATTTTCGATATCTATTTGTCGGGTTTCGCCCTCAGGCAGTGCATCGAGTCGTCGATGCGCAACGCGCACGATCTTGGCTACAACACCAACGTCATCTACGACGCTTCAGCTGCCTTCACCCGCGAGCAGCAGACTGCATTCTTGAATGAGATCGCTCCGTTCTATGCCAATGCCATCACCACCCAGGACTTCATCAACCAGGCATGAAGCCTGTATCGCAAAGGCCAAGACCTAATGATCAGCATGATGGTGAGATTGACGGTCAAGCCAGCCAGCGGCGCAGCATTTGAAAGTGCCTTCGCCGCTCAGGCCGCAGCAGTGCGCACCAACGAGCCGGGCAACCATCTCTATGCGCTGTTCAGATCGCGGGTAAGACCTGACAGCTACATGCTTGTCGAGATCTATGAAGACGATGCTGCGCTTGATGCACACCGAGACGCACCGCACATGGCAGCCCATCGTCCGTTGACTGCCGCTTTCATCGCAGCTGCTCCGGATATCGAAGCCTTCGATGTCATCCCACACGCTGTGTGACAAGCGGTTCGGCAGGGGGGCCACCCGGCTCCCTGAGCTGCCCCTCACCGAGGCTTCCATGAACGATAGTGCAGATAGCCGCACTGGTTTGTTTTACGGTATCGCCGCCAATGTCCTTTGGGGAGTTCTGCCGTTGTACCTAAACCTGCTCAAGGGCGTAGATGCTCTGCAGGTCCTCTCACACCGTGTTGTGTGGTCGTTGCTTGTGTTCGCTGCCATCCTCGCGATGTTGGGACGGTTGCGATCACTCGCCGCGGCAGCGCGCAGCCGAGCCCTGGGTTTACTGGCCCTCAGCGCCGTACTCATCGCGGTAAACTGGTTCGTCTACATCTGGTCAGCGGCCAATGGGCATCTGGTGGAGGCAAGCCTTGGATACTTCATTACTCCGCTTGTGAGCGTTGCGCTCGGCACCACGTTGCTGAAGGAGCAACTCGCCCGGTCGCAAGCCATGGCAGTCGGTGTCGCCGGTATTGGTGTTCTAATCCTTGCACTGAGCGGTGGTGGCGAGATCTGGATCTCGCTAACGCTCGCATTGAGCTTCGGTTTCTATGGAATGATCCGCAAGATGGTGAAGATCGACGCGCTTGGCGGATTGGCGATCGAGACTACGCTCCTGGCGCCGCTTGCAATCTGCATCCTCTTCTATGCCAGTAGCAGGGGCGAAGCAGCCTTTGCACAGGATGGTCTTACAGATGCTCTCCTGATTCTTGCTGGACCGATCACAGCGCTACCACTGCTCCTTTTCGCAGCTGGAGCAAGGCGCTTACGCTATACGACACTGGGATTGCTCCAGTTCATCGCACCCACACTCTTGCTGGCGGAAGCAGTCTTGCTATATCAAGAGCCAATCCACCCCATCCAGTTGGCCACCTTCGGCCTAATCTGGATCGGCTGCGGGCTGTATGCGCGAGGCGGCATCATCGCGTGGCGGCGTTCGAATATTCAATATTGAAGCATCTGCCGAACCGAAGCCTCCAAGCCTCGGGTAACGGATGCGTCGGGAGTCATGAGATAGCGCGTGCAGCGACCGCGCTAGCCACACATCGCGGATCACTCAACAAGGCATTTGCACTACTCATTTTTATCACTCCGGGCTACGTGCTCTGGCGGGTGCTCTGAGACCGCAACGGCCCTTGCAACGACAGGTCCACGCAGTAGCACAACCAACAGCCAGCTAGCAGGCCTGTCCTGATCCGATGAAGCGGAAGAAGCTTTGTACGAGATCCTAATCTAAGTTGCACACTGTCTGTTTTTTACAGCTCACCGAATCTTCGAATCAACTTCAAACAGTGCCTGGCGCATTGTTCGCTTGCTTTATCCTTGCACCCGGATTGTCAAGAAAGTCCGCCCACGTCTGCATCATTACTTCCCGTTCGTGCATGTACTCGGCTTGGTTGTAACTTGCCCGAACCTTATTTCGCTCGGCATGCGCAAGCTGTCGCTCAATGACATCGGGACGAAAACCCATTTCATTCAGGAACGTCGATGCGGTTGCGCGGAAGCCATGTGCGGAGAAGCCAATACTGTCCTTCCCATTGAATCCCATACGTTCAAGCGCGCGATTAAGCGTGGTAGCCGTCATCGACTCTTTAGGCGTTCGGTAGTTCGGAAATAGGAAACCACGGCCCCCCGTGTACGTCTGCAGTTCCTTAAGCAGCTCGACAGCCTGCTTGGACAGCGGGACGATATGCGGCTCACGCATCTTCATGCGTTCTGCGGGTATCCGCCATATCGCCTGATCAATATCGAGTTCGGGCCACTGCGCGTTACGCAGTTCAACCGTACGAACGAAGGTCAACAACATCAAACGCAGGGCAATGACTGTAGTGCGATAGCCACCATACTTTTCCAGTGTCGCAAAAAAATCCACGATCTGCTCGCGCGACAAAGGCCTGTGGTGTTCTACCTTGGGGCGATGAATCGCGCCCCTCAGGGCAGCTGCGGGATCGTTGTCCGCACGGAGCGTAGCCACCGCATAGCGAAAGATCGCTGAAGACCATTGCCTGACAAGCAAGGCGACAGTGGAGGCTCCACGCTGCTCTACCCGCCTGATGATCTCAAGCAGGTGCGCTGCCGTTACGGTACGAATCGGCAGCCTGCCGATGTGAGGAAAGACATCCGCTGTGAGGAAATTTTCAACTTGTCGCTGGTAGTACGGTGTCCAGCTTTCAGACTTCCTAGAAATCCATTCCTTCGCGATTGCCTCAAACGTATTGGCATTCGATGCGTGGTTGGACAACCGCTCGGCCTGGCGGCTATGGGCGGGATGAAGCCCTTGCTTCACCAGCGCGCGCGCCTTGTCATGCTCGGCACGCGCAGCAGCCAGTGATACCTCCGGATACTCGCCCATGGCATAGACGTTTTCCTTGCTAGCGATACGGTAGCGATAGCGCCACAGCTTTGCCCCGGTGGGCCGCACCTCAAGGTAAAGACCTCCGCCGTCAGTCAACTTGACTGGCTTAACGCCAGGCTTGGCAGTTCTGATTTTTGCGTCGGTCAGCGACATGTGCGGGTATCGGCCAATTGATACCCGCTACGATACCCGCAAATTCACTGGATTACGATGGATCCAAACGAATCACACTGGACAAGAAATGCCTGTAAACCATTGATACAAAGGGCCTTCCCGGATCCTGCTGGACCACCCTGCACTGCAATGCTAGTTATCGAGCATGAGTAACATTTATTAAACCTTCCTGCCCAAAACTTTCGAAATTTGACGAACGAATTCATGAGTATCTAGAAAATAATTTGGATATGCTTTTCTTAAGGCGTCGACTGGACCAGCTGCAACCAAAACTGCTTCGACGCTCTCCCCTGCTTTTGCTCGAAGTTCAATCTGCGCATACTCAATGTTTGCCTGCTCAAGACGAGACACAGGGAAAGGCTTCAGGGTGACTGTTCTTCTTCCAGAGTCCAAAATGATAAGATGATATGCTCCCTGCCCTCGCTCTTGAGTAATTTGAGCTGTAACAATTGCAAAATTTCGAAGCTTTTCCAGCACATGCAGTCTCGCTTCGATATCTCGAAGCTCCTCAGCAATTTCTTGGACTGTAAAATTCTCAAATCCTGGAACTGGAGCAGTTCTCTCCACAGCACCCAGCGCTGCACTTGCCACCACAAAAAATTTTTTCCACTCGGCTGAGCCCTGCCCAGATTTCAGGGCTTGTCCTAGAAAAGTCCCCATAGTCTCTACCGCAGTTGCCCACGCATGCTGGACTCTCGTGCGGAACTGCAATTCAACTGACAACCCCTCATACTCTGGCGCCAGTGGATTGTCATATTTATATATCATATGAATGCCGCGATACCCATCATCCTTCGGCACCTGGACATAATTCTTGGAGTGCGACAAGTCGTGCGAAAAAGCAGAATTCCTGTATGCGAACTCAAGCCTATTAAGCTTAGCTATTGAACCAACAATCGCTCGAAGACCACCAATGTCCTGCATCCTTGCAAGCTTCATCCCCTCGAAACGTTGTAATTTGAGGATTATGGAGGGAGTTCGCTTCAGTCGCTGAGCGACAATAGCCTGCTGATCAATAGCCTTAAGCTTGTTTCTCAACGTTGCCTGGAAAGTATTAATTGGATAGCCATGACAAGCACGCCAGTTAGTCAGAACATCCGCGGCCCACATCAACTCCTCATCCGAAGCATTCGGATTTACTAAGAGATCTCCTGCTCGACTAATCTGCTTCCTTGAATAGGCAGGCTTCACGAACGCCACTTCAATCTCTCCTAGTAAAATAATTTACAAGTCCATCAACATGATGGAGATTCGTCGCCCACGAGGTCACGAAGCGAATGACCAGCCGCCCATCGCTGCGCGTTTCCCAGCGTTCGAAGTCATAGCGGCGTGCGATCTGCTCGGCCTGCTGGGCGGTGACGGCGATGAATTGCTGATTGGTCGGCGAGTCGCTGGTGAATTCCACGCCCGCGGCCAGCAGGCCGGCGCGCAGGCGTTGCGCCATGGCGTTGGCGTGCGCGGCCAGTTCGAAGAACAAGCCGTCTTCGAACAACGCTGCGAATTGCGAACCGAGCACCATACCCTTGGCCAGCAATGCGCCACGCTGTTTGATCAGGTAACGCAGATCGGCCTGCAATGCGGGATTGACGATGACCAGTGCTTCGCCGAGCAGCGCGCCATTCTTGGTGCCGCCGATGTAGAACGCATCGGTCAGTGCGGCAATGGTGGGCAGATCCAGATCGTTGCCGTTGGCAGTCAGCGCGGCACCCAGGCGCGCGCCGTCCAGGTACAGCAGCAGATCGTTTGCGCGGCAGAATCGCGACAGCGCGTCGAGTTCGGCGTGCGTGTAGATGGTGCCGCTTTCGGTGCTGTTGGAGATATAGACCAGGCGCGGCTGCACCATGTGCTCGTTGCTGTGCACCTCCAGCACCGGCGCGATCAATGCAGGCGTCAGCTTGTCGTGCAGCGCAGGCACGGTGAGCACCTTGTGGCCGGTGGCTTCGATGGCGCCGGTTTCGTGCGTGGCGATGTGCCCGGCCTCCACCGCAATCACCGCCTGGTGCGGGCGCAGGAACGCGCTGATCGCAATCAGGTTGGTCTGCGTGCCACCGACCAGCAGATGCACATCCGCGTGCGGTTGCGCAACGGCGGTGCGTATCAACTCTACAGCACGTGCGCTCAGCCGGTCGGTGCCGTAACCGGCGTGCTGCTCGGCGCTGGCCTGCGCCAACGCCTGCAGCAGACGCGGATGCGCGCCTTCGCTGTAGTCGTTGCGGAAACTGATGCGCGCTCCACTACCCTGCCCGTCCATCACAGGCCCTTGGCCGCCTGGGCGACTGCGCGGAACAGTGCGCGGCCCTTGTTCATCGTCTCCTGCCATTCCAGGTCCGGGTCGGAGTCGTAGACCACCCCGCCGCCGGCCTGCACATACAGATAGCCGTCCTGGATCACCGCGGTGCGGATGGCAATGGCGGTGTCGGCATCGCCGTGCCAGCCGATGTAACCGACCGCGCCTGAGTACACGTTGCGCTTGACCGGCTCCAGCTCGCGGATGATTTCCAGCGCGCGAATTTTGGGCGCGCCGCTGACGGTGCCGGCCGGGAACGTGGCGCGCAGCACGTCGCTGTAATTCAGGCCGGCCTTGAGCGTGCCGGTGACCTCGCTGACGATGTGCATGACGTGGCTATAGCGTTCGATCACGAACTGCTCGCCCACCTTGACCGAGCCCGGTTCGGCGACGCGACCCACATCGTTGCGGCCCAGATCGATCAGCATCACGTGCTCGGCGCGCTCTTTGGGGTCGGCCAGCAATTCGGCTTCCAGTGCCTTATCCAGCTCCGGCGTAGCACCGCGCGGGCGAGTGCCGGCGATCGGGCGCACGGTCACCACGCCATCGCGCAGGCGCGCCAGGATTTCCGGCGAGGAGCCGACCACCTGGGTGCCACCGACGTCGAGAAAATACATGTACGGCGAGGGATTCAACGCACGCAGCGCGCGATACACATCCACCGGGCGCGCGCGGAACGGCACGCGCAGCCGCTGCGACGGCACCACCTGGAAGATGTCGCCGGCGCGCACGTATTCCTGCGCCTTGCGCACCACCGCGTGGTACTCCTCGCGGGTGAACGAGGAATGGAAATCCGATTCGTCGATGGCATCGGAAATCTGCGTCTGCGGATAGCCGGCGCCGCCCTGACGCAGGCGGTGCGCCAGTTCGTCCAGACGCCGGTTGGCGCGCACATAGGCCTGCGGCTGGCGCGGGTCGGCGTGCACGATCAGGTACAGCCGGCCCTTGAGGTTGTCGAACACCGCCAGCTCTTCGGAGAGCATCAGCAGGATGTCGGGCGTGCCGAGTTCGTCGGGTTTGTCGCCGCTGCCAAGGCGCGGCTCGATGTACTGGATGCACTCGAAACCGAACCAGCCCACCAGCCCGCCGGTGAAACCGGGCAGGCCATCGAGTTGCGGCACCGAATGCTCGGCGCGCAAGGCATCGACTTCGGCCAGCGGGTCGGCGACCTCACGGGTCTCGATGACTTCGCCGTGCTCGCTGACTTCCAGCGTGTGGCCGCGGAAGCTGTACACGCGCCGCGCCGGCAGGCCGATGATGGAGTAGCGCCCGAAGCGCTCACCGCCTTCGACCGATTCGAACAGGTAGGTGTAGGCGCCGTCGGCGAGTTTGAGATAGACCGAGAGCGGTGTATCCAGGTCGGACAGCACTTCGCGGACAACGGGGATACGGGTGTGACCTTCAGCGGCCTGGCGCTGGAACTGCTCTGCAGTGATCAAGACGACTTTCCTTCCGGGACTCTGTGGCGGGGCGGACGACGGCAACGGGCCACCATCGCCACCAGCGGCGAGCGGAAGAGAAGGAGCGTGGGGTCGTCAGGCGGGACACGCGGGTACTGTAGCGCAAGTGTCGGCCCAGGGCAGCAGGCCGGGGCGAAAGCGGTGGGAATTGCGAAGGCGGGCCGGGGGTTGTGTGGGCTTGCGCATTGGCTGACGTCGGACGCGGGCAGCGTGTGTCGGGGTGTGGGTATGTGGCGCTGCAGGAGCGGTTGCGCTTTGGAGCATGGGTCGAGAGTGGCGGCGCCAGTGTCGGCGCAGGGACCCTCACCCCAACCCCTCTCCCGGCGGGAGGGGGGTTGGGGCCGCGTGCTGGTCGTTGCGGCGCTTGTGATGCAGCCACTTCGCGTGTGCCGCCGTTGCTCAGCTTGTGACGCAGCTATTCGCTTCTGCCGGCATTGATTGATTTGAGTGCGACTGTCCGAAGCCAGCTGGCCTTGATCGTGGGATGGCATGGCGCTACCCGTTCGCGCGCATGCATCGACCGGGCGACCGCACATCAGCGCAGGCCGATCACGCTCTTACGATTCCCGATTCCCGATTCCCCGCACTCAACCCCCGACCAATGGACAGTCGGCAGGCAAATGCATCCGCAACCGCGCCGGGACGCAGGCGATGCGGAAATGCAGCGAGGTTTCCGGTTCGCCGTCCAGGTTCAGGGTCAGCGGTTGGTGGGACGCGATCTCCAGCCACGGCACGCGGGCGCGCACGGCCACGCGTTCCAGGGCCGCCTGCTTGCCGCCGGTGACCAGGGTGCCGAGGGTGGCGGCCACTTCGCCGTTGAGGGCTGGGACGATGGTGACATCCAGCAGGCCGTCGTCGATCAAGGCCTCCGGGCACAGCGCCTGGCCGCCGCCGGCCTGGCGCCCGTTGCCCAGGCCCAGCGCGATGAATTCGCCGTCCCACTCAAAGTCCGGGCCGCTGAAGCGGGCGCTGATCGGGTCGATCCGGCCCAGTCGCGACATGCCGGTGATCAGATAGGCCAGCCCGCCAAGCATCTTCTTCAGGCCTTCGTCGGTTTCCACGGTGACCTGGGTGCCGAAGCCGCCGCTGGCGACGTTGGCGCACCAGTGCGGGCCGTGCGCGGTGTCCAGGCGCAGCAGGTCAATCGCCTGCGCCGGGCGCTCGGCGATCAGGCTGAGCGCCTCGAAGGGTTCGATGGGAATCATGGCCGCCGTGGCGAAGTCGTTGGCGGTGCCCAGGGGCACCAGGCCCAGCGATGGCAGGGTGGCCGCGTCGGCGTCGTGATGCGCCAGGGCGGCAGCCACTTCGCTGAGCGTGCCATCGCCACCGGCGGCGATCACCGTCTGCACGCCGTCGGCCACGGCCTCGGCGACATAGCGCTCGGCATCACCGTCTTCCCAGGTGACCCGGACCTCGAGCTGCAGACCGCGCTTGCGCAGCGTTCCCACCGCCTCACGCAGGTCCAGATTGTCGGTGGACTTGCCGTTGAGGATCAGACGCCAGTGGGACGGGGCCATGCGCGCTGCCGATGCTGTAAGGGTGATTGGCGCAGGCTAGCAGCGCGCCACACTGGGGATCGTGAATAGGTAATGTCGCCCGGCTGTCATTGCCATGTCATGGCTGACCCGGAAGATAGAAGTCCATAGCAGGGACGACGGGCGGAGGCAGGATCAGCCTCCAATTTTCTTGAAGGCTGCTCCGATGGGGCGGCCTTCCTTTTGTGGTCACCGGGCCGGCCAACAGGCCTACTTGAAGAAGATATGGCCGGTCTTGAAGTCGATGACGGCGTCATTCTTGAACATCAGGCCCGACGCGAGCACACCGTCGTAGCGTGATTCGGCGTGGGATGAATCGTAGGCATTGCGATCCCACGCCTGCAGGGGAGCCGGGCGCAAATGCGTGCCGTCGACGGTCAGCGTTGTCGGGCCGACAACGTCAAAGACCGGGACAACCGCGCCCGCCGGCCCGGCCTGCTGTTCGGGCCGGACCTTGAGGGTAAGCCGATACCTGTCCTTCAACGTTGCGTCCACGGCATCACCTGCCACCGTACTGACCAGCATTTTCGCCGGCACTCCGTTGATGGACGCAAGCACGTAATAGAGCTTGCCTTGGTCATCCCAGTGCATGGCGTGCTGGCTGTAGCCGGCCTTGACCAGGCCGGCATCGAACGCCTGAGCGGCCGCGGCGCTTGCGGGGACGGCCAGTTGCCGGCGCCCGTAATCGATGATGGCGCCGCGGTCGTGCAACCACAGGCTGCCAAGCATGCCGTCCTTGAGTTTGCCGTCCGCAGCGTTCTGCAGCACTTCGAAGATTTCGACACGCTTGTTCCGGGCCACGTCGTCGCCAACCGAGATCTCGTTGGCGTGCCCGTATTGGCGGCCGAGCGCGCTGACCTTGCCTTCGGATTCGATGCCGAACGTGCGCTTTTCACCCTCCAGCGCGATCTCCGCCCGGGCCGCATTGGCGTGCGTGGTCTGCATGTAGAACGACGCCAGCGAATGCAGCATCAACGAAAACGGCTGTCCGTTCAGGCGGGCCGGCACGAATGCGCGCACGCCAGAGGACTGACGAGTGGTGAGCCTGGTCCACTGCAAGGGTGCGGCGACCGCAGCGTCCGTGGAGACCGCGGCCGGCGCGGCCTGCAGCAGGCCCGGCCCAGCGAGCAGGCCGACGCCACTCAACACGGTGGCGACACAACGGGTGTAGAAGGCGTTCATCTGGCATTGGTGGCGCACATGGGGGACACCGATGCTGAAAGGCCGCCCCATGCGAGGTCAACCGGCCGAAAGTCACAGGTTCAGGCCGGCTGTGACGTCCAGCGCTCGCGACAATGGCAATGTCGGCGCTCGATTGCGCCGACACCTGCCGCGCCACCCAGGTCGTTCAGCCACTGGCGCGACCCACTTTGCGGCTGAAGCCAGATCTGCGCGCCGGCGTAATGGCCCGACGTCCCGCGGCGACGCGACCGCTGCGCTCAGGTGCCGGCGGCAAACGCGGCCAGGCGTTCGCCATCGAGCCGGTACACGGTCCAACCGTCCATCGGGCGGGCGCCGGCCGCCTGGTAGAAGTCGATGGCCGGCTGGTTCCAGTCGAGCACCGACCACTCGAAACGCCCGCAGCCGCGCTGCACGGCCAGTTGCGCCAGATGCCGCAGCAGCGCAAGCCCCGCACCCCGACCGCGCGCCTGCGGGCGCACGAACAGGTCTTCCAGATACAGGCCATTGCGGCCCAGCCAGGTCGAATAATTGAAGAAATACACCGCAAAACCCAGCGCCTGGCCGTCCTGCTCGCAGATCAGTGCGTGCGCGGTGGCGCCGTCGCTGAACAGGCTGGCGTGCAGATCGTCCTGAGTGGCCGTCACCGCATCCGGCTCGCGTTCGTAGACCGCCAGTGCGGTGATCAACTCGTGCAACAGGGGCACATCCGCGGGCGTGGCACGGCGGATCTGTGGCGCGGGCTGGCTCATCGCGCCGCGTCCACGGCCGCGCGCATCTGTGCGATCACCTGGGCATAGTCGGGCGCGTTGAAGATCGCCGAGCCGGCCACGAAGGTGTCGGCACCGGCCGCGGCAATCGCGCCGATGTTGTCGGCCTTGACCCCGCCGTCGATTTCGAGCCGGATCGGCTTGCCGGTGGCGTCGATCTTGCTCCGGATGGCACGCAGCTTGTCCAGCGCCGACGGGATGAAGGCCTGCCCACCGAAGCCCGGGTTGACCGACATCACCAGCACCAGATCCAGCTCCGGCAGCACCCAGTCCAGGATATCCACCGGCGTGGCCGGGTTGAGCACCAGTCCGGCCTGGCAGCCGTGCGCCTTGATCAGCTGGATGGTGCGGTGCACGTGGCGGCTGGCTTCGGGGTGGAAGCTGATGGTGGTGGCGCCGGCCTCGGCGAAGTCCGGCACGATGCGGTCCACCGGCTCGACCATCAGGTGCACGTCGATCGGGGCGGTAATGCCGTGCTTGCGCAGCGCCTGGCAGACCATCGGGCCGATGGTGAGATTGGGCACGTAGTGGTTGTCCATCACATCGAAGTGCACCCAGTCGGCGCCGGCCTTCAGGACGTTGTTCACTTCCTCCCCCAGGCGGGCGAAATCGGCGGACAGGATGGACGGGGCGATCGCCGTCGATTGCATGGGCAGCTCGTAGGAAGACGGAAACCGCATTGTCGCAACCCGGCCCCGGCGAGGAAAGGCGTGCATCCGTGGCGGGCTCTGCTGCGTATGCCCTTGACCGGCGCGCCGCGCCCGACTTGAGGAGACTTCATGAAAACCACCCCGATCGCCTCCGCTGCCATCGTCCTGCTGGCCCTTGCGCCATCGGCCTGGGCGCAATCCGGCCCGGCCGACTGGTCCGGCTTTTCCATCGGCTTCAATGTCGGCGGTGCAGATCCGGCCGGCGTCTCCGGCGGCCGTTTTGGCTTCGATACCAATCTGGATGGCCGTGACGGCGATCAGGTCAGCACCGCCACCGGTGCCGATGCGTTCTCGCCGGGCTTCTGCGGGGGAGCGGCCGCCGGCCGCACGCCGGCCAGCGGCTGCAGCAAGGACAAGGGCGGTGCCGAGTACGGTGCGCGGCTGGGCTACGACTGGCAGGTCGGCAACTGGGTCTACGGCGTGGTGGCCGAGTACACCCGCAACGACATCCGCGACAGCGTCAGCGCCTTCAGCACGACGCCTGCGCTGTACACCTTCACCCGCCAGCTCAACCGCACCGCCGCGCTGCGCGGCCGGATCGGCTATGCGTTCGGCGAGCAGGGCGACTACCTGGCGTATTTCACCGCCGGCGCGGCCCGCGGCGAGTTCGATCACAGTTTCGTCAGCAGCAACACCGCCAACAGCTTCACCGGCAGCGGCGGCGACAGTGCCAATGGCTACCAGGCCGGTGTTGGCCTGCAGCGTCGCTTGAGCGACAACGTGTCGGTGGGCGTGGAATACCTGTTTACGCGGCTGCAGGACGAAGACACCCGGGTGCGCGTCGGGCCGGGCACCGCGCCGGCGTCCAACCCGTTCCTGCGTGTCAATCCGGCCGGCACCGATCTGCGTCGCACCGATACGGACTTTTCCACCAACGCGGTGCGGCTGACGGCGACGTACAAGTTCTGATTGCTGATTCGCAGTGCTGTTTTCCGGCCAGCGCTAGCTGCGCCGTGCAACACGGCTTGATGTCCTGGCCAGACCTGCGAATCACGCATCACTTCTGCATGTCACGCCAGGCCCCGTTCCGACGGGGTGAGGAGGCACACGCGCCACTGGCGCGTGTGCCCTGGAACGCAGCGGGAGCTGAGGGTACGGCCCCCACCCATTGGCGACTCGAGGTCCCCACTCACGCCGCGCACCGTTCTGGCGGTACCCACACACAACCACGCGCCATGCGATCAGCGCTTGCGCATCCGCTGGATGCGATCGTAGGCGGCATTGATCTGGCTGGCCTTTTTCTCCGCCTGGCGGCGCGCTTCCGGCTCGGCGTTGGCCACCTTGTCCGGGTGATAACGCGACATCAGCCGCCGATAGGCCAGGTCGATCTCGGCCGTGGTCGCGTCCGGCTCCAGTCCGAGGGCCTCATACGGGTTTTCCGCACGCCGCTTGAACCAGCCGGCATCCACCGCGTGGCCGATGGCCAGGCCGATCATCAGCCCCACGAATGGCGCGCCCCGGAACAGCAAGGCGCCGGCCAGTGCGCCGAGCAGTTTTCCGTACCAGGACATGGGCGATCGGGCGTGGGGAAGACGGGTTGGCGATCTTACCCGAACGCCCGTCCGGCCTGGCTGACGGGCCCTCTACAGCCGGTACGCAGAGCCGCCCGACAAATCCCAGCAGGGCGCCACGAAGCGCCGTACACTACGCGGCCCGCTGCCCACCCGCGGGCCCGCCGGGTCCCGGGGACAGCGTCATAGCGACGTCCTTAGGAGTGCCTGTGTCGACCACGCTGTTGCAATCCGATCTGCCCGGCCTGCCGTTGCGTCACCGTGGCAAGGTCCGCGATGTCTTCGATATTCCGCGCGACCGCCTGCCCGCCGACGCCCCCCCGGGCGACTACCTGTTGATGGTGGCCACCGACCGCCTGTCCGCCTTCGATGTGGTGCTGCCGGATCCGATTCCGGGCAAGGGCGAGATGCTGTGCCAGGTGTCCAACTTCTGGTTCCACAAGACCGACCACCTGATGCCCAACCACCTGGTGGACATCAGCGTCGAGCAGGTGCTGCCAGACGGTGTGGACCCGGCCCTGTACGCCAAGCGTGCCGTGGTGACGCGCAAGCTCAAGCCGGTGCCGGTGGAAGCGATCGCGCGCGGCTATCTCATCGGCAGCGGCTGGAAGGACTACCAGCGCACCGGCAAGATCAGCGGCATCGAATTGCCCGACGGCCTGCGCCAGGCCGAAAAACTGCCCGAACCGATCTTCACCCCATCGACCAAGGCAGCGGTCGGCGACCATGACGAGAACATCGACTTCGATGCGATGGTCAAGACGGTGGGCGCCGAACTGGCCGAACGCGTACGCGATGCCACCTTGCGCATCTACCGTTTCGCCGCTGATTTTGCGGCCGAACGCGGCATCCTGCTGGCCGACACCAAGTTCGAGTTCGGCACCGATGCCGATGGCCGCCTGTACATCATGGACGAGATGCTGACCCCGGACTCGTCGCGCTACTGGCCGGCCGACCAGTACGAAGTGGGCGCCAGCCCGCCGAGTTACGACAAGCAGTTCGTGCGCGACTATCTGGAAACCCTGGACTGGGGCAAGACCGCACCCGGCCCCAGCCTGCCGGCTGACGTCATCGATCGCACCCGTGCGAAATACGCCGAAGCACTGCAGCGGCTGGCGGGGATTTCGGTCGATTGATGCTGTAAGCCCCGGGGACGGGGCTTTGGTCGGGCGGTCGAGGGGGGAGATGTGCACTGGCACATCCGAGCGCAGCAGATGACAGCGGACGCGTAGCCGATCACACGGCAATGCCGTGCCATCGCCCCTTCATCAATGCGGGCCGGCGGTGGAGGCCGGCGCATTCACATGACGCAACCGGGCCGCCGATAGACTCTCGCCCGCGCACATGCCGCCCCGATACGATCAGGAGGATCCATTGGCTAGTTTCCGTACGTCCCTGCCCGCTCTGGCATTGAGCCTTGCGCTTGCAGCCTGCTCTGCACAGGCGCCGCCGGCAGCCTCCACCGCCCCGGAATCGCCGGCCACTGCCTCGGCGACTGCACCTGCCGCAGCCGCAAGCACGGCCCCAGCGCCCGCAACCTCTGCCAGCTGTCCCGATGCCGACTTCCCTGCCTTCTTGAAGCGCTTCAGCGCAGAGATCGCAGTCCAGGAAAAGGCGACGGCCGACCCGTTGACCATGATCCAGATCGATCCCGAGGCGCAGCCCGAGCCGGCACCCGTGACGCGCGAGGTGCCATTGGCCCAAGTCAAATGGCCCGTCATTCCTGACCTGGCAGCGGTGCGCAGCAGCGGGCGCGAAGTGGTCGTCTCCCAGCAAGGCGACGGTCAGCAGGTGATGATCCGCACCCCAGACACCGGCGACCAGCAGGTCTACCACTTCGCCCAGCGCCCCTGCTGGACATTGATCAAGGTGGACGATCAGGCCCTGTAACCGGCGCGCTTTCCGCCACCGCAACCACCTACGTTTCAGGAGACGACCTTGCATCCATTTCGACTGACGTGCCCGGTGCTGGCTACTGCGCTGGCCATTGCGCTGGCCGCCTGCAACGGTCCGCAGGCTGCGGCAGGTGCGCCCGAGACGCCGGCGGCCACTGCAGCCGCTGCGACGCCGCAGCCGTCCACCCCCGCTTCACCACCTTCCGCCACATCGACACAAGGGACTGTACCCATGGGCACGATCGACTCCTTCGTTCCTGCTGGATCGAAGGCTCTGGAAACCATCCGCGGCGATCTGACCGGCGCGGGACGCTCCGATGCGTTGCTGGTGGTATCACCGCCATCCACCGGTACCGAGAAACTCGGCGAGGGAACGCCGCGCACTGTGATGTTGCTGACCCAACAAGCCGATGGCGCGTTCCAGAAAGCGGCGGAAAACAGCAAGATCGTGCCATGTGCCCGTTGCGGCGGCCTGGCCGGCGACCCGTATGCGTTTTCACGCATTCAACCCGGTCAATTTACTATCTCCATCTCCGGCGGTTCGCGCGAGCGTTGGGCCGATGACTTCACGTTCAAGTATTCGGCAGACAAGCGCACCTGGCTGCTGGACAAGGTGGTACGTGATCTGTCCGATACCGAGACCGAACAACACAACACACTGGAACTCACCGCGAACGATTTCGGCATGGTGGCGTTCCAGGAGTTTGATCCCGCCACGCTGAAGAAGGCAGCGGCCCTGGACGAGGCCGCGGACGAGAAAACGAATTAAAGGGACGTAATGGTTGGCGCGGACAAGGAAGGAGTCCGTTATTTCATGTTGCTGAGAAATGAGGAGTTACACCATGGCAACCGATCGCGAAACAGGGCTGCTGCAGTCGGCCTATGCAGCAGGCATTACCCAGCCCAAAGAGCTGGCAAACTTCATGGCCCAGGTCGGCCATGAATCGATGGGCCTCAACCGGCTTGAAGAAGGGTTCCGCTATACGCGCGGGCCGTCGCAAGTCAGCTCGAAAGTGCGGTCAGCACTGCGCGAAGGGCCGGAGGCGTTGGAAGAAGCACGTCTGGAAGCGCTGCGTGGCCAGCCGGAAAAACTGGCCGAGCTGATGTACGGCGGACGCATGGGCAATACCGAACCCGGCGATGGATACCTCTACCGTGGCCGGGGCTACATCCAGCTTACCGGCAAGGACCAGTATCGCGCCGCAGGCGAAGCGCTGGATCTGGATCTGGTGGCACATCCCGAACTGGCCGCGCAGCCAGAAAATGCCTCGCGAATCGCCACCTGGTACTGGCAGAACAACGTTCCCCAGGCCGCCAGGCAGGACGCACATGCCGCCGGAGTGGCGATCAATGGCGGCGACCCTCCGAACGGACTGGCCGATCGCGAAAACCGCTTTGCGCGCTGGCAGCGCGACATCACGCCGGAGCTGATGGGCAAGCTCGAACACGGCCAGCTCGGCCAAACGGTGGCGCCCGCGCAGCATGCGGCGCATGCACCGGTGCAAGCGGCAGGGTCGGGATCGTTCCAGACCACCATGGAGCGCATGCTGCCTCCGCAGAACGGCGTTGCGCCGCATGTCACCGGTCACTACGGCGAGCACCGTAGCGCACGCGATCACGGCGGAACCGACTTCAATTACCAGGGCGGCCAGACCGGCCGTAATCTGCAGCATCCCACAGTGCATTCGCCCGTGGCAGGCACGGTCACGTTCGCGGGTGGCAATTACGGGACCGTCAAGATTCGCGATGCACAGGGTAACTCGCACGAGATCCTGCACCTGGATGGACTCAAGGTGAAGGAAGGCCAGACGCTGGCGGCGGGCGATGCGATCGGCACGATGGGTGGGCGCGGGCCGAACGGTAACAGCCAGTACGCACAGCATGTGCATTACCAGCTGCGCGATGCCAACGGCAAGTTGACCAGTCCGGAGACGTTCTGGAATCAGGGCCACCAGCAGGAGCCGGGTGCACGCCACAGCCAGCCGGCGACAGCGGCCGGCAACGGCACGCTGCGTCACGGCGAGCAAGGCAGCGAGGTCGGCAAGCTGCAGCAGGACCTCAATCGCCTTGGCGTGCGCGATGCGCAGGGCAATCGGCTTGCCGAGGATGGGCGCTTTGGCGACAACACGCGCGAGGCGGTGATGGCATTCCAGAAGCAGCATGGGCTGCAGCAGGACGGGATCGTTGGCCGCAACACGCAGGCGGCGTTGTCGGCTGTGCCGGCACACACGCAGGCGCCCGCACGGCAGGCCCCGGTTGCGGCGCCGACCGGGCCCTCGCTCACCGATGCGTCGCATCCGGACCATGCATTGCACAACGCCATCCGCAGCAGGCTGCCGAGCATGATCTCCAACGATGCGGCCGCCCATGTCACGCTGCAGGCCAAGCAGAACGGCATCGACAGCGCAGACAAGCTGCAGAGCGTGACGGTGCAGGACGGCAAGGCGTTCGTCATGGGCACCACGCCGGGTTTCCGTGCGGCGGTGGATCTGAACCAGCCTGCGCCGCCGCTGGAGCAGACCAGCTCGCAGCTGCTGGCCGGTCAGGCGCAGCAGCAGCACCAGGTCCGCGAGGAGCAGCAGAAGGTGGCAATGGGTGCGCGCTGAGGTGTGACGGGTGCAACCAAAAAGGCCGGCCAGTGGATGGCCGGCTTTTTCATGCCCGGCTACACGCGTCGGCGCGATTGCATCCTGTCTGGCAGCGGCCGACACGGTGCGCGTTGTGAGCACCGCGACCATGGCGCGCCGCATGGACTATGAGCAGTGAGCGATCTGCAACGCTCGACGCATTCCCAGTCATCGGTCGTAGCGCACGTGTTGCCAAGCGACGTTCAAGCAGGACAGATCGGTAAGGCGACCGGCCATCCATCGCAGTGCGATACGTTGCCCAACGCAATGTGGCCCGACGCACAGAACGCACTACGCCGGTAATTTTTACTATTGCAACGTCCGGGACTGTGCAAGGTTGTCTGCCGGCACCTGCTGCCGATCGCGACCGGCCGTGCGTCATCTCGCCGGTTTTTGCATTGCACGTTCTGGGAGAGAGTCGTCATGCAATTCCATGTACTGGGCGCAGCCATCTGCTGCGCGCTATCGTTTTCTGCTGCCGCTGGCGCGGCCGATCTTTCTGCAAATGCGACGATCACGCGTGCGCAGACGCTGCTGGGGAATACCGCGTCGGCCATGGCCAATCGTGCGCCGGCCGATGTCTTTGTCGCGCGCGACAGCATCGTCGATGCCGATGGCAGCGAGCATGTGCGCTTCGATCGCACCTATCGGGGGCTGCCGGTGATCGGCGGCGACGTGGTGGTGCACTCGCGGCGTGGGGTGATGCGCCAGTTGAGCCAGACTCTGGACACGCCGGTGCGTCCGGACCTTGCGCCCGGCATCGACGCCACCACCGCGCTGCGTGTGGCCGGCGCGCAGTTCGATGTGCCGCAGGATGCCGCGCCACGTGCAAGCCTGGCACTGTACGCGCGCCAGGGGACACCACGGCTGGCGTACGAGGTGATCTACAGCGGCATCAAGCCGGATCAGACGCCGACCGAAATGCATTACATCGTCGATGCGGTGGACCAACGCATCCTCGACTCCTGGGACACGGTACATACCGCCTGCGCGGGTGGCACCAGTGCCGCCGGCACCGGGCGTTCGTTGTACGCGGGCAGCGTGGGCCTGGCGACCACGCGGTGCAGCAGCGGCTTTGAGATGACCGATCTGGGCCGCGGTGGCGGCGCCACCTACAACAAGCGCAACAGCACCTCGGGCAACGGCACGCTGCTGACCGATGCCGACAATGCGTGGGGCAGCGGCGCCAGCAGCGACACCACCACGGTGGCGGTGGATGCGCACTACGGGGTGTCGCTGACCTGGGATTACTTCAAGACCACCCACGCGCGCAGCGGCATCGCCAACGATGGCAAGGGTGCGCGTAGCCGCGTGCATTACGGCAGCCGTTACAACAATGCCTTCTGGTCGGACAGCTGTTTCTGCATGACCTTCGGTGATGGCGACGGCAGCACGTTTACACCGCTGGTGTCGGTGGACGTGGCCGGGCACGAGATGACGCACGGGGTGACCAGTCGCTCGGCAAGGTTGGTGTACTCGGGTGAGTCCGGCGGCCTGAACGAGGCCACCTCCGACATCATGGGCGCAATGGTGGAATTCTCCGCCAACAACAGCGCGCAGCCGGGCAATTATCTGATCGGCGAGAAACTCATCGCCGGCAACAGCAGCGGCACGCTGGCCTTGCGCTACATGTTCAAGCCGAGCCTGGACGGCGATTCGCCCGATTGCTATCGCAGCAATCTGGGCTCCATCGACGTGCACTACAGCTCCGGCGTGGCGAATCATTTCTACTATCTGCTGGCCGAAGGGGCGGTGGTGCCGAGCGGTTTCGGCACGGGCACCAGTTACAACCTGACCCCGGCCGGGCTGGTCTGCAACGGCAATACCGCGCTGACGGCCATCGGCCGCGCCGCTGCCAGCCGCATCTGGTATCGCGCGCTCACCGTCTATATGACCTCCTCCACCAACTACGCAGCCGCGCGTCGGGCCACCCTGAGCGCGGCCACCGATCTGTATGGCGGCACGTCCACGCAGTACCGGGCAGTGGCTGCCGCCTGGAGTGCGGTGTCGGTCAACTGACCTGCACCGGTCCCTGCCACGCGATTGCGACGTGGCAGGGACCGGTCCTCCGCGTAGTGCCACCACGGCCGTTCGCACGCGTATGCTTGGGTCATTCCTGGGAGGGAACATGACCGAACGCACCACGACCGCGCGACCGATCGACCGCTATTTCGCCAGCTATTCCGACGACCACCGCAACGACACCAATCAGCTGATCCACGTGGTGGCGGTGCCGGCCATCCTGTGGTCGGTGGTGGGGCTGCTGTGGTGCATCCCGGTGGGCGGCACCTGGTTCAGTAGCGGGGTCTGGGCGGCGCTGGCGATGTTTGCGGCGTGGTCGTACTACAACCGGCTGTCGCGCCCGCTCGGGCTGGGCATGCTGGGGATCTTCTTTTTCTTCGGCTGCCTGTGCCGGCTCATCGAAGGCCGGGTCGGTCTGGGCGGCGTGTTCACCAGCGCGTTGTCGGTCTTCGTGCTGGCGTGGATCGCCCAGTTCGTGGGGCACAGGATCGAAGGCCGCAAGCCGAGCTTTCTCACCGACCTGACCTATCTGCTGATCGGGCCGATCTGGGTGTTGGCCAAGGTGTACCGGCAGCTGGGGTGGCGTTACTGAGAGGGGCGGTGGCGCAAGGCTTGCGCGCTGTCAGCCGGCGCCATGCGCAGCGTTGCCTTCGGGCCATCGCCTCGTTGCGCAGCGCGCGACGCGGCGACTGGCGCCTCATGGCCTGCAAGCGCGTCTGATCCGGGCATTGCCGGCCAGGTCTGCGCGTTATTCGCCGATGCCGAGCTCTTCCGGCAATGGCCGGAACGCGCGCGGTGCGTAGCCGAAGTCGCGACGTGCCGGCTCCAGGTCGAAGACCAGATCGTCGCGCATGCGCTGCAACGCGGCCGCATTCATGCCACGCAGCCGCCCCAGGCGTTGCGCCGTGGTCAGCGCGAAGCCGAACAGGCCCGGCGGCACCTGATACAACCGCGCCGGTCGCGGCAATGCCGCCAGCACGCGCTCCACCATCTGCGTGTAGGCCAGCACTTCACCGCCGCCCACGGCATAGCTGCGTTGCTGGGTGGCAGGTTGGCCGATCACCGCCAGCGCAGCGCTGGCCAGGTCATCCACGTGCACCGGCTGGCGCAAGCCGGTGGCGTTGGCGGGCAGGACGAACGCACCGGTGCGCTGCGCCAGCCCGGCGATCTGCGTCAGCGTCTTGTCGCGTCCGGCACCGTACACCAGGGTCGGACGCAGCACGGTGGCAGTGGCACCGCGCGCCTGCGCTGCGGAAAACAGCGCCTG
>NZ_JSZE01000099.1 GCF_000802365.1 Xanthomonas cannabis pv. cannabis
GCTCACTGGTGACGCGCACCACTTCACCCTACCCTGTCGCCATGCGCCCTCTCCCCACAACGTTGCTCAACACCACTGCCATCGAGTTGCTGCCTGCCGCCTTGCTGCGCGCGCGCAGCAATGCCGATGCACGCGTGCTGGCGCAGGCCGACTGGCTGCTGCGGCGCAAGCGCGACGGACGCTATCTGGCCGCGCAGCTGGCACAGGGCCTCATGCCGCTGATACCGCGGTTGGCGCGCGAGCCCGGGATGGACGAGGCGCTGGACCGGCTGCACGCCGCCGCCGCCCGCACGCAACCGCCGCACGCCATGACGCTGATGATCGACGGCCTGCAGCGCCGCCTGAGCCGACTCGGGCTGGATGCAGACGGCTACGTGCAACGAACGGGCCTGCAGCTGATCGCCGAGCCGGCGACCTTGCAATCTGCCGGGCGCGATCGCTTCGGCCGCCCGCTCTGGCTCGGCGCAGGCGCCGCGCGCGCCTGGCACCACATGCGCGCGGCAGCGCTGCGAACGGACATCGTGCTGGATGCCATCTCCGGCTACCGCAGTCACGACTACCAGTTGGGAATCCTCGAGCGCAAATTTGCGCGTGGACTTACCCTGGAACAGATCCTCGCAGTCAACGCCGCGCCCGGTTTCAGCGAACATCACAGCGGCGACGCGCTGGATATCGGCACCCCCGGCGAGCCACCGGCGGAAGAGTCGTTTGAGACCACCGCGGCGTTTGCCTGGTTGAACGAGCATGCGGCAGATTTCGGCTACCGCCTGAGCTACCCACGCAACAACCCGCACGGCATCGTCTACGAGCCGTGGCATTGGCGTTGGCATGCTCCCTGACAGACGCGATATGCACGACGCAGTGGCCGCGATGGATCACTCCTGCGAGCGCGGCGTCGGCACCTTGGCTGCCACGCTGAAGTCGGCAATCTTCCACAGATAGAACGCGGCATAGGTGCGGTACGGGCCCCAACGTTCGCCGCGGATGGCCAGCTCCTTTGGCGTCGGCATCTGCGCCTGCCTGTCCACGCGCTGGGCGCCCTTGCGCACGCCCAGGTCATCGATCGGCAGCAGATCCGGCCGGCCCAGGCGGAACATCAGCATCATTTCCACCGTCCAGCGGCCGATGCCACGCACCGGAATCAGTGCCTGGACAATCGCCTCGTCGTCCATGAAAGCGAGCTTGCGCACGGAGGGAATCTGGCCGTCGCACGCGCGGCGTACCAGATCGCGCAACGCCAGCGCCTTGTTGCCGGAAACTCCGCAGCCACGCAATGCCGCATCGTCCACGCGACCGAGGGTATCCGCATGCAGACGCGGCGAGCCGATCGCCGCTTCCACCCGTGCCACGATGGTGGACGCCGCCTTGCCGCTGAGTTGCTGGAACAGGATGGCGCGCGCCAACGCATCCACCGGGTCGAACGGCTTGCGCCACCCCGGCTGCGGGGCGATCGGGCCGATACGCCGCATCCACGCACCCAGGGCGCGATCGCGCCGACTCAGGTGTGCGAACGCCATCTCCACATCGAAGCCGCGGGTATGGCGCGGCATGCTCAGCGCCTCAACGCACCGATGGCCAGCACCACCCAACCCAGCATCAGGCTCATGCCGCCAACGGGCGCCAGGCTGGTCGGCCAATGCAGCAGCGCGCCGCCGACCAGGCTGCCCGAAAACAGGACGGTGCCGAGCAACAACAACGACAGCCCGACCCGCGCCAGTGCACGCGTGTCGGTAGCGCCAAGCACGGTGAGCACCGCGCCGTGCCCGAAGGCGTACAGGGACGCCAGTTGCAGCCGCGACTGCACCAGCGTATCGGACACGCCATGCGAGGCGTAGGCAGACAGGCCCACCGCGGTGGCGGCCAGCAGGCCGCCGCAGAACGCCAGCAACGAGGGGTGTTTCTTGCGACGGTCGAGCAACGACATAAGGGGAGACTTCCTGGCAGCGCCATGGCGCAAAAAAAACGCGCCGCAGGACTGCGGCGCGTTTTGTCTGGATCAGATCATCGTGGTGAGACGATTACTTGATGGCCCAGTAGACGTCGTAGGTGCCGTCCTGCGTAAAGGACTTGTCCACGCCGCCCTTCCACGACTCGTACGGACGCTCGGTCACGTCGTTGCCGCTGGTGGCAGCCCAGGCACGCAGCGAGCTACGCACTGCATCCAGGCCGGCCATATGGCCTGCGTAGGTGGCAAACGCCGAACGGTGCGCCTTGGTGCGCTCGTACTTCACCGGCGCCTCGGACGGGATGTTGACCTTCAGCTCTTCGCCCGTTGCGGCAACCGGGGTTGCATCGACCGGTGCAGCGGCTGCGGCGTCGTCCTTCTTGGCATCAGCCTTGGCGGTATCGGTCTTGGCGTCGGCCTTCGGCGCGCCACCGGCACGCTTGCGGACCGGCTGCACGACGTCGAACGCGTACTTGTCGGTGGCGAAGTCGGTAGTGACGATGCGCACCGGGCCAGCAGTTTCCAGACCATTGGCGTCCATGACGCGCTTGATCCACTCCTGGTTGTCCTTGATCGACTTCTTGATCGTCTCGTTGTCACGATCGATGTTGCCTGCGGTGACGACCAGCAGGTCCTCGGCGGGCACATCGACGATCTTGAGATCGCTCAACACCGGCTTTCCATCCAGCTGCGCGCGGTAGTCGAAATTCGGCACGGTGGCCAAGGCGGTTGCCAGACGCGACAGACCCAGCTTCAGGTCATCGCCCACGTGACGGCTGACATACAAGCCGGCATAGCGACCGAACAGGTTCCAGCCGTACTTGACGCTGTAGTCCTGGGTGATCTTGACGTTCTTGTTGTTCTTGCCGGTCGGAGCCAGAGTGAAATTGGTGACCTTGTCGTAGCCCTTGGTGGGATCTTCGATCGCGATCTCAACACGCTCGTTCTTGACGGTGTTGGTGATTTCCCAGCTGCCCTTGCCGATATAGCCCTCGTTGGAGCTGTACTCGACGCGTGCACCCTTGCCCTCTTCCGGGCCGGCCAGCTTCAGCTGGATCTTCGGGTCACGCAGCACAAGCGGGTTCCAATCCTTGAAACGACGGAAGCTGTTCACGGTGTCGTAAACAATCGTCATCCTGCGGTTGGTCTCAACACTCTCGGACATCTGCCGCTCCGAGGGCAACACCAAGCCCACCACGACAAACAAGCCAGCCACGATCCCCAAGGCGATCAGGAACTCGATAATACGGGTCATTCAGGAGGTCTCCGGGGCCGATCCCACGGCCGGGTTGAGTGAAGCGAAGCCACCATCCTAGCAGGCTTCGAGAAAGATGTTCAGTTGTGCGACGGGTAGCGCGGTCTTGCGGTGTCATCCAGCGCGCGCGACGCCGCGGCGGAACTGCGCAATCCCTGCCTGCGCAAGGGTTTGCGCCGCGCGCGCAGCCATCATGCACATCGTGCGCTGCGTGCGCGTGATGCCGTGCCCGTTGCAGGCGCCGATGGGCGCCGGCACCACGTCTGAACGGGCCGCCGCGGCAACCGGACCACCACCTGCGGCACGCAGGCGGCAGCGGCGGTCACGATCAGACCAGTTGCAGCTCGAACGCCTTCAGCACCGCGCGGGTACGGTCGCGCACGCCCAGTTTGGATAGGATGTTGGAGACGTGATTCTTGATGGTGCCTTCGGCCACGCCCAGCGAGTTGGCGATCTCCTTGTTGGAAAAGCCGCTGGCCATCAGGCGCAGGATCTCGGTCTCGCGGTCGGTGAGCGGATCGGGCCGGTCCAGGCTGACGAACTCGTTGCGCATATGCTCCAGGCCCGAGAGCAGGCGCTGGGTCACTGCCGGCTGCACCAGCGAACCGCCATCGGCCACGGTGCGGATGGCGCCGACCAGCTGTTCCAGCGAGACGTCCTTGAGCAGGTAGCCCTTGGCGCCGGCCTTGAGCCCGGCCAGCACCAGCTGGTCGTCGTCGAAGGTGGTCAGGATGATGGTCGGCGGCAGCGTGCCGTTGCGCGAGAGCATCTGCAGGGCCTCCAGCCCGGACATCACCGGCATGCGCATGTCCATCAGCACCACGTCCGGCCGGATCTGCGGAATCTGCTCCACCGCCTGTTTGCCGTCCGAGGCCTCGGCCACCACCTCGATGCCGTTGTCCAGCGCCAGCAGCGAGCGGATGCCCTGGCGTACCAGGGTTTGGTCGTCGACCAGGCACACACGGATCATCTAAAACACTCCTTGAGTCACGGCCGCCGGCATCAGTGCCGGCGCGCCTGGAACGGAGATGCGCAGGCCGAAGCCGTCACCCCGCCGGGTTTGGATTTCCAGCTGCCCACCATACTGGTTGAGCCGCTCTCGCATGCCGCGCAAGCCATTGCCGGGGGCGACCGTGTCGGCGCCGTGGCCGTCGTCGCGGGCGTCGATCAGCACGCTGTCGGCGTCGCGGCGCACCTGGATCCACAGATTGCGCGCGCCGGCGTGGCGGACCGCATTGGTGATGATCTCCTGGGTGCAGCGCAGCAGCACGTGGGCACGCTCGGGGTCGTCCAGGGTCAGCGGCTGGGCGATGTCCAGGTGGATGTCCAGCGAGGGCACCTGGGTTACCAGGGGGCGCAGCGCCGCCTCCAGGTCGATGGCGCCGCTGTCGCGCAGCTGGCTGACCGCTTCGCGCACGTCGGTGAGCAGCAGCTTGGCCAGGGTATGCGCCTGGCGCACGTGCTCCTGGGCCTGGCCCTCGGTGATGTGGCCGGCCACTTCCAGATTCAGGCTCAGCGCGGTGAGGTGATGGCCCAGCAGGTCGTGCAATTCCCGCGAAATGCGGGTGCGCTCGTTGATACGCGCGCTCTCGGCCAGCAGCGCGCGGGTGGCGCGCAGTTCGGCATTGAGCCGGCGCTGTTCTTCGCGCGCTTCGGTCTGCTGACGGGCCACCAGGCTGGTGACGAAGATGAACATCGAAAAGCCGCCGTAGAGCAGCGACTGCATCAGTGCGGCCAGCAGGGTGAAGTCCGCCCGCAGGTAATAGAACACCGGCAACACCGCCAGCTGGCTCAGCACCAGCCACAGCACGCCCACCCGCAGCGGCAACAGCCACGGGATCACCCCGGCCGCCACCATCATCAGGATGCTGCCCAGGCCGGTGCCACTCAGATAACTCACCGCCAGGGCGCAGATCGTCAGCAGCAACAGCAGTACACGGTCGTACCAGTGTGCGTGGCCGCCACTGCTCAGGCCGCGGGTCAACCAGAAGTAGCTGGCGCCGAAGCCGACGAAGAAGGCCGCCATGATCAGGGCCTCGGCCACGCTGCGATGGTCGCCCTCCTCGGCCGGCGGCCAATACGTGTACACCAGCGGCATGGCGATCATTGCCCAGGTGAACAGGCCGGCGAAGCGCAGGACGCGCGTATGACTGAGGTATCCCAACATGTCCGCATCTTAGGGCCAAGCCGCGCCGCTGCCCTCTTGCCGGAAGTCATGCCTGCACGTCATCGGCGGCGTGCGCGGACTTGCGACGGCGGTGCCTGCGCGGCATCCCGGCGTGCGTGCGCGTGCCTGCCGGGACGCGGCGCGCCATCGCGGTGCGCGCTCCGGGTCGCCGCTTCAGGCCACGCATGTAATAATCCGACGCAGATCCGATTTCGGATCGAGAGCGTTACCCCACGGAGTCCCAATGTCGATCGTCATCCGCGACGTGCGCGAGCACGAGCTCGATTCCGTCCTGGCCCTGAACAACAATGCCGGACTGGCGATCCTGCCGCTGGATTCAAACAAGCTGCAACGGTTCTATGCGCAGGCCGAATATTTCCGCGTCGCCGAGCGCGACGGCAACCTGGCCGGGTTCCTGGTCGGGTTCGGTAGCGGCAGTGCGCACGACAGCAGCAATTTCGCCTGGTTCCGGGACCGTCATCCGGAATTCTTCTATATCGACCGCATCGTGGTCGCCAGCCGCCGCCGCGGTGGTGGCGTGGGCCGCGCGTTCTACGCCGATGTGCAGAGCTACACCGAGCTGCGCTACCCGCAACTGGCCTGCGAGGTGTTCCTGGACCATGGCGCGGATGCGGCGTTGCTGTTCCATGGCAGCTTCGGCTTCCGCGAAGTGGGCCAGAACACCATGCCCGACGTGGATGTGCGCGCCAGCATGCTGCTGAAGGACATGTGCAGCTATCCGTGGGTCAAGGAGACCTATGGCGGCAACCTGCCCGAGGACCTGCCGTGGGTCGGCCGGCCGCGTCATGCCGCCACCGCCAATCAACCGACGGGGGCCTGAGGCGTGTCGAGCGTGAATGTGGATTTTGAGCAGGCCGGCGAACTGAAGATCGGCCAGGTGGGTATTGCCAACCTGCGCATACGTACCTTGGACGTGCCGCGCCTGGTGCGCGAAATGCGCGAACGCGTGAACCGTGCCCCCAAGCTGTTCGGGCGCGCAGCGGTGATCCTGGATTTTGGCGGGTTGTCGCAGGTGCCGGACGTGGCCACCGCCAAGGCACTGCTGGACGGCCTGCGCGATGCCGGCGTGCTGCCGGTGGCCCTGGCCTACGGCACCAGCGAGATCGACCTGCTGTCGCAGCAGCTCGGCGTGCCGCTGCTGGCCAAGTTCCGCGCGCAGTACGAGCCGACTGCAGTCAGCCCGCCGCCACCGCCACCGCCGCCCGCACGCGCCGAACCGGCACCACCCGCCGCGCGCCCGGCACCGGGCCGCATGCAGCGCACCGCGGTGCGTTCGGGCCAGCAGCTGTACGCGGAGAACTGCGACCTGACCGTCCTCAATACGGTGGGTGCGGGGGCGGAGGTCATCGCCGACGGCAGCATCCATATCTACGGTACCCTGCGTGGCCGCGCTCTGGCCGGCGCGCAGGGCAACCCGGACGCGCGCATCTTCTGCCGCGACTTCCACGCCGAACTGGTCGCCATCGCTGGCCACTACAAGGTGCTGGACGATGTTCCCATGGACCTGCGTGGCAAGGCCGTCCAGGTCTGGCTGGAGCAGGATCAGATCAAGATCGCTGCGCTTGATTGACGCGGCCCAACCACAGAAACATTCGGAGAAATCCTTTGGCTGAAATCATCGTAGTCACCTCCGGCAAGGGCGGCGTCGGCAAGACCACCACCAGCGCGAGCCTGGCCTGCGGGCTGGCAAAGCGCGGCAAGAAGGTGGCCGTCATCGACTTCGACGTCGGTCTGCGCAACCTCGACCTGATCATGGGCTGCGAGCGGCGCGTGGTGTACGACTTCGTCAACGTCGTGCATGGCGAAGCCACGCTCAAGCAGTCGCTGATCAAGGACAAGCGCTTCGACAACCTGTACGTGCTGGCGGCCTCGCAGACGCGCGACAAGGATGCGCTGACCCAGGAAGGCGTGGAAAAGGTGCTCAAGGATCTGGCCGCCGACGGTTTCGATTACATCGTCTGCGATTCGCCGGCCGGTATCGAAAAGGGCGCGTTCCTGGCGATGTATTTCGCCGACCGCGCGGTGGTGGTGGTCAACCCGGAAGTGTCCTCGGTGCGCGACTCCGACCGCATCATCGGCCTGCTCGACTCCAAGACCCGCAAGGCCGAGGAAGGCAAGGCGGTACCGGCCTTCCTGCTGCTGACCCGTTACAGCCCCGGCCGCGTGGAAGGCGGCGAGATGCTGAGCATCACCGACGTGGAAGAAGTGCTGGGACTCAAGGCCATCGGCGTGATTCCCGAGTCCGGCGATGTGCTCAATGCCTCCAACAAGGGCGAGCCGGTGATCCTGGACGCCGAATCCCCGGCCGGTCAGGCGTATGACGACGCAGTCGCCCGCATCATGGGCGAGGAGCGCCCGATGCGATTCACATCCGTGGAGAAGAAAGGCTTCTTCAGCAAGCTGTTCGGAGGGTAAGCATGGGCCTGCTCGATTTTCTCAAGAGCAAGAAGAACACCGCCGAGACGGCCAAGAACCGCCTGCAGATCATCATTGCGCAGGAGCGCAACCACCGTGGCGGGCCGGATTACCTGCCGCTGATGCAGCGCGAATTGCTGGAAGTGATCAAGAAATACGTCAACATCGATGCCGATGCGGTGCGGGTTGATCTGGTCAAGGATGGCGAACACGACGTGCTCGATATCACGGTCGCGCTGCCGGAAGACGGCGACAAGTAAGCGACCTCGCGCTGCCGCCATGCCGTCCGCCCACACGGGCGCGCTGCATGGCCGCAGCGGCGACCTTCTGCCGACGGTACCGTGTTCGCACGGTACCGTTTTGGTGTCTGTCCCACCGCGCCCTGCGGCGCGCCCGACCGCGAGCGACTGCGCGTGACTGCTGACCCTGCCCCGGTGCCTGATGCTTCCCAAGTGCTGTGCGTGGCCGATATCGGCCTGGAGGCGCCGACGGCGTTGCTCGGCCGCTACGGCCTGCGCCTGCACCGCGTCGACGCGGGCGCACCGATTCCCGGCAGTTTCTGGGGCGAACCGGAGGCCGGCATCATCGGCTGCGATGTCTATGTGCGCGATGACACCCCGGTGCATTCGATGCTGCATGAAGCCGGGCACCTGATCGTGTTGCCAGCCGACAGGCGTGCAGCCGTGCACACCGATGCCACCGATTCGGTGGATGAGGAAGACGCCACCTGCTACCTGCAGATCCTGCTCGCCGAACAGCTGCCCGGGGTGGGCAGCGCGCGGTTGATGGCCGACATGGACGCCTGGGGCTACACCTATCGCCTGGGCTCCACGCGCGCCTGGTTCGAGCAGGATGCCGAGAACGCGCGCAGCTGGTTGAACGCGCGCGGGTTACTGCCTGCCTGAGGCCGGTGCACCCGCCGTGCTGGCACCGACCAGATCCAGCGTGGCCACCGTGCCCTGCCCTGCATCGGATGCAAGGCTCAGCTTCCAGCCCAGGTGCTCGCACAGCCGGCCGATCAGCTCCAGCCCGATGCCATTGCCCTGGCGTGCATTGCCGCGCGCCAAGCGGGCGTAGATGGCGCTGACTTCTTCCGGCGTCATGCCGTGGCCCGGGTCGGCGATGCGCACCATACCCGGTGCCGAGAGCGAAATCCGGATGATGCCGCGGTCGCTGTTTTCGATGGCATTGCGCAGCAGATTGCCGATGGCGGTCTGCACGATGGCCACCGGCGCGGTCAGGCTGCAGGCCGGCAGCGGGTCGATGACCAGCTGCAGGTCCTTGTCGGCACACAGATGCGCATGGTCGGCAACGATGTCCGGCAGTAGCTGATCCAGCCGCAGCGTATCGCTGCTGCGCACCAGCCGGCCCGGGTCCTTGGCCAGCACCAGTAACAAGGTGATCAGCTGCTCCACCGCCGCGCTGGTCTGGGCGATGCGCTGCAGCTGATGACGCACCGCCGGCGGCGTGCCGGGTTGTTCGAGCGCCAGCTCCACCGCATTGCCGATCACCGCGATCGGCGTGCGCAGCTCGTGGCTGGTGCTGTCGACGAAGGCGCGTTCGCGCTCGACGAAGTGGCTGTTGCGCTCCAGATAATCGTTGAGCGCATCGGCGATGACGTATAGCTCGGCGCTGCCCTGTGCGCCCACCGCAATCTGCTGCGCGCGCTGCTCCGGGCGCAACGCGCCGATGTCGCGGGCCAGTTCCACCAGCGGGCGCACCAGGCGCGCCATCGCATAGGTACCCATCAGCACGGTGATGCCGATCAGCGCGATGCCGGCGGCCAGCATCCAGCGGGTCAGGAACTTTTCCAGCGCCTCGAAATCGGTGATGTCCAGCACCAGCGCCAGGCGGCCGGCCTGGGGGGTATCGCGCACCATCACAGCGCTCTGGCGGCCGGCCACCTCGAGCTCGTCGTGCAGACCCGGGTGCAGGGTGCGCAGCACCGGCGGCACGCCTGACGAGCCATCGATGCGGTACAGCCGCAAGGTGTCCGAGTCCTGCCAGCGGTAGTCCGGATTCTGCGTGCTGCGGTCGAGGATGCTGTCCAGCTCGGAGTTCAGCAGCGAGCGCCACACGCCATGCTCTGCGCGCTCGTGCAGGTACTGCGCGGTGCCGAACACCGCCAGCGTCATCAGCAGCGTGTACCCGAACAGCCACACCATGACGCGGCGGCCCAGCGGGCGCTGCTTAGCCATCGACGCTGTCGCTGTGTGCGGGCTCGCTGCCGCTGTCGAGCTCGGCCAGGCGGTAGCCGAGCCGCGGCAGGGTATGGATCAACTTCTGCGCGAACGGGCCGTCCACGCTGCGGCGCAATTCGTAGATATGCGAACGCAGCATGTCGCCATCGGGCGGGTCGTCGCCCCACAGCGATTGCTCCAGCCGCTGCCGGGTCACCGCCGCCGGGCTGGCCTGCATCAGCACCTCCAGCAATTTGCGGCAGGCCGGATACAGGTGCAGCGCCTGGCCGGCGCGGGTGGCCTCCAGCGTGGCCAGATCCAGGCGCAGGTCGGCCACCTGCAACAGCTTGCCGCGGCGGCGGCCGTGCGCGCGCGCCAGCAAGGCGTCGATGCGCACTTCCAGCTCGGGCAGCGCGAACGGTTTGGTCAGGTAGTCGTCGGCGCCGGCGCGGAAGCCGGCGATCTTGTCGGGCAGCTCGTCACGGGCGGTGAGCATGATCACCGGCAATTCGGACTGATGCTGCTCGCGCAGGCGGCGCAACACTTCCGGGCCGTCCATGCGCGGCATCATCCAGTCCAGCACCAGCACGTCGTACTGCTGGGTTGTGGCCAGGTGCAGGCCGGTGACGCCGTCGGGCGCTGCGTCCAGGGTGTGCCCGCGCGCTTCGAAATAGTCGAACAGGTTGGCAACCATGTTGCGGTTGTCTTCGATGACCAGCAGCCGCATGCGCGCGATTCCAGAACGGCCCGACCGGGACGGTGTGCGCATCCTAACCGAGGCAAGCCGAACGCGGCCGGTATTGCCGGAGCGCCTCGCAATCGGGTGTGCTCAAGACCCCGTCACGCTGCAACGCCTGCACTGCGGCGTGCGATCCGCTTGCGCGGTTCCGACAAATTTCCGACCTGTTTGCCAGATAGTGTGTGCCCGCATTCACTCAGGGCGTGCGCGTGTCGGCTGCCATCTCTGCCTTCTCATCCCGCCAGCGCGCGCTGATGACCGCGTTGCTGTTGATCGTGATCAGCCTGCTGGCCGGGCTGGGCATGCGCCAGCCCAACCCGCCGGACGAGCCGCGCTTTGTGCTGGCCGCGCGCACGATGGTCGAAAGCGGCCAGTGGCTGCTGCCGCACCGGGGCAGCGAGCTGTATGCGGAAAAGCCGCCGGTGTTCATGTGGCTGCAGGGCGCCACCTACACGCTGATCCCGCATTGGCCAATCGCGTTTCTGCTGCCTTCGCTGCTGGCCGCGCTGGCCACGCTGTGGCTGACCTGGGACATGACCCGCCGGCTGTGGAACCGGCGCGTGGCGGTGTATGCGCTGCTGGCCTTGTTCACGGTGCTGCAGTTCGGCCTGATGGCCAAGCGTGCGCAGATCGACATGGTGCTGGTGGCGCTGACCACACTCTCGCTGTGGGGGCTGCTGCGGCATGTGTTGCGCGGGCCGGACTGGCGCGCCTGGACGCTGGGGCTGTTTGCCGCCGGCATCGGCACGGTGACCAAGGGCGTCGGCTTCCTGCCGCTGTTGCTGCTGTTGCCTTGGATGGCGCTGCCACGCCGGCACTGGAGCGTGTTGCCGGCCCGTGCGCAGGCAGGGCGCAGCTGGCTGCTGGTGCTGCCGGCGTTCGTGGCCGGTACGGCGGTGTGGCTGGGGCCGCTGTGCATTGCGCTACTGCACAGCGACGACCCGCAGCTGCACGCTTACGCGCACGAGTTGTTGTTCAAGCAAACCGGCACGCGGTACGCGCACGCCTGGCATCACGTCAAACCGTTCTGGTACTACCTGCAGGTGATCGCCACCTTGTGGCTGCCCGGCTGCCTGTTGCTGCCGTGGCTACTGCCGGCCTGGTGGCGGCGACTGCGCCGCGGCGACCCACGCTATGTGCTGCTGCTGGCCTGGAGCGTATTGGTGCTGCTGTTCTTCAGCGCCAGCCCGGGCAAGCGCGAGGTCTATATCTTTCCGATGTTGCCGGCGTTGTGCGTTGCAGCCGCGCCGCTGCTGGCCGGGCTGTTGCGCCGACGCGGCGTGCGCGTGTTGCTGGGCGGTTATGTGCTGCTGCTTGCGCTCGCCGGGTTGATCCTTGGAGGCGGCATCGCGCTGCATCTGCACTGGGCGGAAAACCCGGCACTGAAACGCGGGATGGAACTGGCTTCGCTGCAGTCGGTGGGGTTCTGGCTGATCGGCCTGGGCGTGGTCGGCCTGGCTGCACTCCTCTGGTCGCGCGGCAGACGCGCGGGCACCGCGTTGGTGGTGACGACCGCCGCGCTATGGATGGTGTACGGCCTGGGCCTGATGCCGGCGCTGGACCCGTACAGTTCGTCCGCGCGTCTGATGCAGCGGGTGGGCCAGCGCATCGGGCCGGACGCGGAGTTGGGCATGCTGGCCTGGCGCGAGCAGAACCTGCTGCAGGCCGATCGCCCGGTCACCGACTTCGGCTTCAAGGCGAGTTGGCAACAGCAATGGGCTCACGCTGGCCCGTGGCTTGCGCAAGCGCCGCAAAAACGCTGGTTATTCGTGCTCAAGCAGGCGGTACCGGCATGCATCGATCCGGCGCAACGCATCGATATCGGCGAATCCAATCGCAATCAATGGCAGTTGGTGCCGGGCACGGCATGGCACGCCGGTTGCATCGCCACTGCGTCCGACAGCGAACAAACCGGTAGCGACGGCGAGACAGACTGAACGCTCGGTAGCGGGTTAACGACTGAGCAACTCCGGTCCGACCGCTCTCCGACATCCGGGTTTCGAAGATGCCGGGCATCGACACAGACCGACATCTCGATGAGCTCGTTTCCTCTCCATGCGCCCAGCGTGGCGCACACCGCCGGCGATCTGCAGCCGCAGTTTCTTGTTCGGCATCTATGGCTGCCGCTGGCCTGCGTGCTGTTGGCGAGTGCGCTACTGATGGGCGCCGATGGCGACCAGTGGATTGCCGACGCGCTGTATCGGCTGGAAGGCGGGCATTGGCTGCTCAAGGACCATTGGTTTACCAGCGGCGTGATCCACCGTGTGGGCAAAGGGTTGAGCACGACTGCCGGTGTCAGCGTGTTGGTGCTGGCCAGCCTTGCGTGGTGCCGGCCGCGTCTGAAGGGATTGCGCTGGCCGCTGACGTATCTGGCCGCATCGGTCGCACTGTCGACCTCGCTGGTGTCGTTGCTCAAGTCGTGGACTGCGATGGACTGCCCGTGGGATCTGAGTCGCTATGGCGGCACGCACGCGATGATCGGGCTGTTTGAATCGCGCAACGGCATTGCTGCGTCCGGTTGTTTTCCGGCAGGCCATGCCAGTGCCGGTTATGCGTGGGTGGCGCTGTATTTCTGTGCGCTGGCGCTCCGTCCTGCATGGCGCTTTGCAGGCTTGTTCGCAGGCTTGGCAGCAGGTCTCATTTTCGGTGTTGCGCAACAACTGCGTGGCGCGCATTTTCTCTCGCACGATGTCTGGTCGTTGGCGGTGTGCTGGGTGAGCGCACTGGCACTGTACGGCGTGATGTTGCAACGACCGCGTCGCGCGCTTGGTTTGATGTTGCTATCGGGGGACGCAGCATGAGCACCTGGTTACCGGAACCGCGCAGGCGTAGTGGCCTGCGCGCGCTGACATGGAGTACGCGGCCGACGGTGTCGACCGAAGCGCTGGTATTGCTGTCGAGCCTGTTTTTCGCGCTGGTGTGCAACCAGCTGTTCTGGCGCACGGCGATGGCCACGCATCCGGGCAGCCTTGGATTTGCGGTGTCGCTGATGGCGCTGCTGGTGGCCGTGCATGCGCTACTGCTGGGGGTGCTGGTCTGGCGATGGAATGCCAAGCCGCTGCTCACGCTGCTGCTGTTCACCACCGCCCTGGCCGCGCACTACATGGACAGCTACAACGTCTATCTGGATGCGGACATGCTGCGCAACGTGCTGCATACCGACCACAAGGAGTCGCGCGAGCTGCTCACGCCCGGACTGATCCTACCGTTGGTGGGCTACTTCCTGATCCCGACCACGTTGCTGTGGCGCACGCGTCTGCGCGCTCGCAGCGTGGGCAAGGCGTTCCTGGTGCGGGTGGGGTTTTTGCTGGCGGTCGCGCTGGTGGGCGCTGCGGGCACGCTGCTGTCGTCGCAGGATATTTCGGCATTGATGCGCAACCACCGTGAGGTGCGCTATCTGGCCACGCCGATCAACTACATCGTGGCGCTGCGGCAGAACCTCAAATCCGAATCGCCGATCAAGCATGCGCCCAAGCAGCCGATCGAACACGACGCCACGGCCACGCCGCGCGCTGCCGGCAGCCGCCCGCGCCTGTTGCTGCTGGTGCTGGGCGAAACGGCGCGTGCGCAGAACTGGGGCCTCAACGGCTATGCGCGCCAGACCACCCCTGAGCTGGCCCAGGCCGGGGTCATCAACTTCCCGGACATGCATTCGTGCGGTACCAGCACCGAGGTCTCGGTGCCCTGCATGTTTTCGCCATTCGGCCGCCGCGACTACAACGAAGACAGGATCCGCGGGCATCAATCGTTCCTGCATGTGCTCGAACACGCCGGCATCTCCACGCTGTGGCGCGACAACCAGTCCGGCTGCAAGGGTGTATGCGACGGGCTGGAACTGCAGAAGCTCGACGACGCCACCACGCCGGGCCTGTGCGCCGATGGCCGCTGCATGGACGAAATCCTGCTAAGCGATCTGGCCACGCAGGTGCGGGCAAAGCCCGGCGACCGGGTGGTGGTGCTGCATCAACTGGGCAGCCACGGCCCGAGCTATTTTGAACGCTATCCGGCGCACTTCGAACGCTTCAAGCCCGTCTGCAGGACCGCAGACCTGGGCAGCTGCAGCCGCCAGAGCATCGTCAATGCCTACGACAACTCGATCAGCTACACCGACCATTTCCTCAACCAGGCCATCCACACCTTGCGTGGGCTGCAGGACTACGACACGGCCATGATTTATCTCTCCGACCATGGCGAATCGCTGGGCGAAAAAGGCCTGTACCTGCATGGCGTGCCGTATGCGATCGCGCCCAAGGAGCAGACCCATGTGCCGATGGTGATGTGGTTCTCGCCGGAGTTCGCGCGCGACCGCGGCCTGGACGAGGCCTGCCTGCGCCACCGCGCCGGGCAGTACACCGATCAGGATGCCCTGTTCCCTTCGGTGCTGGGCCTGATGCAGGTCAGGACCAGCGTGTATGCGCGCGAGCGGGACGTGTTCGCGCAATGCACGGGCAAGCGCTGAGCTGAGCGCGCCCATGCCTTCGGCCCGCGCAGCAGGCGGGCGCGGGCGGTGCTCGGCGCCGCATGTCCACCTGCGGCGTTGCAGCTTGGGCACCGATCACGCCGCCTGACCCTGGTCTGCCAGGGCCTGCGCGTGCGCCAACCGTTCTGCGGATCGCCTCCCGGATCGATCGTCGCGGCGTGATGCCCACCGCCGCACCGCTTGCCCTGAAGACCGGCGCGCTCTAGCCTTCGCCGGACTTCACCGCAAGGACCACCCGTGAATCCTCGTCTGCTGTTGCTGGCGCTGGCCGTTGCCGCCGGCACGTTGTCGCTGTCGGCCTGTCGCAAGGATGCCGCACCGCCAGTCACGCCGGCCGCACCCAACGCCGCGCCGGGCGAAACTGCCGACCAGTTCGTTGCGCGCATCAGCGCCGAGTACAAGGCGGCCTACCCGGAAGTCACCGCGGCGCAGTGGCTGTCGTCCACCTACATCAACGGCGATTCGCAACTGCTGGCCGCCAAGGCCAACGAGCGTTCGCTGGCGCAGCTGGATCGCTGGATCGAACAATCCAAGCACTACGCGGGCACGCCAATGTCGGCCGACAGCGCGCGTGCGCTGCAGTTGCTCAAATTGATGAGCGCCCTGCCCGCTCCGCGCGACCCGGCCAAACTGGCCGAACTCACCCGCATCGCCGCCAAGATGGAAGGCGACTACGGCGCCGGAACCTATTGCGTGGGCGATGGCGAGCAACGCCGCTGCCGCCAGCTGGGCGAGCTGGAGCAGGTACTGGCCAGCAGCCGCGACTACAACGAACAACTCGATGCCTGGCAGGGCTGGCATCGCACCGCGCAGCCGATGCGCAAGGACTACCAGCGCTTTGTCGAGCTGGCCAACGAAGGCGCGCGCGGCCTGGGGTTTGCCGATGTCGGCGTGATGTGGCGCAGCGGCTACGACATGCCGCCGCAGCAGCTGGCCAGCGAAACCGACCGCCTGTGGGAGCAGGTCAAACCCCTGTACGCACAGCTGCAGTGCTATGCGCGCGGCAAGCTGGACACGCAATACGGCAAGGACAAGGGCGAGGTGGCCGGCGGCCTGCTGCCGGCGCATCTGATGGGCAACATGTGGCAGCAGGACTGGAGCAATCTGTGGGACCTGTTGCAGCCCTACCCCGGCGCCGGCGATCTGGACATCACTTCGGCCCTGGAAAAGCAGTACCAGGGCAATCTGAGCGCAGTGCTGGCACGCAATACCGGTGGCGACGGCGGCACCGCGGCACGCTTCAACGCCGAGCGCGAGGCGCAGCTGCGCACCGCCAGGCAGATGACCGAGCGCGCGCAGGATTTCTACACCTCGCTGGGCATGCCCAAGTTGCCGGACACCTACTGGCAGCGCTCGCAGTTCATCAAACCGCTGGACCGCGATGTGGTCTGCCACGCCAGTGCCTGGGACATGAACATGGGCGGCGAGGCGAACCAGAACATCGGTGCGGATGTGCGCACCAAGATGTGCATCAAACCTACCGAGGAAGACTTCACCACCATCTACCACGAGCTGGGCCACATCTATTACGACCTGGCCTACAACCCGTTGCCGCCGCTGTTCCAGAACGGTGCCAACGATGGATTTCATGAAGCGATCGGCGACACCATCGTGCTGGCGATGACGCCCAGGTATCTGCAGTCGATCGGCATGGTGGGCGAACAACAGGCCGGCCGCGAGGCGTTGATCAACTCGCAGATGCGCATGGCCTTGAGCAAGGTGGCATTCCTGCCGTTCGGCCTGATGATCGACCGCTGGCGCTGGGGGGTGTTCGATGGCTCGATTCCGCCGGAGCGCTACAACCAGGCCTGGTGGGAACTGAAAGCCCGCTATCAAGGCGTGGCGCCGGCAACCGCGCGCGACGAAGCGTTCTTCGATGCCGGCGCCAAATACCATGTGCCGGGCAACACCCCCTACACGCGCTACTTTCTGGCTCACATCCTGCAATTCCAGTTCTACAAGGGCCTGTGCCAGGCCGCCGGCCACCAGGGTCCGTTGTACGAGTGCAGCTTCTACGGCAACAAGGACGCCGGGCAGAAATTCTGGTCGATGCTGCAACGTGGAGCGAGCCAGCCGTGGCAGACCACGCTGAAGGAACTCACCGGCAGCGACAGACTCGACGCCGGCCCGATGCTGGAATATTTCGCACCGATGAGCGAGTGGCTGAAGCAGCAGAACCAGGGGCAGATGTGCGGGTGGCAGGCGCCTGCGCCTGCTGCCGCGAGCAACGCGCCTGCGCCTGCCGCGCTGCACTGACGCGCCGCTGTCGCTGCGGCATGCGGCGGCCGTCACCAGGGCCGCCGCCTAACGTTCCTTTGATAAACGCCTAAAACGCCGGCGATATACTGCGCGCCCGCTGCACAGGCGCAGCATGCAGGAAGCATCCTAATGAGCAACGCCTACACCGGCCCGGACGCGCGCGATGTGGACCGCAACACGCAGTTCATCGACGATGCGAACGATCGCGCGTTCGACCCGACCTACAGCAGCTCCAACAGCGAATACGCGGCGAAGGTGGGAAGCGGCACCGTCTCGGTCACCCCGGCAGAGCAGTCGGCCAAATATTCGCAGACCAGCGAGCAGAGCAGCGGCAGCCCGACGCAGCCACTGGGCGAGACCAGCCTGCGTCGCGGCGGCGCGCTGAGCGCAGGCATGCTCAGCGATGCCGATGCAAAGACCACCACCTTCAGCCTTGAGGCCGACGCACAGACCGGCCAGCACCAAAGCCTGCAATCCAAGCTCGGCGACAGCAAGCTGAGCATCGAGGCAGGCGCCAGTGCCGGGCAGCGCATGCGCTACGTAGTGACGCTGCCCGGTGTCGATCAACCGCTGGAAGCCGCCAGGCGAGTCAATCCGCTGCAGCCGGAGAGCCTTCCGATCGGCGCACGCGCGGTGATGGACACCCAGACTTTTGTGCAGCGCGAATCCTCGGCAAGCCTGCGATCGCTGACCACGCAGAGCGAGATCACCGAAGCCAGCGGCCGCAGCTACATGATCGAACGCGTCGACGAGCGCCACGTGCGGGTGGTGACTGGGCCGAACGCGGCCATCGAGGCGGTGAATGCGTTGGGCATCAAGGCCGGACCGGCGCAGGCCCTGCTCGGACGCGCCGACTCCCTGGGCCAGTCGCAGGTGCACAGCGCGCAGTTCGACCTGGCCGATCCGCGTGGGCTTGCGGCCATGGGTGCGTTCGTGCGCGAGGGCAAGATTGCCCCGGGCGTGCCCGGCGTCGATGACATGCAGACGCTGGAACGGATCAATTTCAGCTCGCAGCAGCGTCTGCAGCTGGAACTGGGCCCGCTCAGCGCCGATGTCGCCGGCAACCGCAACCAAGGCAGCCAGGTGCGCATCAGCACGCCGGGCCAGGACGGCTACACCGTGGTGCAACAGCTGCAGTACGGCGACAACGTGCCGCTGACGATCGTGCGCGAGTACGACGGCAACGATGCCGAACGCGTGGAGCAGCGCAGCTACCGTTTCCAGATCGATGGCGATGTGGCCGCGCCGGGCTTGTTGCAGCGCCTGGGCGGGCGCAACGAGGCCAGCGAGGAAAAGGCGATCGCGCAGACCCTCAACAGCGCGTTGAGCGGCGACATGGCGGGCACTGGCGCAATCGCGCCAGGGCAGAAAACCACGCTGGAATTCAGCGAGGTGCAGATGCAGGCGCTGCTGGAGCAGACCCGCGCCAGCGCCGACGCCGGCAAGATCGGCGGCAGCGCGTTGACGGCGCTGGTCGGCGACCGCAACGCCCCGTCGCAGTCGCCCGAGCAGTTCGCAATCGCGATGGCGCGCAATGTCGGTGGATCGCCTTATGGGTTTGCCGAGCGGCTGCAGCGCATCGCCGACGGTGCCGACGGAACATACGACGGCCAGCTGCAGCGTGTGGATGCCACCGTACTGCCGCGACCGACGGACGCCACCCCGACGCTGCCGGACCCGCGCGATGCAACGCACCCGGATCATGCGTTGCTGCAGCAATGCACGGCGGCAGTGGAGCGCCTGCAGGCGACACCCGGCCCCGCGGCCGGGATGGACAGCGAACGCCTGGCCTTGGGGTCGGTGGTAGCCGCACGCGAGAATGGCTTGCAGCGGGTCGATCACGTGCTACTCGGCAACGATCCCGCGCGCGGGTTCGTGGTGCAGGGAGCGCTCGACTCGCCAGCGCATCTGCGAGGCAGCTTCGACGCCAAGGCTGTGCAGGAGGAGCCCATCGCCAACAGCCTGCAACGCCTGCAGGCGCTGGAATCCAGCACGGAGCGCGATGCCGCCACACAGGCGCAGGCGTCGCAGCAGGAAACGCAGCGACAGGCGCAGGCGCGCTAAGCTGCGTGCTGGGGACTGCACCTGGATTCCCCTATCGAAAAAGTCGATCACGCGTAGCCAACCACGATGTTGGCCCCATGCGCTGGACGGGGAACGATGGTCTGCTGGCTGGCCGGTGATACCGCGCGCCACACCTGCCAGGCAGCGGATCTAACACCGGCCTGCTGCACATCCTTGCAGCAGGCACAGCAACCGGTAACCCGTTCTAAACGCCGCATCTCTCAAGGCACCAGCGAAGGCACACGGCGAGCGTGGCTCAATTGAGCTTGGCGCCGCCCTGCAGCCGCTCGCTCAACTTGGTCTTGAATTGTTCGAACTCCATGCCGTCGGCCCGGGCTTCGGCGTGCGCGGCGTCCTTGAGGGCGTCCGAGTAGGTCAGGCGCACCGGCGTGCCCTGGCGTTCGTGCAGTTCGGCCGCGCGCATGATCAGCGCCAGTACCTGGGCGGCGCTGGTGCTTTCGCCGGCGATGCGGCCGTCCATGCCCAGCACCCATTCGCCGTCGCGGCGGACGATACCGGCCAGCAGGGTGCGTTGCTGGTCGCGGAGTTCTGCATGCGGTTCGATCGGCGAGTCGGCCGTGGCCTTGGCGGCAGCCTGGTTGCGCTGGCGCTCGGCGGCGCGTTTGCGGGCATCGCGGCGCAACTTGGAATCGGTGGACATGCGGGCTCCTGTCAGGTCAAAGGTGGTCGGCCGGCTCCAGAGGCACTGCCTCGGTGGCCTGGCGGTGCCGTAGACGGCGGCCGCTGCGGCGCTCCCAACGCCAGAATAGCCAGCCCAGCAAGAAAAAACCGGTCATGCCGATTGCCAGATGCCGCGGGTGTTCACTCAGCAGCGGCGACAGCACGCCGGCCACCACGGTATTGGTCATCAACTGGGTAAAGGCCTGCAGCGAGGACGCCAGCCCGCGCTGCTGCGGGTACATGTCCAGCACAGCCAGTGCCAGGATCGGGAAGATCAGCGCCATGCCGACGCCGGCCAGGAAGATCGGCAGCACCGCCCAGGGCAACGCGATCTGCGTCACCGACAAGGTGTAGCCCAGGTTGGCGAGCGCTGCCACGCCGCAGCAGATGAAGCCGATGCGGATCTGCCGCACCGGCTCCATGCGTCCGGCCATGCGCCCGGACAGGAACGAACCCAGCGTCATGCCGCCGATGGTGGGAATGAACAGCCAGGCGAAGTCGCCCTCGCCCAGACCCAGGTGCTGCATGATCAGCACCGGCGCCGAGGCGATGTACAGGAAGATGCCGGCGAAATTGAACGACCCGGCCGCGGCCAGCCGCTGGAAGCGCGGATTGAAGCCGATGCGCACGTAGTCCTGCAGCAGGCGCTTGAACTGCAGCGGTGTGCGTGCCTCCACCGGGTGGGTTTCCGGCAGCCAGGTCATGGTGGCCACCAGCAGCACCAGCCCGAACACCACCAGAAACCAGAAGATCAGCGGCCAGCCGGCACCGCTGAGCAAAATCCAGCCGCCGATGATCGGCGCGATGGCCGGCGCGATGCCGAAGATCATCGACACCTGGCTCATCAGCCGCTGCGCGTCCGGGCCATGGAACAGGTCGCGGATCACCGCCCGCCCGACGATCATGCCCACCCCGGCCGACAGGCCCTGCAAGGCGCGGAACGCCAGCAGCGTGGGCAGGTCCTGCGACAGCGCGCAGCCGATCGAGCCGGCAATGAACAGCACCAGCCCGCCCAGGATCACCCGCTTGCGGCCCCAGGCATCGGACAGCGGCCCGTGCGCGATGCTCATCACGCCATAGGCCAGCAGGTAGACGCTGATGGTCTGCTGGATCGCCACCTGGTCCACCGCCAGGCTGCGGCTGAGCCGCGAGAACGCCGGGAAGATGGTGTCGATGGAAAACGGGCCGAACATCGCCAGCCCGGCGAGCAGCAGCGCCATGCGCCGGGTGGAGGGCGTGGTGGGGGTCATGCAGGGATCCGAAACGTGATGCATCCGGGACGCACGCCGGCATCCGCCGGGGCGGCGCCGGATAGCGCGTGAGGGCGCCGATGATAGGCGCTTGCGCCGGCGAGGTTAAGCAAACCCAAGTGCACGGGCCGTTGCCGGCGGCCCACGCGGGCCCGCCATCATGCGCAGCCACGCTATAATCGGCCGGCAACACGGTGGGAGAAGCGGCACCGCCGCTGCCGAAGGCGCAACAGCCCGTAATCGCTCAGGCCCGATACCATCCGCAGTACAACTCTGGAGAGACCGGCCGATGCCGGCGCCGAAGGGGCACGGAACGCAGGCAGGCCAGGCGCCATGCCGCGTTTTTAAACTCTCAGGCAAAAGGACAGAGGGGCGCGAGGAAGACCGTCGCTACGGCGGGTTGCGGTGCGCCATGCGCGCCGGGCCGGCTGCGGGACGCGTCGACCATTCGTCTGTCCCCTGCCCCGGATGCCCGCCATGTCCCAGACCCCGTCTTCCCTGCGCGACCTCGAACACCACGGCGCGTTCGTCGAACGCCATATCGGCCCCAACGACGCGGAAATCGCGCAGATGCTCAAGGTGGTCGGCCACGCCTCGCTGGATGCGCTCACCGACGCCATCGTGCCGGGCAACATCAAGTCGCCGGCCGCGCTGGCGCTGCCCGATGCCATCACCGAAGAAGAAGCGCTGGCCAAGATCCGCGCCATCGCCGGCAAGAACCAGGTGCAGCGCACCTTCATCGGCCAGGGCTACTACGGCACCCATACGCCCAAGGTGATCCTGCGCAACATCCTGGAAAACCCGGCCTGGTACACCGCCTACACGCCGTACCAGGCAGAGATTTCGCAGGGCCGCATGGAAGCGCTGATCAACTTCCAGACCCTGTGCGCGGATCTGACCGGCATGCAGATCGCCAACGCCTCGCTGCTGGACGAAGCCACCGCCGCGGCCGAAGCGATGACGCTGGCCAAGCGCTCGGCCAAATCGAAGTCCGACACCTTCTTCGTGCACGACGCGGTGCATCCGCAGACGCAGGAACTGCTGCGCACGCGCGCCGAGCCGCTGGGCATCGTGCTGCGCGTGGGTACGCCGGACGAAGCGCTGCAGGCCGAATGCTTCGGCGTGCTGCTGCAGTACCCGGACAGCTTCGGGCATATCGGCGATCACGCCGCGCTGGCCGAGGCGGTGCATGCGCAGGGCGGCCTGGTCGCGGTGGCCACCGACCTGCTCGCGCTGACCCTGATTGCCGCGCCCGGCGAATGGGGCGCGGACATCGTGGTCGGCAACTCGCAGCGCTTTGGCGTGCCGTTCGGCTTTGGTGGCCCGCATGCGGCGTTTATGGCCTGCCGCGATGCCTACAAGCGTTCGATGCCGGGCCGCCTGATCGGCGTGTCGATCGATGCCGCCGGCAACCCGGCGTATCGCTTGACCCTACAGACCCGCGAGCAACATATCCGCCGCGAGAAGGCCACCTCCAACATCTGCACCGCGCAAGTGCTGCTGGCGGTGATGGCCTCGATGTACGCGGTCTACCACGGCCCCGATGGCCTGACCCGCATCGCGCGCCGCACCCATCGCCTGGCCGCGATCCTGGCGGCCGCACTGCGCAGCGCCGGCGTCACCGTGGGCGAGCATTTCTTCGACACCCTGCACGTCAAGGCAATCGATGCCGACGCCATCCACGCCCGCGCGCGTGCGGCCGGCATCAACCTGCGCGCCATCGACAGCGAAGCGGTCGGTATCAGCCTGGACGAAACCACCACGCGCGCCGACGTGGTCGCGCTGGCGCAGCTGTTCGGTGCCACGGCCGATGTGGACGCGCTGGATGCCGCCACCGCCGATGCACTACCGCAAGGCCTGCTGCGCACGACGCCGTTCCTGACCCACCCGGTGTTCAACACCCACCACAGCGAGCACGAACTGCTGCGCTACATGCGTTCGCTGGCCGACAAGGACCTGGCGATGGATCGCACCATGATCCCGCTGGGCAGCTGCACCATGAAGCTCAACGCCACCGCCGAAATGATCCCGGTGACTTGGCCGGAGTTCGGCGCGATCCATCCGCTGGCCCCGGCCGAACAGTCGGCCGGGTACGCGCAGCTGATCGACGAGCTGGAAGCGATGCTGGTCGAATGCACCGGCTACGACGCGGTGAGCCTGCAGCCCAATTCCGGCGCGCAGGGCGAGTACGCCGGCCTGCTGGCAATCCGTGCCTATCACCGCTCGCGCGGCGAAGCGCATCGCGACATCTGCCTGATCCCGGAGTCTGCACACGGCACCAACCCGGCCTCCGCGCAGATGTGCGGCATGACCGTGGTGGTCACCAAGTGCGATGCCAACGGCAACGTCGATGTCGAAGACATCCGCGCCAAGGCGGAGAAATACTCCGACCGCCTGGCCGCGCTGATGATCACCTACCCGTCCACGCACGGCGTGTTCGAAGAAGACGTGGTGGCGATCTGCGAAGCCGTGCATGCGCATGGCGGCCAGGTGTACACCGACGGCGCCAACATGAACGCGCTGGTCGGCGTGGCCAAGCCCGGCAAGTGGGGCTCGGACGTGTCGCACCTGAATCTGCACAAGACCTTCTGCATTCCGCACGGCGGCGGCGGCCCGGGCGTGGGCCCGTGTGCGGTCAAATCGCATCTGGCGCCGTTTCTACCGAGAACGCTGGGCGGCGAAGGCGATGTGGGCATGGTCAGCGCGGCCAGCTATGGCTCCGCCTCCATCCTGCCGATCAGCTGGATGTACGTGACCATGATGGGCAGCGCCGGCCTGCGCAAGGCCACGCAGGTGGCCCTGCTCAATGCCAACTACATCGCCAAGCGCCTGGCCCCGCACTACAAGACGCTGTACACCGGCCGCAACGGGCTGGTGGCGCATGAATGCATCCTCGACGTGCGCCCGTTGGAGAAGACCAGCGGCATCGGCGCCGAAGACATCGCCAAGCGGTTGATCGACTTCGGCTTCCACGCGCCGACCTTGAGCTTCCCGGTCGCCGGCACCTTGATGGTGGAGCCGACCGAAAGCGAATCGCAGCAGGAGCTGGACCGCTTCATCGACGCGATGATCCAGATCCGCGAAGAGATCCGCGCCATCGAGGACGGCCGCCTGGACCGCGAGGACAACCCGCTCAAGCACGCCCCGCACACTGCCACGCAGGTGTCGGCCAGCGAGTGGACCCATGCCTACCCGCGCGAACTGGCCGCCTTTCCGCTGCCCAGCCTGAAGCAGCAGAAGTACTGGCCGCCGGTGGCGCGCGTGGACAACGTCTATGGCGACAAGAACGTGATGTGCGCCTGCATCCCGGTGGACGCGTACAAGGAAGACGCCGAAGCCTGAGTAGCGCCACGCATGCTGTAAACAAAAAACCCAGCCGGGAACGGCTGGGTTTTTTGTTGTGCGCAAGGCGCCTCGTTCATTTGCCTGGCCTACACGTGCAGTCGGGATGATGGCGGACGTCCTTACCGCACTGGCAGAGCCTCGCACATGCTTGAACTGAAACATCTCGGCGCCGTGCTGCTGGCCGCCTGCATGTTGGGCG